>DATJUH010000373.1:0-8441 GCA_035502515.1 Acidimicrobiales bacterium
CGCCGACCACGCGCAAAAACATTGCCGTACTTCAGGAGAAGGCATGATGAAGTGTCCACGAAGTGGATCCCGGGGAGGACGTGGTGGTGGTGGTGATGATGGATGTGATGATGGAGGGGACCGGGAGAACGTCGAGGAGCGGGGTCAGGGAGAAGAATCGGGGACGAGGCGGTGATGTTGAGCGGCTCTCTCGCTCGTGCCGGTGGCGTGTCGAAGCCAAGAAAAATGGTGGCGGACAAGAGGGCGGGCATAGTTGCACTGCGCGTTAGCGGAGCGGCGAGGTGAGAAGGCCAAATAGCAGGCCGGCGTGCCCTGACGTTTGGGTTCGTTGCCAAAAGATGCGCGTAAAGCCGGCTTCACGGGCCGGCGAGGCAATTGTGATCGCGCTGATACCGGTGTGATCGCGCTGATACCGGTGCCGATCGGGGCGACTGGCCGGCGCCGCCTCCCGCGCTCGGCGCGGTCCTACTCCGGCTCGATGGTGTGGGCGGGAACGTCTGCCGAGGTCTGGGGACCTTAGGCTCGCGGCTCCCAGCTGAACCGGCGGATGGCGATGAGGAGCCCGGCCGCCCCCCAAGCGGCGACGACACCGACGTCCACCCAGTCAAAGCTTGTGCCGAGAAAGCCTGCTTGGAGCCCGAGTGCAAAGTGCCGGACCGGGAATATGCGAGACACCCAGACGATCCAGTGGGGCGCGTTGGCGCCGAGCGGGATAAAGATGCCTGAGATGAACAGGAGCGGGAGGATCGTGGCGTTGACGATCGCGGGTGAGGCGTCGGCGTTCGGGATGACAGTCGTTACCGCGAGCGCGAGGGCGCAGAAGCTGCCAGCACCGACGACGAGCACGACCAAGAAGCGGACGAGCGTAGTACCGCTCGGGATTGATGCTTGGTAGGCGAGCCTGCCGAAGGCTGCGGTGATGGCGACGAGCAAGATAGCGATGAAGAGCGCGTGCAGCACTCTGGCCGTGAAGTAGGCCGCGGCAGGCAATGGCGTGCCGTCGATCCGCTTCAGGACCCCGGCATCGCGCTGGAAGGTCACGGTCATAGCGACATTCGTGTAACAGGCGCTTACCACGGCGAAGGCTGCCATGGCCGCCACGTAGTACGTCGACTCCTTGACGGTACGGCCGGCTAGGTGCACCGTGCCCGAGCCGAGCAACGCGGTGAAGATCACGAGGAACATGAGCGGGAAAGCGAACGTAAAGAAGGCCGAAGCGGGGTTGCGCCAGAACGCCTTGTTGGCGTAGCGGACCTGACGGGCCGTGAGGGCGATCGCGTTCACTGAGGGTCCCCCTTCCGGCCGCCACCTGCGCGTCCGCTCCGAGCGTGGCTGTCACCCGCCCCCCCGGTCTGAGGCCCACTATCCGCGGGGCCCCGGGACGCGTCGGTGAGCTCCAGGTAGACATCTTCGAGCGTCGGCCGCAGGATGTTCAGATCGTCCAGTTCGATGCCACGCTCGAGGGCCCAGCCCGTCAAGCGGTGCAGAGTAGCAGTCAGGTCCTCGGCAACCAGCTCCACGCGTCCGTCCGGGCCGGTGTCGCAGGCCACACCCTCGGGCAGGGCCGTTCCCGGGGCGAGCCGGAAGCTGACCCGGGAGCGCGCCCGGTCACGCCCCCCCAGGCTCGATGGGGGGCCCTCAGCGACTATCCGGCCCGCGGCGATGACCGCCACCCGGTCGGCGAGGAACTGTGCCTCGTCCATGTAATGGGTCGTGAGCAACACCGTCTTTCCCAGCTCGGCCAGGTTCTTCACCACCTGCCAGGCCTCCCGGCGCGCCGAGGGGTCAAAGCCGGTGGTGGGCTCGTCCAGGAAGAGCAGCTCAGGGTCGCCGACGAGCGCCACCCCGACGTCGAGGCGCCGCTGCTGGCCCCCAGAGAGGGTTGTGACGCGGGCGTCGCGCTTCGCACCGAGGCCGACGAGGTCGATGACCTCGCCCGGCGACCTGGGGTGGGGGTAGAAGTCCGCGTACATGGCCAGCGTCTCTGCGACAGTCAAGTAACGGTCGACCCCGGTCGATTGGAGCACGATGCCGATACGCGCCTTCAAAGCGGCCCGTTCGCTCCCTGGGTCGTGACCGAGCACCATCACTTGCCCGTCGTCACGGTGACGGTAGCCCTCGAGTATCTCGACAGTCGTCGTCTTACCAGCGCCGTTCGGACCGAGCAACGCAAAGACCGCACCCTGGGAGATCTCGAGGTCGACGCCGTCGACTGCGTTCAGGGCACCATACGCCTTCCGCAGCCCCCGGACGAACACCGCCGCCTCTGCCGGGACGGGGCTGGAAGGGGCCCCGGCCCCAGCAACACGCCCCGCGTTGTCAACCAAGTCGTTGGCCTCGTTCCGGTGTGGGCGAATAGCTCAGCGAAACTGGGCTATCGCCAATAATGGGTACCAGGCAAGCGTAGTTTCGCCAGGTACGCCGGGACGTGGCCGTTATGCTCGGCTTACCCGGGGCGAAGGACACTTATGGATCACTAAAGGCCGTCGCCCTGATCCGGCCAACATTTGGCTATCGCACCGCCCGCGCGCTCAGCGGGTCTTCGGTTATTCGACTCTGGGTTCGCCAGGCCCATCTAGCTCCAGCGACGACAGGTACACGCCGACAAGGTGCTCTGCGGCGCCGGCGGTTTGTCGAGTACCCGCCAGCAGCAATTCTGGGCGGGCTGAAAAGACTGACGCGGCCCCGCCCGACGCCTGCCCCTAAAAACGGGCACCGCCCGATGACCTCCCCGAGCGTAAGCTCTCCGTTGCCCTTTCGGCCGGCGCGTGAGCAAGCACGGTGTCGAGGTCATCCAATCGTCATCAAGTATTCATCGGAAGTTCACCGTGCTGTCGCTTGGGGTTCAGGAGCACTCGGGTAGACCATCTGCGGAACGTGGCGAAACAGAGGAGTCTGGGAACGCATGGCCATGCAGATAACGCGGCGACAATTACTGGCGTCGGGGGGTGCGGTGGTACTGGCATCGTTCGCCTTGCCGAAGAACCTGAGGAAGCTGCTCGAGTCCGCCCCTACTTCCCCAGCGGACCGCCGAGCCCAGGCGGGCTCGGTGTCGAAGATCGAGCACGTTGTTGTGCTGATGCAAGAGAACCGTTCGTTCGACCACTACTTCGGCACCATGCCCGGAGTGCGCGGGTTCGCCGACCCGACGGCGAACAAGCAGGTCTTTTACCAACCCGACACGGACAACCCGAACGGGTACCTGCTGCCTTTCCACATCGACACCTTCGACTCGAGTGCGCAGGCGCTGCCGTCCAACAGCCACTCCTGGGGGCCGCAACACCAATCCTGGGCCAACGGCGCGATGAACGGGTTCGTCAGCGCTCACCTCGAAGCAGACGGCGTCGCTGGCCAGTACACGATGGCCTATTTCGAGCGCCAGGACATCCCTTTCCACTGGGCCCTAGCCGACGCCTTCACCGTCTGCGACGGCTACCACTGCTCGATGCTCGGGCCCACCTGGCCGAACCGGCTGTACCTGATGACCGGCCAAGTCAACCCCGAAGGTGGACTGGGCGGGCCCGTTTACTCCAACTACGTCCCGGCAGAGGCCTTCTCGTGGCAGACATACCCGGAGTTGCTGAGTGAGGCCGGCGTGTCGTGGAAGGTGTACCAGGAGATCGACAACTACGGGATGAACGTCCTCGAGTACTTCGACCAGTACCAGAACGCGCCGACCTCCTCTCCGCTGTTCCAAAACGCCATGCGCGTTTACCAGGCGGGACAGTTCGAGTACGACGCTCTGCACGACCAGCTCCCCACGGTGTCGTGGATCATCCCGACCTCGTACCAGTCCGAGCACCCGGACTTCCTTCCGGCTGCAGGAGCCGACTTCATCGCCAGCAAGCTCGACGCCATCGCCGCCAACCCGGCAGTGTGGGAGAAGACGGTGTTCGTGGTGGTCTACGACGAAAACGATGGGCTCTTCGACCACGTCACTCCCCCAACGCCCCCCACTGGCACTCCTGGCGAATGGATCACTGTTGACGGCACACCCAACCCGATCGGGCTCGGGTTCCGCGTGCCCTGCATCGTCGCGTCCCCGTGGACCGTGGGCGGCTACGTAAGCCATTCCACGTTCGACCACACGTCGGTGATCCAGTTGCTCGAGACGGTCACCGGGGTCGTCAACCCGAACATCAGCGCTTGGCGGCGTTCTACCGCGGGCAACCTCGCAAGCTTGCTCGGCTCCCGGGCGCCCAAGCTCGCGCCCCGGCTACCCGGCACGGCGGCGGAACTTCTGCTCGCCGAACAACAGGTCCGAGAGTTCCAGCTCCCGCCCATCCCGGCTGCGTCCCAGACATTCCCGGTCCAGCCACGGGGCGTGAGACCCGCTGTTCCTGCTGCTGTAGGCACGGAGGTGTAATGAGATGAAGGCACGGAACCGCATCATCCTCTCCGTCACAGCGGCCGGCATCCTGGCCGTTGGTGGTGTACCGCTCGTGTTGGCGGTCTCGTCTTCCGCCGCCAAGCACACGTCGAGCCACCAGGCGTCGCTGACGGCCGCCTCCTGCAGCGGCCCCACCGGTGCCGCCTATGTTGCCGAGCCGGGTTATCAAGGCTTCGGCGCAGTCGAGACTAGCAACTGCGACGTCGTCCAGACGTACAACGTAGACGACCTACAGGTGCCCGGCGACCCCGGCGACTACAACTATGACGGCAGCGACCAGGGCATCGCGCTGGCCGGGAGCACACTCTGGTTTGCCGTCACGGGCACGGACAACGTCGCCGCCATCGACACAACCACGCTCGACCCTAGTAACTACAACCCCCCCGAGACGCTGGTGGCGGTCGGCCTCATGCCTCAGGCGATCGCGGTTACCCCCGACGGCAGCGAGGTCTGGGTTACCGAGGCGGGGCCGCAGACTTCGGCGACCCCCTTGTACGGGATAGCCGTCATTTCGACGTCTTCCGACACGGTGGTCCGTCAAATGGGCTTGAGCGGCGACCCCACTGACGTAGCCTTCTCACCGTCCGGTGACCGGGCCTACGTGACGGCATCGGACGGGCTCCACGTATTCGACGTGACCGACCGGCGGCAAGTGGCGTTCGTGCCTGGCCTCAGCTCGCCGCAGTCCGTAACGGTTTCGCCGGACGGGTCGTTCGTGTACGTGACCGAGACCCAGACGGGCCAGCTGGCCACGATCAGCACGGCGAACGACACAGTGCTGCGGACCACCTCCGTCGGCGATGAGCCGTGGCAAGCGGCCGTCTCTCCTAACGGTTCAACCGTGTATGTCGCCAACCCGGACTCCGATTCAGTGTCCTTCGTGGACGCTGCGACCGGCCAGGTTAGCCAGACCGCCACTGTGGCGGGCAGCCCCGACGCGCTTGCGGTGACCTCTGATGGTTCAGAGCTCTGGGTCACGGGCCTCGACAGCGGCATCCTGTACGTCGTCGACACTGCGACTGGAGCCGTCACCGGTCAGACCAACCTGGGTGGTGACGGTGCCCAGTCAGGGGACGGCCTCGATCCTTCCGGGATCGTCCTCACCTCGACAGCCACGCCTCAGAACTAAGCCGTCTTTAACGATCGGAGGCCGCACCCCGAACCACGACCAGGCCCACCAGCGCGTGCTGCTGACCAGGCTCGCATCGAAACCTGGGGCACCCCAAGTCGTCGGGCGCTTTTCGCCTCGCCTGCTGCAGCATTCGGCTTCCGCTGCATCGCTTGGCGTCTTACCTCAGAATGGATCCGGCGCCCTCCTAGTGCCAACCGCGAGTGCAACCGGCACCGCCTGGGTCCGATTTGGCCGAGGGCGTTTTTCGGAGAACTCGGGCTCAAACCCTCGTGTACTAGAGAGGCTCCCGCGATCAGCTTTATTTGCCGGCGCAACTGAGCCGGTGGCTAGAGGGCTTCGGCTTGGAGGCATCTCAGCTGACGCCCGAGCTGGCCGGAGCGTTCGTCGCTGAGCGGCGTCGGAGCGCCTCGTCGAGCAAAATGTCAGCCCGACGCCTCGAGCCTTTGGCCGGCCACCTCGTCAACTCGGGCGTGCTGGCTGCCTGGGGAACAGCACCCGGTGCCTCGCCAGTTGAGGAACTGCCAGCCCGTTATGGCCGCTATCTGCTCGAAGAACGAGGCCTCCCCCAAGCCAACCTTCGCCATTACGTGGGCGTCGCCCGTTCGTTCCTCGTGTCTTTCCGAGGTGAAGGGCAGCTCGACTTGAAGGAGCTGAGCGCCGCCGACGTTAACGCGTTCGTGCTGGCGGAGTCTCGCCGCTCCAAGGCGGGTCGGCGAAGTCCATGACGACGAGGCTGCGCGCTTTGCTCAGGTACCTCTACGTCGAGGGCCTGGCCCCGAAGCCCTCGCCGGTGGTGTGCCGTGCGTGGCGCATTGGAAGCTGGCTTCGTTGCCCAAGGCTCTCGACCACCGACAAGTGGCGAGCCTGCTCAGGAGCTGCGACCGCCGGACGGGCGTCGGACGGCGAGACTTCGCCATTATTACTGTGCTTTGGCGGCTCGGGCTGCGGGCCGGTGAGGTCGCCCGGCTCTCGCTCGACGACATGGACTGGGCGACGGGCGAGTTCGTCGTAACGTGCAGATTTATGTCCACGCGGACATGGCCGTTAAAGAGCGGGCACTGGCGCGCACAACGCCGCCCCGAGCAACACCAGGCCGCTACAGGGCCAATGACCCGCTCCTCACCTTCCTCCAGGGCCTCTGATTATGCCGAGCTTCTCGACAAGATCCTCGCCTGCCAACTAGCTTCCTCGTCGTTCCTCGGCATAATCCGGTCCTCGGCATAAGCGGACGACTGGGTGGTCATGCTGGCCGGTACCAGCGCCGACGCCGAACATCGGCGAGAGGAGGCCTCTGCGGTGCTCGCTCCGATGGGACTGCGCCTGTCGGAGGAGAAGACGAGGGTCGTCCACCTCGACGAGGGCTTCGATTTCTTGGTTGCGACACGAGGTCGCACGGTCATGAGTGGGCTCGCTGATTGGAGGGTCGAGCATGTAGGAGACAGCGAGTCCCGGGTCAGTGTTCGTGGACCTGTCCCCACCTTGGCGTGCGTCGCTGGTAACGGCGGGGTTCGAAGCATCAGGGGAAACGCCCAAGGGCGCCCGCTCCATCCGGGGGCTACAGGCAAGGGGAAGGCCGGACGGGTGAACGCAAGTGAACTCTCGCTGATGCCTCGTAATCGAAACCCTCGGAGATGGGATGTGGCGCCGAGGGCAGGGCTGGCCGCTGAGATGCGGCAACGGCGGCCGGTGACTAGGAGCCGGTCGTGTGAACACCGTCGCCCCGGGGTACAGAGAGCACCCTCCCCGGTCGGGTCTCGACCGTGCGGAACGTGGAAACCCCCTCGGGGCCCGGGCTTCGGCCCGGTAAGCCGACCGTGAGGAAGGCCTAATCCCTCGTGAGGACAGGATGGTCCAAGAAGCCAATGCCGGTGGCCGAAAGGCGACAGGAAGGCGGGACAGAGGCCGCTCCCTTCAGCGGTCGTTCCGTATAACTGGCCGGATACAGGCCCTGTGCCTGGCCCGAAAGGGAGCCGACGTGGATCAGGTGAGCCTTTGATATTTCGATGCTCAAGGCGCTGGAACCGAAGGGCAAGTTGGACGCGATGACGGAGGAAAGCGGCGATGGCTGTGATGGCCGGCAAAGTGAACGGACCGGAGGACGAGGTCTACGACTGGGATGCCATTGATTGGCACGCCCAAGAGGACAACGTACGGCAGCTACGGCAGAGGATCTTCAAGGCGACGCAGGACGGGGACCTCAAAAGGGCCCGCAACCTGCAGAAGTTGATGTTGCGTAGCCGGAGCAACACGCTCGTCAGCGTGCGGCAGGTCACGCAGCGCAATGCTGGCCGCAAGACGGCTGGTGTCGACGGGCTGGTCGTGGTGACCAACCCGGGCCGGGTGGAGATGGCGGAGCGCTTGCAACGCCACGCCCCGCCCGCCAAGGCACGGCCCGTCAAGCGGGTGTTCATACCGAAGGCGAACGGCAAGCAGCGCCCGCTCGGGATACCGGTGATTTCGGATCGCGTCCAACAGGCACGGGTGAAGAACGCTCTGGAGCCCGAATGGGAGGCCCGTTTCGAGCCGAGATCGTTTGGGTTTCGGCCGGGGCGGGGCTGCCATGACGCGATCGAGGTCATCTTCAAGACGCTCTGCGGTGAACGCAGCCAGCGCCGGTGGATCCTTGACGCTGATCTGGCCGGGGCGTTCGACCACATCGATCACGACCGCCTCGTCGGCCAACTCGGCTCGTTCCCCGCCAGGGAAGCGATCCGGGCCTGGCTAAAAGCGGGTGTGATGGAGAAGGGTCGATTCAGTCCGACTGAGGAGGGAACTCCCCAGGGCGGGGTGATCAGCCCCCTGCTTTTGAACGTGGCCTTGCACGGGATGGAAGCTGCCGCAGGGGTCCGACACCGCAACAGCGCCCGCAGCGACGCTGAAACGGTGCGAGGGTCTCCTGTGCTGGTGAGGTACGCCGAC
>DATJUH010000374.1:0-6206 GCA_035502515.1 Acidimicrobiales bacterium
CCAGTGTCGTCGTTGTGGCCGGAGCCAGCGTCGTGGTTGTGGCCGGAGCCAGCGTCGTGGTTGTGGCCGGCGCCAGCGTCGTCGTTGTGGGCGCCACGGTTGTGGTCGTGGTGGTGGGCGTCGAGGTCGCGGTGGTGGCAACGGCCGCCGGCGTAGGAGTCAGCCCCGGCGTTGTGGCTTTGAAGAGGGCGGCCACCGAGCCGGCCCCGGTCGCCGCCGGCACCACTTTGCCGCTGGCGGCCGTATCCCAGGCCAGGAGGAATTTCCCGTTGGGGACGGTGTAGGTCACCCCGGGAGTAGCGCCGGCTGCCGCGTTGCCCCAACCCATGGCTGCGCCGAAGTACAACATGCCGCTCTCAGGCGAACTCAGCGCGGGGAAAGGCGAAGAAGAGGCGCCGTCCCGAACGAGAGACCAGGTGGGGTCGGCGCCGGCATTGAACTCCTGGACGGCGACGTCAGCGTTGTTGATCCTCCCATCCCAGCTAACGGCCAGCCCGGTGGCGGTCGTTGACGAGACCTGGCCGTACCAGATCTGCAAGATCTGCCCATCGCGGCCGTCGAAGAATGGGGCTCCGGCCCGGTGCCAGGAGGTGACGTCGCCCCCGGTGACGGACGTTACCTCGTCGGCCCAGGTGTCGTTGATGACGGCGAGAACGAACAGGTCGCCGACGTTGCCCGCTTTCACCACTGTGTGGAACGAGGTGGCACCCACATAGCCGCTGTAGACCGTCGGGGAGCCGGCCGCGGAGATCACGATCTGACTGGCGCTCGAGGGCGGCGCCACCATCGTGCTGGCGGCATAAGTGGTCGTAACCGCGGTAGTGGCCAGGATGGCGAGCAAGCCCCTGCGGGCGGCCACGTGGCCAAGGCCAGGCCCGGCGCTCCGCCAGCCCCGAGCTTGCGTCTTGGCCCGAGCAAACTTGCCCATAATGTGGCCTCGGACTCATGTGCGGTAGCGCTTAGCCCGGAACGTAGTTATGTCGGCGATTTCGCATTTGGGTGTTTCATGACCTTTCGACGCTTTAAGCCGGTTCCGCAAGCTTGGCTCTCTCCGTCCGCCTCCGCCCTGGGCTCGTCGGCTGTTCTCGATTGTCCGAATTGTGCCGCTTTCGAGACCTAGCAGGGCTTGGCGCGAGCGCCACCGGGTATGCTCCCGCCCAGTCGTCCGTCACTCGTTGCCTGGACTTTGTTTTGGGCAGCCGTCAGCGGTCATGGGGCTAGCGTGGCGGGCAAACTCGAGAAAGCGGGAGGACCAGTTATGCGCCGGGATTACGCCCACCTCGAGCGGCTGGAAGCGGCCCGGTCACCGCGCCGTGCCAACCATGCGCCGGGACGAAGCCTCGACGCGCCCCGGCCGACATCGATACAAGACCTGCAGCGTAAAGCCGGGAACCAGGCCGTGGTCGGTCTTTTGAAGGCGGCGCAACCCAAGCTCGATGTTTCTCCCGCCGGCGACCGTTGCGAGCAGGAAGCGGACAACGTCGCCAACAGGGTGGTGGCCTCTCTGTCTGCTGGCCCCGTTGCCGTCTCGCCCGGCCGCGGGGAAGAGGCCAAAACGGTGAGCGAAGTCAAAGTGCTCGGGCGTTGGGCAGAGGTCGGGGCGGCGGGCGGCACGCTCGAAGCCGGTACGGAGACAGCCATTAAGGCGGCCCGGCGCGGCGGCAGTCCTCTCGATGGTGCCACCCAGGCCAGGATGGAAAGCGCCTTCGGGGCCGATTTCAGCCAGGTGCGCCTTCATTCCGGGCCTGAGGCCACCGACCTCAACGAGCGCGTCCAGGCCAAGGCGTTCACAATCGGCACAGACATTTTCTTTCACGGCGCACCTCCCGACACGATGACGGGCGACGGACAGAGACTGCTGGCCCACGAGCTCACGCACACCATCCAGCAGGGTGGCGCGCCGGCCGTTGCCCGCCGCTCGGGTCAGAGCCACGAGCACGACCTCGGGACGACGGGGGCGGCTGGAGGTGCCCGTCACCTGCACTTCGGGCCGCCCGCCGTCCAACGACACTCGTCCTGGGAGCACAGCCTCCTGGGCGACGCCAAGCCCACCGTCCTGGCCAAGATCGGCACGTGGCAGGATCTCATCGACGCCACCTCGAAAGAAGGGAAAGGCCTGACCAGGGGCAAGGTCAACCTTCCCGGTATCGGCGAAGTGACCAAGGGCGAAGTCATGCACGTCTTGACCCAGGAGGTGTCCCGGATCGCGCTTTAGCAGACGGACCCGCCCACGGAAGCTTCCACCGACGAGGCCATGACCAAGAGCAAGGAAGACCCGACCTTCCACGTAATTACGGTCCGTCTGCCGGCGGACAAGCCCGGCAAGCAGCTCCTGGTCACATACGGCGAGCTCAATACCCTGGCCGATTTCTACGGGAGCCTCGAGGTCATGCAAAAAGCCGACCCGGCGCAGCGCAAGCAAATCGTCCAGAGCGTACGCAAGGAGACATTCCTGCGACTGCGTGAGATCTACGACAAGCTCAACGCCAGCCTGACGCGTAGAGAACGCGGAAGCGGGGACGTCCAGGCGGCCAAGGCGGAGTTTGCCAAGAACAACCTGGGGCTGAACGAAGAAGGCCAGGAGAGCGTCGTTTTTGCCGGGGCCGCATTGCCTGACTTCATAAGCGGCAAAAAGGGCCAGGCCGACCTTCTCGCCGGTGACAAGCCCCTCATCGGGCAGGGGACGGGTGCCAAGGGCGAGACCAACAAGTACGGGGCTACCCTGGCCCGCAACCCCTGCCACTTCGTACCAGAAAGCTGGCACGCCTGGGCTGACTACCACGGCAAGGCGGTAGTGGCCGCCGAGGCGGCCTGGGCCCGTTACACCGAGGCAAAACAGCTCCAGACTGCCCTGGCGGCCGAGGACTTCAGCCGCCGGCCCCTGGATAAGGCCGAGGCCGAGTCCAACATCGCGATCAAAAAGTCCCAGTCGGCCAAGCTGGCCAACGAGGCCCTGCTCAACAACGGCTTCGGAGACCACTACCTGCAGGACTCCTACGCTTCGGGCCACATGATCAACAAAACCCAGATCATGCAGTGGTACGTCGAGTTCATCGACGCCAACAAGGAGTGGGACTACTTCAAAGACAAAAACTGGCGCAAGGTCCAGCAGATGGCTTACGGGCAGGAAGGGTTGGCCGACCCTGGCCAGTATGACAAGAGCCAGGTTAAGGGGTACGACCCGAACAACCCGGCCCCAAAGCAGGCTCGCAACCCGCAATCGGTCGAGAACATAGGCGGCGACGACTGGACGGTGAGGTTCGCCGCGCTGGGGCTCACGGTGCCGGCCTCCTTGCGGACGCCCGGGTCTGACGAGCGAAAGCTGGTGGAGCCCTGGCAGTTAGCGGCGGCCGAGTCGAGCGGCAAGCGGAAGCGGACCGGTCTACAACTCGCATTGGCGTCACGTAAGGATCTCAGCCAGGCAAAGGTGTATGCCGCGGTGATGAAGTTGTTGGCCGACGGCATCGTACGCACCGATGAAGATGTCACCCAGCGCAAGGACTACATGAAGGATGGCGGCGCCATCCCCCGCGCCCAGTTCGCCGAGACGACATTTTTGCTGCGCGAGGACTACGTCCCGAAAGGCAAGGCCAAAGTGGCTGCGTTCAAGCAGGCCCGGCTGGCCAGCCAGAGCGGCGACGACTCGGCTTACCAAAAAATGGCCCAAGCGGTCACATATGGCGACTACATCGAGTTCATGTCCAGCGGCTTCATCCAAAAGGCCACCAACGCCTTGCACGACACGTTCTGTGTGGCCGGCCTCACCGTCCTGACCGGGCTCAACGCTCCCGCGTTCACGGTCTACGGAGACGATGCCATGTTTAGCAAGACCAGCAGTGAGGGCGTCAAAGAGTCCGGTACGACGGCCAACATGTCTCGCGACTCAATCATGAACATCATCAACACCGGGAAGGACGGGGGCTTTACCACCAAGTCGATCATGGACCGGCTGCCCAGCTTCGTGCAGTACAACTTGACCGACGGCCAAGGCACGACGTGGAAGATCACTGAGGACCTCGACAGCTGGCATAACAGCAACGACCCGGGCGCCCTGAAGGACAAATGCATGACGGAGATTTTCCCCAAGATGAGCTGGAGCATGATGCAGAAGTTCGTCCCTGGGGTGGCCGGGTCCAGCCTGGGCGAGATAACCCGGGACAAAGTGCACGGCAGCGACGCCTTTTAATCGCCGGCCTCTGTAGCTAATTGCGGACCTCGACGCCGAGGCGAACTTCGGACGGGTCCTGACGGTTTTTACACATAAACCATCCGAGCATCCCCGAAAGGCACGGCCCCGGCCGTCACGACGGCGGAGTTGTCTCGTCCGCCGTTGTCCGACGCCCGCGGTGCGGGCAATGGTCAAGCCTGGCTCGCTGTGCCCCCATGGCCACTGCCTCGGAACCTCATCGGGCCGGCTGGCCAAGCGACGCATGGCCGTCGCGGGACCGAACGGGTCCCACGTGGACAGTGTCCCCGACCCGGATACGTCCGGGCACGATCACACGAGCATTGACGCCTCGCAGGTTTAGGTCCCGGCCAACCGGCGAGTTCACGAACTGAAGCGCGGTGAGGCCGAAGCGACCGGAAAACTTCTGGCACCCCGTATGGGGCGGCGCGGTTATCTCGACCACCGCCTCCCCTATGAGCAGCCGCGTCCCCGGCGGGACGTTGTGCTGGCTCAGGTCGAGGTCCACGTGCAACTGGTCGCCGGCGAGGGCGGCGCCGGCATCATCCCCACCAATGAGGCGGGAGAACCGCGAGTTGATCACCGTGAGCTGGCGCTCGGGGTCCGGCGGCGTTGGGGCCTTGGGCCCGGCACGCGTTGACCACGAGTCGCCGATGAGCCCGGCCACGAGGTCCACCACTCCCTCGGCGAGCAGCCTGCGCTCGTCCACAGAAGGGCGGGCCACGATCAACTCGACGGTGCCTGCGGTGGTGGGCGCCTTGCGGATGTAAGGCAGCGCATCGGCCAGCTGGGCGGCGTTGAGTATTGGCACGTAGCCAGCTTCCCACCCTGCCGGCGTGGGCCGCGGGGTATTTCGTCTGCTTTTGCTTCGCCCCGCCCGTCCGCGTTCGGCCGTTCTCGGGCTCGTAGGGTGGGGACACGTTCAGGCGAAGGGCCAATGACGACGGACGAACTCGTTGTACGCCGGCGCCATGGACGCCGGCAGCAGCGGCGGGGATCGTCGGGTGACGACCAGGCTGCCGCCGTCCACTCGAGGTACCGGGCGGAACTCGGTTGCCGGCAACCGGGGGCCAAGGTGGAACTGCCACCACGGGGCCCACGCGGCCGACAGCAATGTGGCCGGTGGTGCGGCCGCACGCTTGCGCGCCACCTCCCACTGCACGACAAGGTCGGCTCGGGTCAGAGGTGTCAGTGGGTCATCGAGCAGACGATGGAGAATAGCTGTCGTCGCCCCGAACGGCACGCAGGCCAGGGCTCGGAACGGGCGTGCCGGAAGGGGCCACGTCAAGAAGTCGGTTTGCAGCACTGTGACCCGCCCGCGGCCCTCGTTCCGGGCCAGGTCCCGCAGATGGGCGGCCCACGCGGGGTCGACTTCAATAGCCACCACTTCGGCCCCGCGGGCCACCAGGGCTCGGCACAATGCGCCCGAGCCGGCGCCAATATCTATGACCAGTTCGCCGGGCGCGACCCCGGCTTGGGCTACAAGCCGGTCAGCGGCCGGCCGGCGTAAGAAGTTTTGCCCGAGACGGCGCCGTCGCTCGTCTCGGGCCGTCTGCCCGGCGGCGGGCACGGCGCATGACCATGACTGTCGGCATGCGTGCTTCTTTAGTTCTCTCGGCGAACATTCACAAGCGATTTACGTTGCCGCGGCACGTGGGTATTCAGTGGACAAAAGACGGCGACCAGGCCCCCGCCCGCTCGCTGTATAACCCCCCTCGACATCAGCGTGTCGAGCGCCGGGCCTCGAAAGCCGTGCGCCAGGCACCAGTGGAGCAGGGCCGAATTGCGGGCTGGTACTCCCGGAAGGTCGAACCACCGTCCTTCGCCCGAAATCAGGTGGCGGCTTAGTGATGTTTCATCGCATTTCCCGGTTCAGTTCAGCCTTCTTGACGCTGCCAGGGGTTGGACCGCGGATCGTTGACGCATCTGCAGCCGTTAGGACTCGCTGGCAGTGGCAGCCGTCTGAGCTTCCTCGACCTCCTCGTCCGAGACAGGATGTGTTTCCGTGGTGCCGCCCAGC
>DATJUH010000375.1:0-12449 GCA_035502515.1 Acidimicrobiales bacterium
AAGTGACTGGGCCGACGTGACCGGCCGACGTGACTGAGCCGGCGTGACTGGGCCGACGTGACTGGGCCGACGTGACTGGGCCGACGTGACTGGGCCGACGTGACTGGGGCCGGCTCGTTACGGCCGGCAGTTACCACAGCCGTTCGCCGTGCGTAAAGATGGCACCGTGATGAACAATCCGCGAGAGCATGAGCCGCCGCTCGTCGTCGTGCAAACCGGGCCCCAGAGCGCCCCGGGTGCGCAGGGCGAGGAGGGCAGCGAAGAGAGCCCCGAGGTTGTCGAGCAACCGGCGAAGGTGATGCGGATCGGCTCCATGATCCGCCAGCTGCTCGAGGAGGTGCGGCAGGCGCCCCTCGACGACGCCAGCCGAGCCCGATTGCGGGAGATATACGACACTTCATTGGTCGAGCTGCAAGAGGGCCTGTCGCCGGACCTGAGCGCCGAGCTGTCCCGGATGGCGCCTCCGTTCAACCCCCAGAGTGTGCCCACGGACGCCGAGCTCAGGGTGGCCCAGGCTCAGCTCGTGGGTTGGCTCGAGGGGCTGTTCCACGGGATCCAGGCCACCCTGTTCGCTCAGCAGATGGCTCAGCGCGCCCAGCTCGAAGACGCCAAGCGCCGGGCACTCCCGACCGGCCGGGGAGGGCGCGACCCCCGCGAGGACACGCCGATGCCCGGCACCTACCTCTGAACCGCGGCCCGGCGGCGCAGCCGGACCAACGAGCCGGAGGGCGATGGTGCGCGAGGCCGCCAATGAGTGCCAGGCCAGGGGGACCAGGCCAGGGGGACCAGACCAGGGGGACCAGACCATAGGCACCAGACCATAGGGACCAGACCATAGAGGGAGCAGCGCCCGGAAAGAGCCGCCACGAAAGGCCGCACCGATGAGCCCCAATAGCGCTCCGGGGCGCTACTGGGGCCCTTCGGGGCCCGCAGGCGGCGCCTGCAGGACCACCAGCGGCCAACGACCGGGCACATGGTCACCGTCACTCCTGCGCGCTAGATTCAACAGAAGAACACTGTTGTAATCTTGTCCACAGGATACCCACAGGCCGTTGCCGCCGGGGGCTCTTGTGGGCGGCGAGGCCCTCGCATTCAATGAGGAACGAGAGAGGAAGAGGAGCAGGTAGTGGCCGGAGCAGATAGCGCGTCGTTTGCCCACCTGCACCTTCACACGGAGTTCTCCATGCTCGATGGGGCGGCCCGGGTGGAAGAGGTCGTGAAGCGGGCGGCGGCGGACGGCCAGCCGGCGATCGCCATCACCGACCACGGCAATATGTACGGGGTCCTCGACTTCTACAAAGCGGCCCAGGCGGCCGGGGTGAAGCCCATCATCGGCATCGAGGCGTACATGGCGGGCGGCAGCCGGTTGGAGCGCCCACTGCGCCGGGGCCGGCTCGATGATACGGGCGGCGAGGCCGACGAGGGTGACAAGCTCTACTACCACTTGACCCTTCTGGCCGAGAACTACAGGGGTTACAGCAACCTGCTCAAATTGTCCTCGGAGGCTTATTTATCCGGTTATTGGTACAAACCCAGGTCGGACTGGGAATTGCTCGAGCGGTACCACGAGGGAGTAATTGCGACCACCGGTTGCCTCGGCGGGTTGGTCAGCCAGGCACTGCTGCGGGGAGATGTCGAGCAAGCCACGGCCCACGCCGCCCGGCTGCAAGACATATTCGGTAAGGACAGCCTTTTCGTCGAACTGCAAGACCACGGCATCGAAAAACAACGGAAAACCAACCCTCAGCTGGTCGAAATTGCCCGGCATATCGGCGCCCCGTTGCTCGCCACCAATGACAGCCATTACGTCTCCCGTGAGGACCACCTGGCCCATGACGCGTTGCTCTGCGTGCAGACGGGTTCCACGATGGACGACGAGAAGCGGTTCCGGTTCGAGGGTTCGGAACACTATTTGAAGACCGCGGCAGAAATGAGGGCACTGTTCACAGAGCTCCCCGAAGCGTGCGACAACACGCTATGGGTAGCCGAAAGGGCCAATGTAAGCATCGAGCTGGGTAGGCCAAAGCTGCCCGCCTTTGCCCTCCCGCCCCAATTCGCCAACTCCGACGATTATTTGCGCCACCTGACCTACCGTGGCGCCGAAGCTCGTTATGGCAGCCCGGTCCCCGCCAACGTGGTCGACCGCCTCGATTACGAGCTCGGAGTGATCCAATCGATGGGTTTCTCGGACTATTTCCTGGTGGTCTGGGACCTGATCCGCCACGCCAAGGACCAGAACATCAGGGTAGGCCCGGGCCGGGGGAGCACGGCCGGTTGCTGTGTGGCCTACTGCCTGCGCATAGTCGAACTCGACCCCCTTCGCTACGACCTCATCTTCGAGCGCTTCTTGAACCCGGGCCGCAAACAGATGCCCGATATCGACATGGACTTCGACGAGCGCTACCGGGGTGAGATGATCCGCTACGCCTCCGAACGCTGGGGCTGGGACCATGTGGCGCAAATAGTCACGTTCTCGACGATCAAGGCCCGTGCGGCCGTCCGGGACGCGGCCCGCGTCCTGGGCCACCCGTACAGCCTGGGCGACCGGATAGCCAAGGCGATGCCCCCGCTGGTCATGGGCCGGGACACCCCGCTGTGGGCCTGTTTCAAAGAGGACCCGAAGTATGCCGACGGCTACAAAGTGGCCTCGGAGCTGCGGGAGATGTACGCCGCCGAGCCCGAGGTGAAGCGGGTCGTGGACGTGGCCAAAGGCCTGGAGGGGCTGCGCCGTCAGGACGGCATCCATGCCGCGGCGGTAGTTATCTCGAGTGACCCTCTGACCGAGCACTTGCCGGTGCAACGCAAACCCGAGCCCGGTGGCCGGCCGGAAGACGCTCCGGTAGTGACGCAGTACGAAATGCACGGGGTCGAAGAGCTAGGGCTGCTCAAGATGGACTTCCTCGGCCTGCGCAACTTGAGCGTGGTCGAGCGCACCCTCGACCTGATCGAGTCCGGCACGGGCTCGAGGCCGGACATCGACCACGTCGACCTCGAGGACGCGGCAACCTTCGACCTGCTGAAGCGGGGGGACACGGTCGGGGTGTTCCAGCTCGAAGGTTCCAACATGCGGGCGTTGGCCCGGGCACTCGCGCCTACCGAACTGGGCGACGTCGCCGCGCTGGTGGCCCTCTACCGCCCCGGCCCGATGGCCACCAACATGCACTACGACTACGCCGACCGGAAAAACGGCCGCAAGCCGATCACCTCCATCCACGACGACATGGCGGAAGTGTTGAGCGACACGTACGGCTTGATGATCTACCAGGAGTCGATGCTCCGGGTGGCCCAGCGCTTCGCCGGCTACAGCCTCGAAGACGCCGAGACCCTTCGCCGCGCCGCGGCCAAGAAGGTGCGCGAGATCATGAAGCTGGAGCGGGAGAAGTTCGTGGCCGGGTGCGAACGCACCGGCTACGGGGCGACGCTCGGCTCAGCCCTGTTCGACATGATCGAGCCGTTTGCCGACTACGCCTTTCCCAAGAGCCATGCCTATGGGTACGGCCTGGTCGCCTACTGGACGGCATGGCTCAAGGCCAACCACCCGGTCGAGTACATGGCCAGCCTGCTCACGAGCATCAAGGACGACAAGGACAAGATGGCTGTTTACCTGGCCGAGTGCAGGGCCATGGGCATCGAGGTCCTGGTCCCCGACATCAACCTCTCGGCCTCCGACTTCACCGCCGTCCGGGCCGGCCAGCCCTCGCCAAGTGACAGGGCTGAGACCGCGAACGGCCCCGAGGCCGGGGCTGCGGCAACGGGCGAGAGTCGGGCACTGGGTGGGGCGACGTCCGGGCCTGCCGCCGTTGGCGGGATCTCGGCCCCCGGCGAGCCCTCAGCTGCAGATCCGGCGCCCGCCGCCCCCCCCGTAGGGTCAGCCGCCGCCTCGCTAGCGGCCCAGGCGGATCCGATGGCGTCCCCAGCCGGGCCGACAGGGTCTCTGGCGGCCGAGGCGCAAAAGCCGCAAGGGCCTGGGCCGGGCGTTATCCCCTTCGGGCTTTCGGCCATCCGAAACGTAGGCGAGGGGTTGGTCGAGAGGATCGTAAGCGAGCGGGAGGCGGGCGGGCCCTTCAAGGACTTCTATGACTTCTGCAACCGGGTCGACCCCGTTGTGCTCAACAAGCGAACGGTTGAATCCCTTATAAAGGCGGGCGCCTTCGACTCCCTCGGCCACCCTCGCCAGGGGTTATGCCTGGTCTCCGAGCAGGTGCTCGACCGCACCCTGGCGCGACGGCGGGAGGCCGACCAGGGGGTGCTCAGCCTCTTCGGCGGTCCCGGGGATGGGGACCACGTGTTCGACGACACCAGGGTGCCGGTGCCCGAACAGGAGTTCGATAAACATCAGAAGCTGGCCTTCGAGAAAGAAATGCTCGGCCTGTACGTGAGCGACCATCCCCTGGTCGGCGCCGAGGCCGCTCTGCGGCGGCACACTGACTGCACGATCCTGGACCTCCGCGAAGAGGGCCCCGGACGGGACCTGGGCGACGCCGGTGGGGCCGAAGGCGGTGCGACGGCCGGCGGGCCGGCCAGCGGCTACGGAGCCGGCCGCGACGGCAACGGCAACGGCTGGTACGGAGGACGTAACGGGGGAGACCGATGGGTGGGCGGGGTTGTGACCGGGCTCACCCGCCGCTATACGAGGCGGGGCGAGCTCATGGCCACGTTCGTCCTGGAGGACCTGCAATCGTCGATCGAGGTCTTCGTCTTCCCTCGCACGATGACCGAGGTCGGCCACCTCCTGGCTGACGACGTGGTGGTCTGCGTCAAGGGCCGGCTCGACCTGCGCGACGAAGTCCCCAAGCTGGTTTGCTCCGAGCTGAAGCGCCCCCATTTGACCGGCGACGGTTCCGAACCGTTGCAGGTCGTGGTGCCCGTCACCGCCCTGGACGACAACCGGGTAAACCGGCTCCGCGAGGTGCTCCGGGAGCACCCGGGGCAGTCTCCGGTCTACCTGCATGTCGGCACCAAAGTCGTCCACCTGGCCCAGGAGTTCAACGTCACGATGAGCCCAGGTCTGCTGGCAGAGCTCCGTGTACTGCTTGGACCTGCCTGTTTGTGGAGCGACGGAGCCCTCAGCCGCTAGACTTGGCGTGGGTCCCCAGCTAGGTGAGGAGTGATCAGCAGCATGATGTTCGATGTCGAGACCAAAGACTGCACAGCCCTTTCTGATGCCGAGCTCGCCGACATGGCCGACATAGTGGCGGACGGCCCGGCCGGCTTGGACATTGGGTTGCTGTCTAAACAGAGAGACGAGTGGGTGTTGATCACCCAGGCCCGCGACCGCGGGCGCCTCGTGGGTTTTTCTTTCTGCACTCTGGAACGCATCGGTGGCACACCGTGCGTGCTGTGGGGTCTCGTGTCGGTAAAGCGCTGCCCTCAGCGCACTATCATCCTCGATTCCATCCGGGCTGACCAGTTCCGCAAGGCAGTGCTGGCCTTCCCCGACGAGGACGTCCTGGTCGCAACCCGCCTGCGGGAGCCGGGCGGCTTCGCTGCTTTCAACGGTCTGGTGGACATCTGCCCCCGTCCCGGCTACAAGGTCTCCGGCGAAGAGCGAGCGTGGTCGCGGCGGTTGGCCAAGCGCTTCGGTGCCGAGGGTCGCGTGGACGACCGTAGCTTCATCGTCCGTGGCGACAGTTCTCCCTGCCCGGTGTTCGACTACGAACCTGACGACGATCACGCCGTCGACAACGACGTGGCGACGGTGATGGCCGCTCTCGACCAGGGCCGGCGTGACGTGCTCATTGCTTTCGGCTGGGCCATGTCCGAGGGGCTGGCCTCGGGCTTCAAGCTCTAACTCTAACCACGCGGGAGTGCGGCGGGCCCGGACGCGGGCTCGGTCCGCCCCGGTCCCGGCTGCAGACGCTCGGCTGGCTCGAGCAAATCTCAGCGCCTACGGCTCGTGGGCACTTCGCGCCCAGTGACGACTTCGGGGCTGGTGCGGGCCGCCTTCCGGGCTGGGTTCGGCCCGACCCGCCTAACCCTAACGATGGGGGACGACGGCTTCTACGACCTTGTAGCAATGGCCGTCGACCGGTGGCGTAAGCGCAACGACGATGTAGGCACCCGGGCGCATCTGGGCGAACGTCCGCCCACTGCGGTGGAGGGAGGCAGCCAGACGAGGGTCGTCACAGGCCAGCACGTGCGGCCGCCCGCCCCAGACGAAGTGGCACCACAACCGGCCCTCTTCGATGGTGACGACCAGCGGGCCCTTCGGCCTGGCCAACGCTACAGACGGGTGGTCCGGGCTGCGTTCCCAAAACGGGACCGTCGCACCGTAACTGCCGAGCAGCGGTGCCCGCTCGGGGTGCAACAGCGGCCGGATCAGGCGGCCGGCCGGCCGGCCCTTCAGCCGTCCAGAGAGCTTGGGGGGGCCGCCGATCACGATGGCATCGGGCTCTGATGGGTCCGGCAGCAGGTCGGGGTCGCTGGCGACCGTTACATCGACGACGTCGTAGGGCCGGAGCCGCTGGTCGACGAGGTATGCCGTCCAGGCTCGAACGAGGGCTCCCGAGGCCAGGTCGATGCCGCCGCAGTGGCGGTTGCCGGTCGAGACGACCATGAGCCGCAGCGTCGTGCCGGGCGAGTCGTCCAGCCGAGGCATCTGCTTGTCCGGCGCCCTCAGTGAAGATCCGTTACGCACCACTAGCAATAATGGCTGCTGGCGGCGGCCGATGTGTGGATGGTTGGCACTTTTGTGGTGTCCCCGCCGTGCTGCGTAGCCCCACTCTCCGGCCGGCTGTTCTCTCTCGGGCCGTGCGCTGTAGGGCTGCTCCCTGTCGGACCGTTACCCTGTCGGACCGTTACCCTGCGGGGTCGTCCCCCGCCGGCCTGTACCCCGTGCCGCTGCTCTCGGCCGGACCGTTCTCTGCCCAGCCCCAGCTCTGCTGGGATTCTCACGCTCGTCACGAGAGACCGATCCCGCCGGCGCCGCCTGCGCCGGGCCCACGACCCGTCCGGTCCGCTCCCGTCCGGCCTGCTCCCGCCTGGTCTGCTCCCGCCTGGCCTGCTCCCGTTTGGCCTGCTCCCGTTTGGCCCTCCCGCGGGCCGGCCACCCTCCGGCCAGGCGCGGGTTGGTCGAGGAGAACTCCAAGCTGGGCCGGGTCTGTCACCGGGAGTTTGCAGGTGTAGCCCTCACAGACGAAGGCGCGGCCGGCCGCTTCGGGACCGTCCCTTCCCTCCCACAAGGGAGACGAATATGGCTCGCCCCACGCCAGCACCGTGTCGGGCAGGAACCGGTCCCAGACCGGGCGGACCAGGGCCTCATCGGAAGAGGCGATCACGGCCTCTCGCCTGGCCGACGAAATATAGCTGGCCGCCCGCGCCAGGCCCGGGAAGGCGATGGGAACGCGTGAAAGAGCGGCGGTCATGAGGTCCACAACCTGCCCCGCCGTCTCCATGAACGACAGCTCACCGGTGAGCTCGGCCAAACGAGCCAGCGCCAGAGCGGCGGTGGCGTTGGTGGAAGGCGTCGCCCCGTCCTGCGTGTCCTTCATACGGGCGATGAGGTCTTCAGCGTCGTTGCCGTACGTGAAGAAACCGCCGCCGCCCTTCTGGTCCCAAAACAAATCTACCAGCCCGGTCGCCGTTTCTACCGCGGCGCCCGTCCATGAGCTCAGGCCCGTCGCCTCGCCGAGCCTGGTGAACGCCTCGACCAGCCAGGCGTAATCTCCCGCGTAGGCCAGTACATTACGGCCGGCGCCCCCTTCTCCGGTGCCGGGGCCGCCAACGCCGGGAGCCACGCCGGCGGTGGGGCGCCATGACCGTAGCCAGCGCCCGTCCGGCCGCCGCAACCGCTCCACCAAGACCTCGGCCGTCCTCGTCGCTTGCGCCACCCAGGCCGGTTGAGCGAAAGCGGCGCCGGCGTAAGCCAGAGCGGCTACCGCCATGGCGTTCCACTCTGTCAGCACCTTCCCATCGAGTCCGGGGCGGGTGCGCGCCTGGCGGCGCTCGAACATCTGGCGGCGCGCCTGTTCTATCTCCGGCGGCCGGGCGATGTCCCCCAGACCGGGGCGCCAGAGGATGTTGGTCCCCTCCCAGTTGCCGGCGGCGGAAGCGCCGTACCACTGCGCCGCCTCTTGTCCGCCCACCTCCTCGATTTCGGAGAGGGACCAGGTGTAAAAAAGGCCCTCCCGGCCTTCGCTGTCTGCGTCCTCGGCGGAGGCCCATGCCCCTTCCGGGAGACGGATGGGCGGGGTCAAAAGATAACCGACCGTCTCGTCGACCACCTGGCGGTAACGGGCCGAACCCGTCAGCTGCCAGGCATGCGTATAGGCCATTACCAAAAGGGCATTGTCGTAAAGCATTTTCTCGAAATGCGGCGCCAGCCATTGCCTGTCGGTGCTGTACCGGGCAAAGCCCCCGGCCAGGTGGTCGTAGATGCCCCCGGAGCTCATGGCATCCAGCGTGCGCGAGAGCGCGTCCAGGGCTCGATGGTCACCGGACCGCCACCAGTAATAGGCCAGCAATTCGAGGCTGGCAGCCTGAGGGAACTTGGGCGCGTGGCCAAAACCACCCCATTGCGGGTCGTAGCGAGCCAACAGCCCTTCGGCTGCATTTGAAAGGGCAGTGGCATAAATTGCGGGTTGATCGGGCCCGCCGGCCTCTGGTCCGGAGACCTCACCTGCCGATGCCGGGGGCGCGGCGCCCTTACGCACCGCTTCAGCCAGGCGCGCCGCGTCGTCCTCGATCGCCGTCCGCTGGGTGGACCACAGGCTTACGACCCGTTCGAGGAGGTGGGTGAAATTGGCCCGGGGCAAGTAGGTACCGCCCCAAAATGGCCGTTCGTCCGGCAGAGCCAGCACCGTCATGGGCCAGCCGCCCCCGCCCGTCAGTAGCTGCACCGCCTCCATGTAAACGGCGTCGACGTCCGGCCGCTCCTCCCGGTCCACTTTTACGGCGACGAAATTGGCGTTGAGCAACTCGGCGACGGCGGCGTCTTCGAAGCTTTCGTGCGCCATCACGTGACACCAATGGCAAGCCGAATAGCCGATCGAGATAAGGACCGGGACATCGCGGCGGCGCGCCTCCGCAAACGCCGCCTCCGTCCACGGCCACCAGTCAACCGGGTTGCCGGCGTGCTGAAGTAGGTAAGGGCTCGTTTCCGCGGCGAGCCGGTTGGCGCTGGGCACCGGCTTACCTTATCTTCGGCCGGCGTGATCTACCTTCGGCCGGCGTGATCTGTCTCCGGTCGGGCTGATCGATCTTTCCAACCGGTCTTCGGTCCAACCGACATTGGGCCTGCCCAGAGCCACCGCCCCCGCCGCCGGCACCGGCCACGCCCTCCCGGCCCGACGGGCAGCAATTGGCTGGTATGGGCACTACCCACTTGAGCTATCTTGCAGTTGGGGTGGCGTAAGGTCGTGATCATGAGTTACGCGCAGGGCGACAGTGTGGTGGGGCGCCCGGCTTACGTCACCGTGGCGATCCCCGGTGGCAGCCAAGCAGGAGAGGTACTCCTGCGGGTCCGCGGAGGGACTGAGTCCTACATCGCTTTCGCCGACGAGCCGGTCGGCATTGGGGCAGAGGTCATCGTCCTGGCCGACAGGGGAGCGCGCTCCGTGTTGGTGGCGCCGCTCTAGCGCCAATAGAAGAAAGGCACGTCATGTTCGGTTGGCATGTCCCGTCCCCTAATCAAGCAATGTTGATATCCGGTAGCAGAAACCGCGGCGATGCTCCTTTCCGCATCGTCGTGGGGCATGGCGCATTTGCGTTGCCAGTGCGGAACCAAATTCGGTTCTTGACTCTGTCCATGCAAGAGGCGGAGGTGGCAGAGCCCTGCGTTACGCAGCAGGGCATTACTTTACAGGTGCGAGCCGTAATCGCATTCAAGGTGGGCGACGACAACGACTCGATTGCCAATGCCGGCCGGCGCTTCCTGGACGACCAGGATGCTATGACCGAACTGGTGGGCCGGATTTTTGCCGGCCACCTGCGGTCGATCGTCGGTTCCATGACGGTCGAGGACATTATTCGCGAACGTCAAAAACTGGCCTCGCAAGTACTCGATGCCTCGAAGCCGGAAATGGCGAAACTGGGCCTGGTCGTCGACGCTTTCCAGATCGAATCGATCGACGACGGGCAGTCCGGCTATATCAAGGCGATGTCGCAACCTCATATTGCGTCAGTAAACCAGGCGGCCCAAATCGCCCAGGCGCAAGCAGACCAAGCGGCGTCGAAAGTGCGCCAGGAGTCCGACCGTAACCAGGCTCAGTACCAGCAAGAAACCTCGGTGGCCAAAGCTCAGTACCAGGCCGAGATCGACCAGGCTCAGCAGACGGCAGCTCAGGCTGGTCCATTGGCCCAAGCCAAGGCGCTGCAGACGGTGCTCGCCGAACAGGCCAAAGTGGCGCAGTCTCAGGGCGAATTGAGACGCCAGCAACTGGTAGCCGAAGTGGTCCGGCCGGCCGAGGCCGAAGCCGAAAAAGTCCGCACAATTGCCCGCGCTCAGGCCGACGCCACCCGGCTCCAGGCCGAAGCGACGGCGACGTCCGGCGGGGTCGTGCTCGAGCGGATGCTTGTCGAAAAAATGCCGGAAATCCTGGCCGCCGCGGCCGGCGAACTGCGCCAGGCCAACGTGACCGTGCTCAATGGCGCCGAAGGCCTGGGCCAGCTGGTGGCCGGGTTGGCCACGCAGGTGAACTCGATCCTCGACGTCGTGCGGACCAGCAACGGCAAAGTGGACCTCGGCGCCCTTTCTTCCTTGCCGCAAGGGTTCGGCCGCACATCGGCCGCGTCCGGGTCGTCCTCGCCGCCACCTTCCGGCTCGCAGCCTCAGGCCGGCGCCCCGTCAGGCCAGGTGGCGCCGGGCGTAGGCCAGGGTCAGCCCGGCACCGTCCAGCCCCTCCCTGGCCAGCCGGGCCAGCACGGTACTGGCCAGCCTCAGCAGCCGGGCGGCCAAGGTACCGGCGCTGCGCCTCCGCCGGGCCAGTCCCGCGGGCCCACGCGCAAGTAAGGCGTCAGCGGGCGAACCTGAACTTTGGACGATCGGCACTTTGCAGCCCCTCTTAATGGTTTATGCATTGAAACCGTCCAAGGTTCCGCCTCTCCGGCGCAGGACCAGCCCGCTAAAGCGGGTTGCGCGGGCCGGCCAGCTGGTCCCGCAACACCTGGCGCTTGAGTTTCCCGATCGAGGTCTTAGGAAGGGCGTCGAGTATGACGAGCTCTTTCGGCGCCGCGAAGACGGCCAAGTGCTCCGCCACCAGAGCCCGGAGCTCAACCAACCCCGGCGGCCCTGAAAAGTCGGCCGGCACGACGCAAGCCACCACGCGCTCGCCCCACTCGGGGTCGGGCCGGCTGGAGACGGCCACCTCGGCCACGCCGGGATGCCGGCGCAGGATTTGTTCGACGGCGGCCGGCCAGACATTTTCGCCGCCGGTAATTATGAGGTCGGACAGACGCCCCTCCACTTGCAGCCGGCCCGTCCCGTCGATGACGCCGGCATCGCCGGTGGCAAACCAACCATCATTGTCCACGGGGACCGTGCCGTCCCGGTACGCCCGCAGCAACATGGGACCGCGCAGCAATATCTCACCCTCAGGCGAGATCGAAATGTCCACCCCGTCCAGGGGCAGGCCGTCATATACGACGCCACTGCCCGTCTCGGTCATCCCGTACGTGGTGACCACGTTCGGCGGCAACGACGTGGGCGGGGCCGATCCGCCTAATAGGACCGTATGGAAGGCTGCCGCCTTGACCCGGCCCAATGTGGTGGGCACGAGCGCCACGAACACGTCGTCGCCGGCGTTGGCCGCTACCTGGGCCGCGTCGAAGCCATCGAGAACGGTCAGTTCCGTGCCAGTCAACAAACCGCGGGTGACCACGGAAAGGCCGCCGATGTGGCTCAACGGCAGGCAGGCGAGCCACGAGTGCCGTCCGGGGGCCACTCCCAGCCGGGCCGAAGTGGCGCGGGCGGAGGCGGCCACGGCTTCATGGGTGAGCACGACTCCCTTCGGCGCCCCGGTGCTGGAGCTGGTGGCGACCACGAGCGCATCACCGTCGTCCACCGGCAAGGCCCGTTCGCACCGTTCGGCCCCGTCGGCGCTTATCACCCGCGAAGGTCGCAGCATGTCCAGGAGGCGGCGGCGCGCCGGCGGGGCCAGCCGCTGGTCGAGCGGGGCGGCGGCATCACCTGCCTCCCAGACGGACTCGAGCGCCTCCACGAACGCATGGCCGCCGGGCAGGTCGATCGCGACGAGGTCGGGCATCTTCGCTAGTTTGCCGCCAGCGAATGTGCGCGCGTCGAGGCCAGAGGGACCAGAGGAAAGGGCCACGGGCAAAGGCCAAAATTACTGGTCCGGGAGAGAACGACGAGGGCGAGGCCCGGGATAGGGCACGATAGAGGGCCACAGAACAGGGCCAGGAGATAGGAGCAGGAACCAGTGGTCCAGGAGAGCCCGGTAAAGCACCCGTGGGTGGTCGGGGCGCGCCCCCGCACTCTCCCGGCCTCTGTAGTG
>DATJUH010000376.1:0-6220 GCA_035502515.1 Acidimicrobiales bacterium
GGCGACGGGGGTGGTGGGGCCCGGGGGACCGGAGGCACAGACGGGACGGCGCCTCGGCCGGCCTCTGTCCCGGTGCGACCTGGCCCCAAGCCGACGCCGGGGGCTTGACTGCGAGGCCGACGAGGCGGCCGGCGCCGGCCGTGTGGTCCCGGCCCGCCGGCGGGGTTGTGGTCCCGGCCCGCCGGCGGGGTTGTGCCCCGGGGGGGGCGAGGGCCCGGTGTGAGGCGGAGGGTCAGGGAGCCCTCTTGGGGCGGGCCCTTTCTTGGCGCCAGGCCCTCTCTTGGCGCCACTCTTGGCGCCAGGCCCTCTCTTGGCGCCGGGCCGCTTTTCCGCCACGTCTGGGCGCGCCAGGTGCTCTTATCATTACATTGGCGCGCACAAGCAGCCCGGTCGGGAGGTAAATTGCGGGAAAGGGGCGCCGGCGGCCCGAGCGTTGCCCTCGGGGTCAGGGGCCGGCGCAGTGCGGCGCCGGCGGCCCGAGCGTTGCCCTTGGGATCAGGGGCCGGCGCGGTGCGGCGCCGGGGGCCCGAGCGTTGCCCTCGGGGTCAGGGGGCGGCGCGGTGCGGCGCCGCCTCGACAGCCGGGTACCACTCCGGGCCCGCCCGGGCCAGCAGGTCGGCCAGCTCCCCGGCCGCCGGGCCCGGGTCGATGGCTAGAGGCGAGACCGGCCAGAGGCCCACGGCGAACCGGAAGGCACCGCTGCGCAACACGTACTGTTCCAGCGGCCCCGGCCCGCAGGCGGCCGAACCGAGGCCGTGCTGGCGGTGGTCGAGGTGCAGCCAGGTGCGCGGTTCGGGCACCAGTTCGTCGCGATGGCGCGCCGCCGCCAGGGCCGCAGTCGGCCAACGGTGGGCGCTGAAACCGAAGTGCGGCGCCCCCACCGCCAGGATCCCGCGGTGCCCGTCCGACAACTGGCACCAGCGCGTCTCGCTGCGATGGCCGTTCTCCTGCGGGACGACATAGGGCGTCTCGAGCTCCTCGACCGAAGCCCGGTAACGCCCCAATCGGCCGGCCTCCATCGAGTCGGGGTAAGTCTCGTTTGGGCCACGGCCGTACCAGGTCACGTCGGCGAAAGCCGGCACCAGGGCCATGGCCAGGCCGATCCGGCCGAAGGTGGACGGTGCGTCGCCCACCACCTCCCCCTCAACCAGGATGGCCAGCCGGCCGGAGGGGTCGAACAGATAGCGATAAGTGCAGCGTACGGACCAGGCCAATACGGCCGGGGCGACGGTGGTGGTCACCGCTATTTCCACGTGACCGTCGGTGCGTCTGGCCCCGACGCCACCAACCCTGTGTTGCAGACGGTGCAAGCCGTAATCGGCCCATTCCCGCGCCACTGCCCGCATCCGCCGGCCCAGGCGGTCGTTGTCGATTGGCGCTCGCCACAGTTCGAGCTGCGGCGCCCGGTCGACGAGCTCAGCCCCCGAGACGCTCCACGAAGTCAGCCAGCCCCCGTCGAACCGCGCCGTCCAGTCGTGGCCCGACACCACGCATCCATCCGGGTGCTCGTCCACCTTCGGGCGCGGGCGGGCGGGAAGGCCCGCCTGGCGTTCGTCACCGCCCCTCCCGCCCCGCCCGCCGCCGGGCCCGGCCGCGGCGGAACGGTACTGGGCAGCCTTGCCGTTCCCGCCGGTCCTCGCGCTGTCCCCTCCGGCCACGCCAGCCGGGAGCACGAACTGCGCCCAGGCCACTTCGTGGCCGGCCGGGGCCCATGAAGAGGCCGACCGAGCCTGCAAGGAAATGTCGAGCACGGCTTCGCCGGCCGTCGCCGGGAGGGGGCCGGCCATCACCGTCTGGGCCGACCCCGGCCCGGCTGAAAGCGGCCCGAGGTCACCCTCGGCCGCCAGCAGGCCATCTTCCAGCAGGGCCCACTTGCCCTCCAGGTGCGAAAGCGACAGGAAGTCGTACCGGTTACGAAGTTCCAGCTTTCCGCCCGGCCCTAACATTGCCACGCCGACCGGCTGCTGCGCTTTGGCCAGTTCGGCCAGCGCCGGTGACGGCCGCCGGTCGGGGAACAGCAACCCGTCGATCACGAAGTTCCCGTCGTTGGGGTCGTCGCCGAAGTCGCCGCCGTAGGCGTAGGCCCCGGGCCGGGCACCGCTGGGGAACCTCAGGCCGTGGTCGAGCCACTCCCACACAAACCCGCCCTGCAGCCGCGGGTACCGCTCGATCAGTTCCCAGTACTCCTTCAGGCTCCCGGGCCCGTTGCCCATGGCGTGGCCGTACTCCGTAAGCAGATGAGGCTTGTCCAGCCCCGACTGTTGGCCCAGGGCGGCCAGGTCGTCGGGGTGCGTGTACATGGAGCCGTAGACGTCCGCCATCTCGGCGTCGGGGCAGCGTTCGTAATGGATGAGCCGTGTCGGGTCCAATTCCCGGGCCCGGGCCGCCATGGAAAAATGGTTGGTGCCACAACCTGATTCGTTGCCCAACGACCAGAACAGAATGCTCGGGTGGTTCCGGTCCCGGGCCACCATGCGCTCGAGGCGGTCGAGGTAGGCCGGAAGCCACGATGCGTCGTTGGAGAGCCGGTCCTGGTCGCCCACGAGGCCGAAACCATGGCATTCCAGGTCGGTTTCGTCGATGACGTACAACCCGTAAATGTCGCACAGGTCCAAAAAGCGAGAGTCGGGCGGGTAATGGGACGTCCGTACGGCGTTTATGTTGTGCCGCTTCATTTCGACGATGTCGTCCACCATGCACGACAGCGGCACCGCCCGCCCGTGCTCCGGGTGGAACTCGTGGCGGTTGACCCCTCGCATGGTGACCGCCACTCCGTTGAAAAAGAAAAGCCCGTCCCGACGCTCGATATGGCGGAAACCCACCCTGACGGCTACCGCTTCGATCAGGCTGCCCTCGCCGTCCATGAGGGACACGACGGCGTCGTACAGCCGGGGTTGCTCGGCCGACCACGGTTCCACCGCCGCGCACCGCAGCCTGGCGCCGGCCGAGGCGCCGTCCAGCACTGCCCGCCCGACGACGACCGGCTGGTCCCGGTCGTACAGCGCCAGCTCGACGGACGGGGGGGTTCCCCCGTTCCCGGCTGTCCCGTCCCCCGCCCCTTCAACCGTCACCGAAACGACCACTTCGCCGGCCCCGGTAGCGGCCTCGTACGGAGCATCGACGACGACGTCGGCCAGATGGACGGGCGGGCGCCACCGCAGGGAGACATCCCGGAAGATCCCCGACAACCACCACATGTCCTGGTCTTCCAGGTAGCTCCCGTCCGACCACTGGTACACCTCCACAGCCACGACATTGCGGCCGGGCCGGGCCGCGGCAGTGACGTCGAACTCCGAGGGCAGGCGGCTGCCCTGGCTGTAACCGACGGGTTGGCCGTTCCAAAAGACGTGGAACGCGCTGTCGACGCCCTCGAAGCGCAGCACTACCGACCCGGCCTCCAGCCAGCCGGGCTCGAGCTCCACCTCCCGGCGGTAACAGCCCGTCGGGTTCTCCGACGGGACCCTGGGCGGGTCGACCGGGAAAGGGTAGGCCACGTTGGTGTACTGCGGGCAGCCATAGCCGTGCAGTTGCCAGTGTGACGGCACCGGGATCTCGTCCCAACCCTCGTCAGCGAAGCCGGCCCGGGTAAAGCCGGCCGGTACCGCCGAGGGCCTCGGGGCCAAATGGAAGCGCCACTGCCCCGAGAGCGAGCGAAAAGCGGGCGAGAGGGTGGGGTCGTACGAGCGCGCCGTCACGACGTCGGGAAAGGTCACAAAAGCAGTCCGGGGCGCGAGACGACGGCGCGCCAGGACGCGCTGGTCTTGCCAGTCTTCAGCCAAACTACTGGTCCTCTGATTGGCGGATGATGGCCACGCCCATCGGGGGCAGGACCAGCTTTCCTTCGACGCGGCGCCCCGTCAGAAGGTCGAGGCCGGCCGCCGCCACTTCCACGTGTTTGTCCTCCTCGGAACAGTTGATGAGGAATTCGTACATTTGCCCGTCCGCCGCTCGCACCACCCGCTCGACTCCCGGCATGGGAGCCAGGCCCTGTCGCTTGGAGAACACCGCCACCCTGGCGTACACCCGGTCCAGACCGGCGGCGTCGAGGCGAGCGGCCAGGTAGTAGGCCCGTCCCTGGCCCCGTACGGTCTCGACGACGGCCGGCCGCCCCGCCCACGGGCCGTCCGCAATGCGGGCAATTACGCGGCCCTCTCCTTCAGCGGCAACGTCGGCCCAGAAGGTGGCCGCCGTCCTTTCGCCGTCTTCCCATTCCACCTCGACCGTTTCACCGGCCGGCAGCGGGGAAACCTCCAGAACGTCGCAGCCGATGAGGGGCCGTAGCGGCCCTCCATAGGGCCCCAGGTACACCGTGTCGGTCGGGTCGACGATCCCCGACCAGAACGAAACGACAGCTGTCCCGCCCCGCTCCACATAAGACACGAGATTGGCCGCCTCTTGCTCGCTCACCAGGTAGAGGCTCGGGACGACAATGGCCTGGTAACGCTCGAGGGGCTCGTCCGGCCGGCAAAAATCCACCGTTATCCCGCGCTTGTAAAGCGGCCGGTACAGCCAGGTGAGCATTTCGTCCATTCTCAGGTCGTTCGCCGGCTTGGACGGTGCTTCGACGGCCCACCAGTTGGGCCAGGAAAAAATCAGCGCCACGTCGGCCTCGACTCGAGCCCCGTCGAACGAGCCCAGCCGGGCCAGCTCCTGGCCGAGCGCCGACACCTCCGACCACACCGGGGACGTTACGCCCGAGTGGGAAAGCATGGCCGAATGGAACTTCTCGGCGCCTGACCGGGACGCCCGCCACTGGAAAAACAGGACGCCCGTCGCCCCCCGAGCCACCGCCTGGTAACTCATAGCCCGCATTTGGCCCGGTACTTTGGCCGCGTTGTGGGGCCGCCAATTGACTCTGGAGCTGGTCTGCTCCATGACCATCCACGGTATTTCCTTGTTGACCGACCGGATGAGGTCATAGTGCATGGCACTTTGCATGGACCATTCGGGATCCGAGGGGTCCGTGTAGTTGTCCGTCGAGGCCAGGTCGAGTTCGGCCGCCCACGCAAAATAGTCGAGCGGCTTGAAAAAGCCCATGAAATTGGTCGTAACGGGGAGCTCGGGCCGGCACTTTTTGAGGACGGCCCGCTCTTCGCGCGCTTCTTCCAAAAAGGCGTCGCTGCTGAAGCGGCGATAGTCGAGGTCCTGAGCCGGGTTACCGAATGTGGGCGTCATCCTCGGCGGCATGACCTCGGCAAAGTCGCCGTAACGCTGGCTCCAAAAAGCCGTCCCCCAGGCCCCGTTGAGCCCGTCAACGGATCCGTACCGGCGCTCGAGCCACACCCGGAAGGCTTTAGCGTGGTGGTCGCAATAGCAGTACGGCACGTGGCAGGCGTACTCGTTGCTGAGGTGCCACATTTCTACGGCCGGGTGGCTGCCGACCTCATCCGCCAGGCGCTCCACGATGCGCCCCGCCATGGCCCGGTACGTCGGGCTGCAGACGCAGAAATGCTGCCGGCTGCCGTGGGTATAGACCGCCCCGGCGGCATTGACGGGCAGGACGTCCGGGTGATGGGTCGAAAGCCAGGGCGGCGGTGATGCCGTGGGCGTGGCCAGGTCGACGCCGATGCCGGCGTCGCCCAGCAGGTCGAGCAGCTCCCGCAGCCAGCCGAACGAAAAAACGCCTTCCTCCGGCTCGAGTTCGGCCCACGAGAACACCCCCACCGTCACCAGGTCCACGCCCGCTTCTCCCATCAGGCGGACATCTTCGTCCCACACCGGGCGCGGCCACTGCTCCGGGTTGTAGTCCCCGCCGAAGCGGGTGCGGTCACTCACCGGCCACGGCTCCGAAGGTGAGGCCTCGCGCCACGTACTTCTGCAGGAAGGGGAACAGGATGAGCATCGGGAGGACCGATATCAGCGAACCCAGGATGACCTCCGGGTACAGGGGCTGGCCCGCCCCGGCGATATTCAGCTCCGTCGACCAGGAGGACAGGCCTACCGTGAGGGGGAAACGGGTCTCAGTCCCCAAAAGGACCAGCGGGAGGAAGAAATTGTTCCAGGTCAGGATGAACGACAACAGGAACAGCGTCACCATCCCCGGCATGAGGATGGGCCGGCCTATCTTCCAGAACGTGCGCAGTTCACCGGCGCCGTCGATCCGGCACGAGTCCACCAGCGTGTCCGGCACGGCTTCGGCGCAATAGATCGACATGAAGTACACCCCGAACGGGTAGACGATGAGCGGCAGGATCACCCCCTGGTAGGTGTTGGTGAGGTG
>DATJUH010000377.1:0-23593 GCA_035502515.1 Acidimicrobiales bacterium
ACCAGGGTGCGGTCGAAGCCCTCGAGAGCCAGGAGAGGATGAGCCAGCAGTCCCGGCACAGCCTCGGCGGCGGCAAACACGTCCGGATAGCCGACGGCGACGAGGCACCTCTCCGGGGGGCTGGTGACCAGCCTGAGGGTCGCCTCCGTCGTGAAAGCGCAGGTCGATTCCGTGCCCACCAAGGCGCGGGCCACATGGAAACCGCGCTCAGGTGCCAGCTCGTCCAGGTTGTACCCGCTAACGCGGCGAGGGATGTCCGGGAAGCGCTCTTTGACCAGTGCGCCGAAGTGCCGGTCGATGTCCTGGAGCCCGGTCAACAGCCCACCAAGCCGGCCGCCCGCGCTGATCGCATCGCCCGCCGCTTCGGGCCCGTAGGCGCCCACTTCGAGCTGATCACCGCCGGCCAGGACCACCCGCAGGCGTTCGACATTGTCGGACGTCTTACCGGCGTAAAGGCCGTGGGTGCCGCAGGAATTGTTGCCGATCATCCCGCCGAGTGTGCACCAGGCATGAGTAGCCGGGTCGGGGCCAAAGGTAAGGCCATGACGTTCAGCGGCCCGGCGCAGGTCGTCCAGGACGACACCGGGCTCCACCCTGGCCATACGCCGTCCGGCGTCGATCTCCAGCACCCGCGTCATATGCCTGGACATGTCGACCACGACGGCCTGGTTGCAGGCCTGCCCGGCCAAAGAAGTGCCGGCGCCGCGGGCCAGGAGGGCGGCCCCCGCTTCGGCCGCCACCCGGGCGGCGGCCTCGACATCTGCCTGGTCGAACGGGAAGACCACTCCCAAAGGCACCTGCCTGTAATTGGAGGAGTCACTGGAATAGGCCGCCCGCGTCGTGGGGTCGAAACGTACTTCTCCCCTGAGCGCGTGGTCCAAGGCCCGCCGGAGAGCCTCCCGCTCAGGATCTCCTAACTCGGCGGGTCGGTTGGCCATCGCCAGTCATAGTAAATGGTCAGGGCGGACCTACCCGGCTGAGGACCGCCGCTAAAGGGCGTGCACAACGTCGGCCATGATCTTTCCCGCCTCGGTCGGGTTGAGCGCAACCTTGACGCCGGCGGACGCCAGTGCGTCCATTTTGGCCTGAGCGGTGCCTTTGCTGCCCGAGATGATGGCGCCGGCATGGCCCATGCGCCGTCCAGGGGGCGCGGTCACCCCGGCGATGTACGAGACAACCGGCTTGGTCATTTTGTCGGCTATGAACTCGGCCGCTTTTTCTTCCTCGGTGCCTCCGATCTCACCGATGAGCATGACCGCCTTCGTCTCGGGGTCGGCTTCAAAAGCGGCCAGACAGTCCACAAATGTGGTGCCGGGGACCGGGTCGCCGCCGATACCGACACAGGTGGTGACCCCGATACCCATTTGTTTCAGTTCGTAGAGAGCCTGGTAAGTCAGCGTCCCGCTCCGGCTGACGATCCCCACGGGCCCGCCGGCCAAGGCAATCTCGCCCGCCGTTATCCCGATATTGCATTTGCCCGGGCTGATTATCCCCGGGCAATTGGGGCCGATGAGGCGCGACGACGAGTAGAGATGGCGGATCTCGCTGTAAACACGCGCTTCGTCCTGGGCCGGGATCCACTCGGTGATACACACGATGATCTCCATTCCGGCCGCCGCCGCCTCGATGATGGACCCGGGTGCTACCCTGGCGGGGACGGCGACGAAACTGGCGTTGGCGCCCGTCGCATGTTTGGCCTCGGCCGCGCTGGCAAAGATCGGAATCCCTTCGACGTCTTGACCGCCTTTGGCCGGGTTTACGCCGGCCACAACTTTTGTCCCGTAATCGCGGTTGCGCAGCCCATGGAAACGGGCCTGGCCGCCGGTCAGGCCGTGGACAACTACCTTGGTCGATTCATCGACGAATATGCTCATTTCCCCTCACCGGCCAATTCGACGGCCAGACGTGCCGCGCTGATCATGTCCGGCGCGCTGATCACGGTGCTCGACTCGACAGACCGCAGGATTTCCCGGCCTTCTGGTGCATTTGTCCCGTCGAGCCGGATGACCATGGGGACTTTGATATCGACCCGTCCGAGGGCAGTGACTATCCCGTTGGCCACCTCCTCCCCGCGGGTTATACCCCCGAATATATTGACGAAAATGGAACGGACACTGGAGTCCGAATTGATCACCTCGAGGGCGTTGGCCATTACTTCGGCGCTGGCGCCGCCGCCAATATCCAGGAAATTGGCGGGCCTCCCGCCGACCTGGTTGACGACGTCGCAGGTGCTCATGGCCAGGCCGGCGCCATTGGCAATTATGCCGACAAAGCCCTCGAGGCCGACGTACTGCAGCCCGAATTCGTGCGCCCGCCGTTCACGTTCGTCGAGGTCAGCGGTGCCGGCGAACTCCTCCCATTCCGGGTGCCGGAATGCGGCATTGTCGTCCAAGGTCACTTTGGCGTCCAGGGCGTGGACCCGGCCGTCAGTCGTGAGGATGAGCGGGTTCACTTCTACGAGGTCGGCGTCACCGTCGACGAAGCAACGATAAAGGCGGGTCAGGACCTCCACCATGCCCGCTTTCGCCTCTTCGTCGATGCCGGCCTCGTCGACCAGCCGCCGGGCCATGCCCTCGTCGAAACCGTAGAAAGGGTCGACGTGGAGCCGGGCGATGGCGACGGGGTCTTCGGCCGCCACCTGTTCGATCTCGACCCCGCCCTTGGCCGAGACCATGGCCAGGTGGGCCTTGGCGCCTCGGTCGAGGGTGAAGCTGGCGTAATACTCCCGGGCGATGTCCGAGGCGTGCTCGACCCACAACCGGCGAACGACGTGGCCCCGGATGTCCATACCGAGAATGGCCGCGGCCCGCTCGCCCACCTCGTCGGCGCTGGATGCCAGCTTTATACCACCCGCCTTGCCCCGCCCGCCCACTTGCACCTGGGCCTTCAGGACGACGGGATAGCCGAGGCTCTCGGCCAGCGCCACCGCCTCGTCCGCCGTGACGGCCAGGCCGCCCGGCGACACCGGGATGCCGTAGCGGGCGAAGTACTGCTTGCCCTGGTACTCGAACAGGTCCACTGGCTCTCCTTAGTAGCCTTACCTAGCCGCCGGACGGGTGCGGACCGCCAGGCCCCGCCTCAGGAAAGCGTGCGCCCTCGGCCACCGGTCAGGCAATAGCCGCCTTTGGGGACAGTGGTCTTCGAGTGCTCGAGAACTCCTTCGGCGGTCCCTAAGACTAGCTGGGAGGGCACGGAGCGGGAAAAGCCGCCGGCGGGTGCTAGGCCGGCGGGCCTGGGCCGGCGGCCGGGCGGGCCTGGGCCGGCCGCCGGCGATGTTGGGCACCGGCCGCGCTACGCACCGGCCTGGCGGTCTATGTCCTGTCGTCAGCCTGTCGCCGTACCGCTCCCTGGACTGGAGGGGCCCGAGCCGTTCATGCCCGGGCACGGGTGGGTGGGGGTGGTCGTGGACGCGCTGCCCGACGACGAGGACGACGACGGGGTCGACGAAGACGAAGACGAAGACGAGACGGTAGGCGTGCTGCCGCTCGTCGCGGCACTGGCGACGGCGTAACCGATCCCCATGCTGAGGCCGAACGCGCCTCCGGCCAGGGCCAGGGTGGTCAGCGGTTTCCTGAGTACCATTCTGTTGCTCCTTTCTCACAGGGGCCCTCTACGGCGGGCTTGGAAGAGCCGGGGAGTCCTCTGTATTCGGGGTCGTTGGCTCAGCCGACCCGGCCAACCTTGGAGGAGGCTCAGAGCGCCTTGGGAGATTGGCTAATGTGCCGGGAATCGCACCGGTGCTGATGAAGGCGTGGGCCGATGGGGGACCAGGCCCTGTCGACGGGCACCTCCTCGTCGAGGTAGGTCGCCCCGCCCCAGGACCGAGAAGTGGGCCGGGCCGGCCGAGGGTGCGGGCCGCCGCCGCACCCGTCTGCAATAACGCCACTCCGCCGGAGCCAGTGGATGCGGCGCTGGCGTTCTCCCTGGCGTTTGCGGACCTGGCCGGTTGCCGGGGGCAGGGCGGGAGCGCGCCGCCGGCCGAGAGTTGAACAAACCGCCAGGCGAACTGCCGCCTTCCCCGGAGTTTCTTCAGGTTGCGAAATGAGCAAACTGGCCTTTCCCATTTTGCCCACGCTTCGGGGTTATAAGGCGGCGTGGCTGGCGGTCGACGCTGTCGCCGGCCTGACACTGGTGGCGATTGCCATCCCCGAGCAAATGGCGACGGCCCACCTGGCCGGGATGCCCGAGGTAACGGGCTTTTACGCTTTCGTGGCCGGGTCCGTGGTGTTCGCCTTGTTCGGGCGCCACGCTCTCATGTCGGTCGGAGCGGATTCGACCATCGCTCCCGTTTTTGCCGCCGGAGTGGCGACGTTGGCCGTTAGCGGTTCCGCCACCTACAGCCATCTGGTGGCCGCGACGGCCCTAATGGCCGGCGGGATTTTGCTCCTGGCCGGTCTGCTCAGGGTGGGCTGGGTGGCCGATTTCTTCCCTGTCCCCGTCCTGACCGGGCTTCTGGCCGGGATCGGGGTGGAGATATTCGTCAAGCAGTTACCTACTGTTTTGGGCCTGCCCGGCGGTGGCACCACCACCATAGGCCGGGTGCGGGACTTTTTCGACCAGCTGAACCAATTCAATGGTTGGCCGTTGGGGATCGCCATTGGTGTGCTCGCCATCACTGTTATTTGCGAACAGATCGACCACCGGATCCCGGGCGCTTTGATCGGGATCGTCGCCGCCACCGCGCTTGTCAGCGGCGCCGGCCTCGAAAGTCACGGGGTACAGGTGGTGGGGCCGGTCCACGCCGCCCTGCCTCAGCTGGCTTTTCCCCATGCCACCTTGAGCCAGTTGGGCAAGCTATTGGTCACGGCCATCACGGTCGCTTTTCTGTGCATAGTGCAGACGTCCGCTACTGTGCGGTCGACGCCCTCGAACCCGGGTGGCGCGGCACAGCCCCCAGCACCAGAAGACTTCAACATCGACCTGGCCGCGGTGGGGGCGGGGAGCCTGGTGGCCGGCCTGGCCGGGTCGTTCGCCGTCGATGCCAGCCCGCCCCGCACTGCCGTCGTCGGGTCGGCCGGTGGGCGGTCCCAGGTCGCCGGCCTGGTCGCCGCGGGCGCCGTCGTATTGGTCTTGCTGGTGGCCACCGGGCTTTTGAAAGACCTCCCCGAAGCGGCGCTGGGGGCCATCCTCATGTTCGTAGGGTCGAAGCTCTTCCACGTCCGGGTGCTGCGTTCCATTTTCAGGTTCAACGTTGTGGAGTTCGCCCTTGCCATCATCACATTGGCCGTGGTGGTGTTCGTCGGGATCGAACAGGGCGTGGTCACGGCCGCTCTCCTCGCCCTGGCGCAACGGACGCGGTTGGCCGCCCGGCCTCGCGACACCGTCCTCGGGCGAGAACCGGGCACAGACCACTGGATCCAAACCGACATCGGCCGGCCCACCGAACAGGTGCCAGGGGTGGTCGTATACCTCCTTTATGCTCCCCTCTGGTACGGCAATGCCGTCCATGTCGCCGACCGGATCCGCCAGGTCATCCGGGAGGCGCCCCCGCCGGTGCACACTCTGGTCCTCGACGGCGACGCCATACCCGACATCGACTACACGGGGGCCGAGGTGCTGACAGAGCTCCTGGCTGAACTGGAACGGGAGGGGGTCCATGTGGCGATCGCGCGGGCATCGGAGATCGCCCACCGCGATCTCCGGCGTTCCGGGCTCCTCGCCGCCATCGGCAACGACCGGGTCTTTTCCAACGTGGACGACGCCGTCCGGGCGCTGCCTACCAACCCGCCACCTGGCCACCCGCCACCTGGCCACCCGCCATCCGGCGGCGGCCCTGGGGGGCCAAGCCACGCGAGCCAGCCGCCCTGATGACCTGATCCCACAACGGCCTGAGCCGGAAGGCCCCCCGCCGGCGAGGCAGAGGCGGGCCGAGCCCCAGCCCCAAGGCCTTGAGCCCCTGTAACCAAAGGGCGCCGGCTTGCCGGGGCGCTCCAGGGACGGCCATGCTGGGTGGATGCCGACAGCCCTGATAACAGGCATCACAGGACAAGACGGCTCGTACCTGGCCGAGCTACTGGTGTCGAAGGGGTACGACGTGGTCGGTGCCCACCGCCGCAGCAGCACCGTGACCTTCGAGCGCATCGCCCACATCGCGGACAAGATCACTCTGGTCGCCGCCGACCTGTTGGACGAGTCCTCGCTTATACGCGTCCTCCGTGACCACAGGCCGACCGAGGTGTACAACCTGGCCGCTCAGTCCTTCGTCATGACCTCATGGGCGCAGCCGGTACTGACGGGCGAGGTCACCGCTCTGGGGGTCATCCGGCTGCTGGACGCCATTTTGATGGTCGACCCTTCGATCCGTTTTTACCAGGCCAGCTCTTCGGAAATGTTCGGCAAAGTGGTCGAGAGCCCACAAACGGAACAGACGCCGTTCTACCCGCGCAGCCCGTACGGGGTGGCCAAGGTCTACGGGCACTGGGCCACTGTCAATTACCGTGAGAGCTACCAGCTGCATGCCAGCTCGGGGATCCTTTTCAACCACGAGAGCCCCCGCCGGGGCCTCGAGTTCGTTACCCGCAAGATCACCAATGCTGTGGCCCGCATCAAGTTCGGGCTCGATGAACACGTGGCACTGGGCAACCTGGACGCCCAGCGGGACTGGGGCTACGCACCCGACTACGTCAGGGCCATGTGGCTGATGCTGCAGCAGCCCGGGCCGGCCGACTACGTGATTGCCACCGGCGAGACGCACTCCGTACGCGAGTTCTGCGAAATAGCCTTTGGGCACGTCGGGCTGGACTGGGAACGCCACGTCCTGGTGGAAGACCGCTATTTCCGCCCGGCAGAAGTGGACCTCCTGATCGGGGACGCCACCCGCGCCCACCAGGTGCTGGGCTGGAAACCGGAAGTCAGCTTCGAGGATCTGGTCCGCATGATGGTCGACGCCGACGTGGCCATGCTGGAGAAGGTGGCGCCGGCCTAGTGCCCTCGGCTGTGCGGCAGGGCGAGCCACTACTAAAGCGGGGCCCAGCGAAGCTGGGTCAGGGTTGGGTTGGGGAGCGGTAGCCTACGATGGCGACAGCCCCGGCCAGGCTGAGCCCGGCGCCTTCCAGGTCGCGTGCCGGGGTGGCCACCCCGAAAGCGAAGACCCTGCCGCTGGTGGTCACCGCGTAATAACCCCGGCCGTTGTTCGTGGACGTCACTGACGCCACGGTGACGGCGACCCGTTTGCCCGGAAGGGAGCCGAGAAAACGGGCATCGCCATAGGCGAAAATCCCGCCGTCTTTGCCGACCAGGAAATAGCCGCGGCCGTTCGAGCTGGGGACGATCCCGACCACCCTCTGCTTTGAGCGGATATTGCCGGCCGACCCGTAAAAATGGGCGTCACCGAAGGAGAAAACAGCGCCATCGCTCCCCACCAGCCAGTACCCGTGCCCGTCCGGCGTGGCGGCAATGCCGACGATCGGTTGCTTCAGGTGGGACCTGGCCGTGGAACCGTAAAAACGGGCGTTCCCGTAGGCGAAAATGCCGCCGTCGCTCGCCACCAGCCAGTACCCGCGGCCATTGGGAGTGGCGGCCATGCCCACAACCCGCCTAGCGAGCTGAAGCTTGCTGGCGGACCCGTACCAACTGGCGTCGCCGAAGGCAAGGACACCGCCGTTACTACCCACCAACCAGTAGCCCCTGTCATCGGGCATTGTCGCCATGCCCGTCACGATGCCTTGCAATGTCGTGCCGGCCGCCGTCCCGTACGCCGTTGCCTCGCCAAAGGCAGCCACGTCGCCATCCGAATTGGCGACCCAGTAGCCGTTGCTCAGATCGTCATGCTGCTCCTCACTGGGCGGTGCCGCCGGTCCCGCACCGGCCGAAGTGCCGCTCCCGGCCGGAGTGCCAGCACCCGCCGCGGCCTGGGCCCCTCCTCCGCTCGTCGAAGTCCCTGCGCCCGTGGTACTCGGAGAGCCCGATGTGCCCGTGGAACTGGACGTACTCGCCGACCCTGGGGGGCCGGAAGAAGATGCCGTGCCGGCAGGAGAGGTGGAGGTGGTTGTCGTCGCCGGGGCCGCCTGTAAGCCTTTTACGGCGAACCAGTCACTATTCAGGTCCAGATCGGCGGCAAACTCGTTACCGGTCAAGCCGACGGACCCATTGCTGCCGATGACCTCGAGCTCCTCGACCCGGCCGCCCATCCGGCCGAGCCCGTTACGCTCCGTGACCACGAGCTGCTGCAGCGCGCCCACCTTGGGAAATGTGGCCTCGAGCTGGCTCACCGGGATGTCTACAGACCAGGTATGGACCGGGTTAGCCGCGACCGCGTCGCCAAGGTCGGGCACCGCCGGGAAGGCGCCCCCCGCCGTGTAGCCGCCCGTCGACGCGGAGTACTCGGCCACCGCCACACTGCCCGCCGGGCCACAGGTGCTGCCAGCGTCGCAGTAGAGCACCTGGCCGGCCGTGGCGCTGACAGCGGTATCGGCGGTCACCCCGTACTGGTCGGGGAGCCCTTTGTACACCTGGCATTGCGTCGTGTCGCAGATTGAACCCTCCGACGCCACCAGAGCGATAGCCACGCTTCGGGCCGCCACCGCCAGCGCCTCGAGCGCCGCCTCTCCGCCCGTGTCGGCCCAAGCCGGCGGCGCTTCCGCGGCCACTACGCCGTCCACGTAGTCCTCGAGCGGAACGATGTTGTCCGTCTGGCCACTGGGGTTAGCAGCCAGGTAGCCCTGGTAGACACGGGCACCGGTGCCCGGCAGGCATGCTTCCAGGTTCGAGCTCGAGAGACCGGCGGCACCGCCACCGCCGCCGCTGGCGCCGGCGATCGTCACCGCAGAAGAAGTGGTGGCCACCACCCGCCAGGGGCCTTCGCACCCGGGCCCGGACGATATGACCTGTCTCCCGCCCGAACGGGTCACTTCGACGGCGGCGGCCGACACGGAAGCCCCACCCGCCCAGGTGGCGACGAGCCCGCCCCCGCCGAGGGCCGACGCAACCGCGTCATGGCCATCGAAATCCGTGAGGTGGACAGTGATATAAGGCTCGGGGACCGCCAAATGGCCGAGTTTGGCCCCCTCGTAATAGTGGGCCAGGATCTGCTGGTAACCCCACCCGTACAACGTGGCGTAACCGTAGGCGCCCCACTGCCCCATCCCGTGACCATGGCCGAACCCAAACCCGGTAACCTCGATCGCCGACGCGGCCGAAAGGTTGCCGCCGCCCGCCTTGTCCGGGACCGTCTCGGCACCAACAGGGTGGACGGCAAACGCTGACGCCATTAGGCACACAACCGCCACCGGCAAGGGGGCCGACAACACACGCCGCCAGTGCCGCGCCCTACAGGCCGGGGGCCTGGCGGCCGGCTCATTGTCAGGGGTCACCTTGTTGAGGCCTCCCCGAGCGAGGGGCCACCGTCTATTGTCCACATTGGTCCCGAAACAGGTTGCAGCCCCGGTCCCCGCCCAGTCGCCCTAATAGTAATTAGTCGGCAGGGCTGGGCACAAAATTAAAAAAAGACCTTAGCCCGACAGGCCGCCGACACCGGGGATTTCCGGCGGCGCAGACCAACACCATGGTTGTCGGGACGACTTCACGAGAGTGGCGGGTTGGGCGGAGATGAGACCCTCAGCTCACGATGGCCACGACCGACACCGACGAGAGCTTGCCGCTGCCGGAGACCTCGTACGGTGCCGACCCGAACGAAAAGACCTGGCCACCAGCCTCAGCCAGCCAATAGCCGAGGCCGAAGGGGCTGACGGCAATGCCCACGACGGGCCGGGCCAGAGGCTTGCCCGCTTCCGATCCGTAAAAGGTGGCGTCGCCGAAGGCGAAGACGCCGCCGTCCTTCGATACCAGCCAATAGCCCTTACCGTCGGGCGTGGCGGCCATGCCGGTAACGGGGTGGGCGAAACGGATGGCTGTGGACGGCCCGTAAAAGTGGGCGTCCCCGAAGGCAAAAACGTGGCCGTTGCTGGCCGCCAGCCAGTAACCCTTGCCGTCGGGCGTGGCGGCCATAGCCACGATGGGGCTGGTCTTGTTCAAGTTGGTGGCCGAACCGTAGAAATGGGCGCCGCCGTAAGCAAAAACCCCTCCGTCTTTTGCGACCAGCCAGTAACCCTTGCCGTCGGGCGTGGAGGCCATGGCCACAATCGGGTACATGAGGTGCATATTCGCCGCTGACCCGTAAAAGTGGGCATCCCCGAAAGAAAAAACGCTGCCATTACCGGCGGCCAGCCAGTAACCGAGCCCGTCCGGTTTCTCCGCCGCCCCGACGATGGGCTGGACCAGGTGTTGGCCCGCCTCCGAACCCCGGGGTACGGCGACGCCGGAGCTGTACACCCCACCAGCCGAAGAGACGAGCTGGTACCCGTCGAGCGACTCCGGGAGCGCTCGGGTGGCAGCCGCTTTCACGGCTGCGCCCACGTTGAGCAGGCCGCCGTCGATCGCAGCACTGCCCGACGCCAGCGGGGCCGCGGTCTGGCGCAGCAACGTGGTCACTTGAGGCCCGGACAGGGTGGGGTCAGCCGCCATCACGAGGGCGGCCGCCGCCGAGACGTGGGGTGCGGCCATGGACGTGCCGCTCTCTTCGGCGTAGTTGCCGTCGTACCAGGTCGAGAGCACGTTCACCCCGGGAGCGGCGATATTGGCGGCGTCCCCGTACTCCGAGAAATCGAGGTAAGGGCCGCCATTCACGGGGTCAACGGAACCCTGGTCGGTACTGGCCGCCACCGAGAGCACGCCCGGGTAATCGGCCGGGTAAATCGGGTCCTGGGAATCGTAATTGCCGGCGGCGGCCACGACCACTACCCCGTGGGCAATGGCGTACTCGACCGCCGCCTCTTCGTCCTGGTTGGGGCCGCAATCAGATGGGTCGACATCGCAAGGTTCCGACTCGAGAGACAAATTGATCACTTTGGCCCCAGCCGAGACGGCATCGTAAATTCCCGTGGCCTCGTCCATGCTGTTGCCGCTGCCCGTGTCGTCGAGCACCTTTATATCTATGACTTTGGTGTTCCACCCGAGACCGGCGATACCGATGCCGTCATTGGTGGCGGCCGCGATTATGCCGGTGACGAAGGTGCCGTGGCCGTTCTTGTCGTAAGGCGAGGCACATAACGGGCGGTCATCGGCGCAGACGTCCGGCCCGATTATCACCTTGCCCTTGAGCTGAGACTGGTTGGGGTCGACACCGGTATCGAGCACCGCCACGAGGTCGTTGGCGCTGCCGGTGGTGATACCCCAGGCGGTGGCGGCGTGGACGGCCCAGAGGTCGGTCTGGCCGTTGGGGTGGACTATCGTCGCCCCCGACCCGGCGAAGGGGTTCTCCACCGTGACCGGCTTCGTCGGGCCGCAGGTCTGGTTGTAGCAGGGGTTGTTGGGGACCAGGTCGGCGGCGCGGACCGGCTGCACCGGAGATACGTAGTTGACCCCGCGTTGGCCCGAGAGCTCCCTTTCGACGCCGGCGGCCTCGGCATCGGGCAGGTCGGTCGACCAGCGTTGCCCGGGCAAGGTCTGGGGTACGGAGCCGGGCAGGCTACCGAGGAGCGAGGCGGGATCCCCGAGGGCGGACTGGCCCAGCTGGACCACGATGCGTTCGGTGGCCACGGTGTACGGTGTGGCTCCCGCCGGGGCCGGGGAAGCGAAGACGGCCACACCCGCCAGCAAGGTCGTCCCCACCAGCCCGTAGCGGGGCGCCCCCCGGCTCAGGACCTTCGGCAATAGACCACCTTTCGCCGGGCTGCCCGCGACAACCGCGCCCGGCAGCCAAAGCGGAGCTTGGCCAGTCTGCCTACTTTCGGGACCAAGGTGCAGCGCGTCCCCAAGCCCGCCGCACCCTGGTGCGCGCCCTGTCTGTCAGTGTCGTAGTGGGCGTCTGGACCACCGTGAGGCCGGTGCCGGCCCCCGGTTTGTAAAGGCCGGCAGTGCTGAGCTCCACGCCCTCCGGGAACCTCGGGTAGGGCTCGACGGGCTCGACGGCCACGGCCCCGGGCTTCAGCCCGTACTGCTTTACGAGCGAGGCTGCTTCCTGGGGCGTAGCCACGACGAAGCGGTCGACCGCCGCGGCCATGATCTTGAAGCAGGCGGGAAGGACCTCGGGATCTTCACCCACCAGCAACGTCGCCCTGCGGAAGCGCCGCATGGCCGCGGCCAGCCCGAGCGCAGTAGTGATCTGCTGCGATGGCTGGGGGTCGGAAAATGGCACCCCCCTTTGCAAACCGAGTACCACCTCGGGCGGCCCGCCGAAGTACTGACGCACGTGGTCCAGGCGCCACCCGGCCAGCGGCCCGGTGACGGGCACAGCTATTTCGGCCGCTCCCGTGCGGTACGAGACAACGCGTACCTCCGCCCCCGAGTCCCACGCCCTTCGTACCGCGGCCAGGGTGGCGGCGGTGGCCGGCCCCGGGAGTGGCGGATAACTACCTATTACGACGACATCGCATACCGCGCCGCCACGATCAGGCATGCTGCGATCAGGCACCTTGCGAACTTATCAGGCAGGCGACGAAGGTATCAGCCCGGGGGTTGCCCACCGGTAGGCTCTGAGGCCGTGGTGCGGACGAATTTGGCCGGGGCGGGCACAGCTGCTCGTGGGGGCGTCATTTTCGACCTGGTGGCGGCCCAAAGCCCCAGCTACAGGGGCCGGGGCATAGCTAGGTTCAGCGTCGACCTGGTCCGGGCGATAGTGAGAGACCATCCGGACATCGTCAGCTCGATCGTGCTGCACCCCGAACTGGAGCCGCCCGAGGGCATCGACGACCTGGCCGACTGGCTGACGACGAGGCCCGATTGGGCGTCGGCGTCGGTGGTGCACTTGAGCTCGGCGTTCGAGCCCGAAGTGCCGGTGCGGGTCTACTGGCCTCGCGAAGCCACTGCTCACCGGCTCCTCATGTCTGTCACTCTGTACGACCTCATCCCCGATGTTTTCCCCGGTTGGTACCTCGAGGATCCCGGCCTGCGCCGGCGGTGGCGCTGTTGCCGCGAGGTGGTCCGCACCGCAGACGCGGTACTGACGCCGTCGGAGTCGGCCAAGGCTGACGCCATCGGGTTGCTCGGAGTGCCCGAGAACCGGGTCTCAGTCATCGGCAGCGGGACAGCGGCGGCCTTCCGCCCGGCCGAGTCCCGCCGGGGCGCCTTTCAGGTCGCCCGGCGAGGAGTGGAAGGCCTCGAAGAGGGGTTCGTCGTCTACAACGGCGCATTCAACCCGCGCAAGGCCGTCGACAACCTCCTCGAGGGCTACGCCTCCCTGGCCGCGGACCTGGTCCAGCGCCACCAGCTGGTGATCGTCTGCGACGCCCCGCCCCTGACCCGCAACCACTACCTGGTGATGGCCAAGCGGCTCGGCGTCGAGGACAGGCTCCTCATCCCCGGTTACGTGCCCGAAGACGTGCTGGTAAGCCTCTACCAATGCGCGGACCTGGCCATTTTCCCGTCCCTTTATGAGGGCTACGGCTTGCCCGTCGTCGAAGCGATGGCTTGTGGCGCCCCGACGATGGCGGGCGACAACTCGTCGTTGCAGGAACTCCTCCCCCGGGACGCTCGCTTCCAGCCGGCCGACCCCGGGGCCATAGCGGAAGCCATTACCAGAGGCCTGACCGACAGGGCGTTCCGGGACCGGTTGCTGGTCCTGGCCGGCCAGCCCACCCCCACCTGGGACACGGTGGCGGAAAAGGCGGCCGTCGTGTTCGAAGGCCTCCTGCGCAAGTCCGGCCGTTACCGCCCGGGCTGGCGGCGCCGGCCCCAGCTGGCGGTGGTCGGCTTGCCCGGCGCCCTCTCCGAGGCCCTCTCTGTCTTCGCCAATGTGGACCGGTATGCGTCGGCTGACAACGGTGGCCGTGAGACCGGTGGCCATGAGACCGGCGCCCCAGAGGCGGGGGCGGGCGCAGACCCGTTGCCGGGCGAGCGTGCTGACCACGACGAGGAGGACAGTGAACCCCGGCCGTCCCGGGCCAGCGCAAACGGGGCGTTGCCGTTGACGGCACTGGGCAAGGTCGACCCCTGGCGAGGCGGCTATGACGCCATCATCAGCTGGGCGTCAGGAGCCGGCGGTGAAGACGCCGCCGTGGTGGAAAAGCTGGCCGCCGACTGGCCCGGCCGGGTCATCGCCTTGCTGGACGAGGAGCTCGGGGACGCGGAGGCCGCCACTTTTTCCACCCCCGGGGCCATGACCATGCGGGTCCCCGTCGACGCTGCGCAGTTGGAGGTGACCGCCCGCCGGGTGGCCGAGGCGGCCCTGGGCCGAGCCCGGGCCGGCTCTCTGGACTTTGGCCCGCTCAGCTTGTAGAGCCTCTTTGATGTGAGGACCAGCGTCGTCATCATCTCGTACCGGCCTGGCGAGTGGCTGGTCCCCTGCCTGACCTCGGTAATGGACCAGGCCGACGAAGTGGTGCTCGTCGACAACGGGTCAGAGGGCGCGGCGGCCTCCCGGCTGGGCGAGCAAACCGGGGCGCGCGTGGTCCGGCTCCCGTCCAATACGGGTTTCGCTCCGGCCGTCAACCTGGCCGTAGCTCAGTGTGGCGGCGAGCTGATCGGCCTTTTGAACGACGACGCCATCGCCGGTCCGGGTTGGTTGGCGGCGGCGGCCGAGGCCCTGAAGGACGAGGCGGTGGCTGCCGTGGGAGCAAAGGTCGTCCTCACCACCCGTTACCGTGAAGTCCGGTTCCCCGACCAGGAATGGTTCGCGCCGGGGGACAGGCGCCCGCTCGGGCGGCAACTGCGGTCCGTAACCGTCGATGGCGATGAGCTCCTTGACGCCGCCATTGGGCCAGGGCTGTACCGGGCCGAAGGTAGCGCCCACAGTGAGAACGGCCGCTGGCGCTGGACGGCGGGCGAACGGCCCTGGTACGTGCCATTGCCAGACGCCGACCCGGCGGCGGAGGTGCTGGTCAACGGCGAGCCCGCCCCGCCGGGCCGGGTTGTGCGCCTGGTCAACAGCGCCGGCGGTTTCCTCGACGACCGGGGTTACGGCGGTGACATCGGCGCTGACACGCCCGACGACGGGCAGTTCGACGAGAAGGCCGACCGCTTTGCCGTATCAGGCAGTGCCTTCGTGACCCGGAAAAAGACCTGGGCCGAGCTCGGCCCCTTTGCCGGCCGTTTCTTCGCCTACTACGAGGACGTCGACTGGTGCTGGCGGGCGCAGCTGGCCGGCCGGCGCCTGGTCTACGACCCGACGGCGACGGTCGAGCACCGGCGCTCGGCCAGTTCGGGCGGCGAGCACCGGCCGTGGGTCCGGGTCATGTCGGAACGCAACCGCACCCTGACCATGGTCCGCAACGGCCCCGGCCGGCTGGTGGTCAAGGCGTTGCGAGACCGTCTCGATAACGGGCCCGACGGCGGGGTCCGGGCCGGCATCGCCCGATTGCTCCCGTGGGCGCTGGCTTCCCGGGCCCGGATGGAGAGGCGGTGGGAAGCGAAGGCGGAGACGGTCTGGGAACGGTGGGCCGGCGTCGACGCCGCCGAACCCCAACACCCTTGACCAGTGCCCCACCGACCCCTTCCCGGTTGTGGTTCCCGCCGGCCCAGCCTCGTTGCTCAGCCCCGGCGGGCCGTCCCGCTGGTTAGGCCCGCTGGTTAGGCCCGCTAGTTAGTTGGTTAGGGACGAGGTCCCGCGACCTATTCCCCGCCCGAGTACCGGGCGCGGGCTGACCGGGTGGGGACGGCGGCGCCATTGAGACCGCTCGAGCCGTTGGAACTCGAGACCGGGGGCTTGACGAATGTCATGATGTCGCGTTCCATCCGGTCGAGCACCTGCGACCACTGATAGTTCTCCATAACGTAGGTACGGCCCCGCCGGCCCATCTTGCTGGCGGCTTCGGGGTCGTTCAGGAAGCGGGCCAGGTGCTTGCCGAGCTCGACCGAATTGGCAAAAGCGAGCCCGCCGTCACAGTTCGCGCAGTGCCATTCGACGACCTCGCTCCCCCGCCGTACCAACACCGGCCGGCCGGCGAGCCACGATTCCATCGTGGTGCGGGAAAAGCTCTCCATCAGGCTGGGCTGGACGTAGGCCAGGGCGGCGGCCAGGGCACTGTTGCGTTGCTCGGTGGTGAGGTAACCGATGTCGATGACACGGCCTCGCAACCGGGGCGGGACATCCGGATGGCCCGACCCGGCACTCACCAACTTGACCCTGTTTTTGGTGGCGGCGAAAACGTCGAGCAGCCATGGCCATCCCTTGTCGGCCTCGCGCCGGCCGAGGTACAGGATGAAAGGTTCGTCGATCCCGTACTCCTCGCGGAAGTCCTCGGGTGCGTACTCCTTCGGGATATCCAGCCCTGAACCTATGACGCTGTGGTGCGGGCTGACCGGGCCGAGTTTGTGGGCCAGGTCGTGCTCGGGCCCCGAGAGGAACCATACAGATGCCGGCGTAGAAAGAACGTGGCGCATCACGTCGAGGTGGGCGTACGTCTCGTCGTGCAGGCACGGCATAACCACGGCGCGGTCGGCCACGATCGGCATACACACTGTCGTGGTCCAGAAAAGATAAGGGGCAAAGATGAAGGCATCGAAGTCATCTCGCTCTTTGAGCATGGCGTGGAACAGCCCGGGCGTCCGGAACAATGCGTTGAGCCAGGTCACTTGTTCGTCGAGCGTCGTGGACTGACCGTAGTAAATGTTGCCGTGGACCCTGTGCTCCTCACTGGCGGAGGTGGCGAGGATGTTGGGGAACCGGCGCACGAATACGCCGCTGTCGTCCTGGCCGCCTTCGGGCAACTCGTTGGCCCATGTGTAGGGATTGGTGGCACAGGTGGTGAAGACCTGTACGTGCCAACCGCGCCGGACCAGGCCGAGAGCGGTATCGCGGACTACCGCCTCCGCCCCGCCGACGATCTCAGCCCCAAAACGGGGAGCGACAAATGCGATCCGGCGCTTCAATGTCCACTGTTTCGCCGTCCATTCAGGCATCTCTTGTTCAAGCAGCTCCGAGCGTCCCTCAAGCCTGGTCATCACGGGCGGTAGCATAGCCGCGGTGCCTGCTAGCCGCCCCGACGGGACTTCGGGCGACCCGCGTGCCCATCCCACGGGCGCCCAGTCCAGCCGACAATCCGACGGCAAACAGAAGACGGCCAACCAGCTACTGCTGAAATCCTATCGGGCCATCGAGCGAGCACTGGATGCTGCCGCGGTGGGCTGGGTGGCGCGGCGCCCTCAGAGCCAGCTCCCGGAGACCGTCACAGCCATGCCGGGAGCCGATCCCGGCGACGGCGAACACGCCACGTTTGGCGATGTCCTGGCCTGTTACCGGCTGTTCCTGGGGCGCCGGCCCGACGCCGATGGGCTGGCCCACTACCGGCAGCGGTTGGCGGCGGGCCGGGTCAGCCTCGACGAGCTCGTCTCGGAGTTCCTCGACAGCGTAGAGTTCGCTCGCCGGCTGGCCGAACGGCCCGACGGTGAGGGGTCGGGCGGCGAGATCGTGAGCACGTGCGAGGGCTTCGCCATCCGTGTCGACCCGGCCGACTATGCCGTGGGTCATACGGTGGCCCTGACTGGCAGCTACGAACCCGAGGTCTCCGCCACGATGCGCGAGGTACTGAGTGAGGGGGCCACGTTCGTCGACATCGGCGCCAATATCGGGTGGTTCAGCCTGCTGGCGGCGTCCCTGGTGGGGCCGACGGGCCGGGTCATCGCCATAGAACCCAACCCTCGCAACGTCGCTTTGCTGAGACAGAGCGCCAAGGACAACGGCTTCGAGAACATCGACGTCGTAGCCGTAGCCCTCGGCGACCGTCCCGGAGCTGCGGCACTGGAAACCGACGGCAGCAATGGTCGCCTCATCCTGGTCAACGGGCCGCCGGCGGAGGCGGTGGAGGCCAGTTTCGTCGTGGCTACGTTCCCTCTGGACACCATCCTCGGCGAGGTGGGGGCCGGCCGGGTGGACGCCATCAAGATCGACGTCGAAGGAGCCGAACCGCTCGTGCTGCGCGGGGCCACCAGGACGATCTCGGAAAGCCGGCCGGTGCTGGTGAGCGAGTTCTACCCGTTGGCCCTGGACAGTTCGCCATGGGGGAACGCCCGCCGTTACCTCTCCATGCTCCGCGCCCTCGGTTACCGCCTGTCTGTCATCGGGAACGCAGCGTTCCAGGACGACGACGAGATCCTCGCGTTGGCAAACGACCCCGGCCCCGGCCACGTCGACCTGATCGGCCGGCCGGCATAAGTGCATACCGCTTGAAAGAGGCCGATGTTCGCTTATGAACCGGCCATGGCGGAGGCCGTGTTCGACTATTGCCGCGCCAGGCTGGCCCTCGACCCGGTGCCCCTCGACCACCCGGTACCGAAGGACGTGCTGGAGGCAGCGTTAGCAGGTCTGGTTACCTCCGGCGGCCAAGATCCGGCGAAAATACTCTCGCTATTTGCGGAGCGAATAGTCACCTCGGTCATTTCGTGCGACAGCCCCCGGTTCCTGGCGTTCGTCCCGGCCGCCCCGACGAAAGCTGCGCTCCTTTTCGACATGGTGGTGTCGGCATCGTCGCTTCAGGGCACTTCCTGGCTGGAAGCGGGCGGGGCCGTGATGGCGGAAAACCAGGCCCTCCGGTTCCTGGCCGACCTGGCCGGTATGCCGGCAGAAGCAGGCGGCTGCTTTGTGTCGGGTGGTTCAGCTGCCAACCTGTCGGCACTCGTCGTCGCCCGAGACCAGGGCCGCGCCCGCGTCGGGAGCCCGAGTGTGCGGGTCGCAGTCAGCCAGGACGCCCATTCTTCCGTGGGCAAGGCGCTGCACCTTATCGGCACCGGCGTACTGACCGTGGAATGCCGCGGCCACCGCCTGACCGGCGAAGCGCTGGAAAACGCACTTCGGGCTGATCCCGACCCCTCGGACGTCGTGGCCGTGGTCGCTACCGCGGGGACGACCAATGCCGGGATCGTCGACGACCTGGCCGGGGTGGCGCAAGTATGCCGGCGGCGGGGCCTCTGGTTCCATGTCGACGCCGCTTATGGAGGCGCCGCCCTCCTGTCGAAATCTCCCCTAGTAAAAGGGCTTTTCCGGGGGTCGGAGGAGGCCGACTCCTTCGTGGTCGACCCGCACAAGTGGCTTTTCGCCCCGTTCGATTGCGCCGCCCTGCTCTACCGCCAGCCGGCACTGGCCAAGGCCGTGCTCGCTCAACACGCCTCCTATCTCGACCCGATCCACACCGGCGCCGGCGAAGAGTGGAACCCGAGCGACTACGCCTACCACCTGACGAGGCGGGCCAGAGGCCTGCCTTTGTGGTACTCGCTCGTGGTGAACGGGACGGACGCTTATTCCGGGGCCGTGGATGCCGCCCTCCGCATGGCCGCTGTAACCGCAAGGCTGATTACCGAGCAGCCCCGGTTGGAACTGGTGCGGCAGCCGGGCCTTTCCATCGTGTTGTTCCGCCGGCAGGGCTGGGAGGCGGCTGACTACCGCAATTGGTCTGCCCGGTTGCTCGACGACCAGGTCGCGTTCGTCACGCCGACAAAATGGGAGGGCGAGACAGTGGCCAGGCTTATTTTCCTGCACCCTGGTACCACCGAGGAAATTGTGCGGGAAGTGCTGGCCACAATGGTCTGAGGGCGGCCCCTGGGCCGGGCGGGAGGGCCCTGGCCGGCGTACTGCCGGCCGGTTCCTTTTTGCCGGCCAGGTTGGCCGGGGCCTGCTCGGTCCGCATTCGGCCCGGACATTTCTCGGAGGTCCTCTCCATTTCCCATTTCCCATTTCTAGGCGTCCGTCTGCTACGCACAGCGCGGCGGTGAGTACTACACGTCCAGCTCGCCGCTGCATCTTGGTGCATTTGGTCGAATTTGTGGCGATACCGTGACCGTTTTGCCTCGGAACGCGACAAGATCGGTTTTCCGCGCCGAGAACCACCGCGGGGACCCGGGCCACCGCCTGACTACTTGGCTCCTAACTGAAAAACTTGGCCAGCCGGGTCATACCTTCGGCCAGATCTTCGTCCGCCAAGGCGTAGGAGAAGCGGCCGCATCCAGGTGCCCCGAACGCTTCGCCGGGCACGAAGGCCACCTTGGCTTCCTCGAGCACCATTTCCGCCAGTTCCAGCGTCGTGGCCGGAGCGCGGCGGCTCGGCCCCACCGGCTGGCCCAGCACTCCGGCGAAACTGGGGAAGGCGTAAAAGGCGCCCTCGGGGTCAGGGCACACGACTCCCCGCATCTCGGACAGGGAGGCGACTATGGCTCGCCGCCGGCGGTCGTACACCGCTCGCATCCGGGCCACGTCGTCCAACGAGCCGGAGACGGCGGCCAGCGCCGCCCTCTGGGCGACGTTGCACACGTTGGAAGTGGCGTGGCTCTGCAGGTTGGCCGCCGCCTTGGCCACATCTCTTGGCCCGATAAGCCAACCGACTCGCCACCCTGTCATGGCGTATGTTTTGGCTACTCCGTTCACCACGATGCAACGGGCGGCCAGGCCGGGCACGAGGACCGGCATCGAGTGCATCCGGGCCGTCCCGTACACGAGGTGCTCATAGATCTCGTCGGTGATCACCCACACGCCGCGTTCGTCGGCCCATGTGCCGATGGCCGCCGTTTCCCATTCGTCGTACACCGCCCCCGTCGGGTTGGAGGGCGAGACGAAGAGGAGCACCTTAGTGCGGGGCGTGGTGGCGGCCTCGAGTTGGGCCACTGAGACCTTGTAGCCGCTTTCCGGGGTGGTGGGGACTTCAACTGGAACGCCGCCCGCCAGCCGGATGGACTCGGGGTAAGTGGTCCAGTAGGGCGCCGGCATCAGCACCTCGTCACCGGGGTCGAGCAAGGTCGCAAATGCCTCGAGCACGGCCTGCTTGCCACCATTGGTCACGATGACCTGCGAGGCCTCGACCGACAAACCGGTGTCGCGGGCCGTCTTCATTGCGATCGCCTCCCGCAGCTCAGGCAGCCCGGGGGCGGGCGTGTAGCGGTAGTTCCTCGGGTCGCGGCAGGCCTCGACGGCGGCTTCGACGATGTGGGGCGGCGTCGGGAAGTCGGGCTCGCCGGCCCCGAACCCGACCACGTCCTCCCCGCTGGCCTGCAATGCTTTGGCCTTGGCGTCGATAGCCAGGGTGGCCGACTCGGCCACCGCGCTGACGCGGGCGGAAATGCGTTGCACAGGTGACATCGAGCCATGGTCGCGCGTGCAGAGCAGCTTGCGCACTCCATATAGGGATGGGTGCGTTCCCGGGCCCTGCGCGCGGATTCCGCTAACGTCGGACGATCGGTACCGATAGTCGTCGACCCTCATCGAGGCGCGCCTCTTCTCCGGTGCGAGATAGCTCTTCGGGGCACGCCGGCGGTGGAGCTCCGGGGCGCCGTGGGCACGTGCGGCCCGCCCCGCCCCCCCGTCCCCGCCACGCCCACCGCTCCACACGGGCCGGACGGACCCGGACGCTCCGCCGGGTCGGGTTCCCGGTGGCCGCCGCTTTGGCCGCATTGGCGCTGTTGATTTCTCTCAGCGGCCGCGGGGGGCCGGCGAATGCCGGGCCGGCGGTGGCGGGCACAAGCCGGACTTCTGTGGCCGGCGGTGGTGCCTCCGACCAGGTGACGGCGGCCAAACTGGAGTCGTCTCCTAGCGGGCATCGAACCAGCGAGACGACGACCAAGCCTCGCAACGGCAAGGTGCCTGTTGGCAAGACGCCGACAAGCGAGACCCCAACCAGCAAGGCCCCCACCAGAAAGGTGCCGACAACCAAGACCGTGCCGGTTGTCCCTACCACCAGTGAACCGAAGACAACCGCGCCGCCCGCCAAAGTACCGGTACCACAATCGAGGTCGTACGTCCTGGTCGACGTCGACACCGGCAACGTCCTGGCCGGTCACGACGAGCGGTTGCGGCTCCCCCCGGCCAGCCTGACCAAGGTCCTCGTCGCCCTGATCGCCATCAGCTATTTGTCACCTCACGCGGGCGTGGCCGGCACCGCTGTCTCGGAGGACGTGTACCCCAACCGGGTCGGGATGGAAAAGGGCGTCCCGTGGCCCCTTCCCGAAGTCCTGCAGTCGCTCCTGGTCTATTCAGCCAACGACGCCGCCTACGCCATCGCCGACCACATAAGCGGAACGCTCAGAGCTTTCGCCCCCGTGATGGAGCGCTCGGCTCAACAAATAGGGATGCAGGACGACCCGCTGTTCCGCGACCCGGCCGGTCTGGACGGGCCGATGGGCTTCGAAGGGGGCAACCTGGTGAGCGCTCGCGACCTGGCCATAGCCGGCCGCGACCTCCTGGGAGTGCCCGAGCTGGCCCAGATTGTCCGGGAAAAGAACTACCACTTCGTCGACCCAAAGGGACAGTTGCACTGGCTCCCGAGCATGGACTTCACGTTCCTCGACACGTACCCGGGCGCCATCGGGATAAAGACCGGCTTTACGGACAGGGCGGGCGATTGTCTTATGGCCGCCGCCACTCGGGGCAAACGCACCATGCTGGCCGTCGTCATGAACGGTTACAACCCGACCCAGACGGCCATCGACCTGCTCAACGAGGGCTTTGCCACGCCGGTCAGTGCCGAGCCCACGACCGATCGGCTCCCGCCCCCCAAGCTGCCCAGCCCGCCGAAAGTAACTCACGTGGTACCGGTGCTCGCCCATAAGACACCGATAACAGCGCCCAAGGCGCATACTGTCCTCAGTTGCCCAAAAGGCGGCGGACAACCGTATCCGGAAAATCCCCGCCCGTCTCCAGCACAACCGTGCAGGTTGCGCCCGGCTGCTTGATTTCGCCTTTGTACTGGCCTCGTAAATCGCAGATGGTGGCGCCGCGGCCGGGCCCCGGGCTGGTGCCTACGGTGACCCTGACGGTGGCCGCTCGTTTCGGCACCACGTCCCCCACGGCGATCCCGGCCGCCAGGGCGTCGTGGCACGCGCAGCATTTCTGCCCGAAAACCGTTTTGTAAAACTCCATGTAATAGTCGAGGATGTCCCCGGCGAAGCGGGCCACTGGAGCGGCCGACCCGGCCAGAGAGCGCCGCTGCTCCTCGGTCATCACCTCCCGCATGGTGGCGTCGAGCGGGACCAGTGTCGTTGGCCACGGGGCAGACAAGACGGCCTGAGCGGCTTCGGGATCGTGCCAGATGTTGGCCTCCGCCGCCGGCGTCACGTTGCCCGGGGCCATAGCGGCGCCGCCCATGATGGTCACCCCCTCCACCAGCCGCGGCAGTTCTGGCTCCAGGCGCAGCGCCACAGCCAGGTTGGTGAGGGGACCGGTGGCCAGCAGGTGCACCTCGCCCGGCCGTTCCCGCGCTGTCCGCACTATCAGTTCAGCGGCCTGCTCGGAAATGATGGTGCCCGCCGGCCGGCCGACTTCGGTCCCGCCCAGGCCTTCGCCTCCGTGGACGTCTCCGGCCCGGTGGGTCTCCTCCCCGACCAGCGTCAACTCAGAGCCTCGGGCCACGGGGATTTCCCCTGTACGTCCGGCCACGTCGAGCACCCACAACGTGTTACGGGCGGCGGAAGCGGCCGAAATATTGCCAAAAACAGTGGTGATGCCACATATCTCGACGGCGGGGTGGGCCAGCAGGTACAAGAGGGCAACGGCATCGTCGATACCGGTATCGCAGTCGACGAGCAGGGTCTTCTTGGGGGCAGCGGTCATTGTGCGACACTAAAGAAAACAAGCCCGCCGCGAAAGTGAAATAAGGCAGGCGCCGGCTGACCAGTACAAGGTCCTGGTGTCTCCGCTCGCTGGGGCCACGATGAGCGCACCCGGCTCGCAAAGGCCGAGTGG
>DATJUH010000378.1:0-3230 GCA_035502515.1 Acidimicrobiales bacterium
AACGAGTACCGCCGCCGCTTCGAGCGTTTAAGGGAAGAGGTAGAGGCCGAGGTCCGCCGGCGCCTCGTGGCCGACAAGGGAGCAAAGGCAGTGGCCCGGGCCACGCGGCGCCCTCTGCCCGAAGACGTCGATTTCATGCACCTGGGAAAAGACGAGCTGGCCGCCTTGCAACGAACTGTCCAACCCCTGGCTCGGAAACTGGCCGTGCACCTGGCCCGCAAACGGAGGACACGACGAGATGGCCGTCTCGATTTTCGTGCCACCATGCGGCGTTCTCTGTCCAGCGGCGGCGCTCCCGCCGACCCCCGTTTCAAGACGCCTCACCGGTCGAAACCCGAGCTATGGGTGTTGGCGGACATTTCGGGTTCGGTGGCTGCCTTCGCCCGCTTCACGCTCCAGCTCGTTTATGCCCTTTCTTCCCAGTTTTCGCGCACGCGCTCCTGGGCCTTTGTCGACGGCGTAGACGAGGTGACAGGTTTCCTGAAAGGCGTAGACGACATATCGGTGGCCGTCAACCGCATCAATACTGAGGCCGATGTCATTTGGGCTGAAGGTCACTCCGACTACGGTCACGCCTTGTCGGACTTCGTCGAACGGTGGGGCAAAGAGCTCACCGCCCGCACTACCGTCCTGGTGCTGGGCGACGCCCGCAACAACTACCACTCGGTGCAGCCGTGGGCCATGGCCGAGCTGGCCCGGCGATCACGTCACGTATGGTGGCTCAACCCTGAACCCCGTGCGTACTGGGACACCGGCGACTCGGTCCTGGCCCAGTACGGAGCGCACTGCACTGGAGTCTGGGAGTGCCGAAATCTTCGCCAATTGCGTCAGTTCATCGAACAACTGCCTTAGCCGACTTTCGTGTCGGTTCAGGTTCCTTTTACCAACTCTTTATCCGTGGATCCGAACCGGCCAAAAAAGCGGGCCCGGCCCTTATCGAGCCACCGGCCGGCCCTTTTGGGTTCGTAGTAGTACCCGACGGCCAGGCCGGCGCCCCATGCTGCACCCCGCCCGTCGGCTCCGGGCAGCGCTACCCTGGTTTGTTGGAGCGCCAACACAGGAGGCCCGAGAATGGTCCTGCTCAGCCGGGAATTTATAGCTGTCCCAGACGACAAGAAAGGCCAGATCGTCTTCAAATGGCCGGACCTTCGCATCCGCAAGTACACGCGGGCCATAGTCAATGCGGACGAGATGGCGTTGTTCGTCAACACCGGGCAGGTAGTCGGGACGATGGGCCCGGGCCGGCACCAGATCGACGCTCAGGAGCTCCCCTTCCTCGGCATGTTCATCGACGTGGCCACAGGTGGCAATGCCTACCGGGCCGAGCTTTACTTCGTTGGGACTCGCGAGTACGCCGGCTTTACCTTCGGCGGCCGTATCGACGACGTCCAGGACCCCCAGACGGGGATGATCATCACCCTGCGGGTCTTCGGCGATTACTCGTTGCAGGTGAAGGACCCGGCCGCGCTCATCACCAACCTGGTCGGCACCGTCGACGTCACCAACAACGAACTGGTGGCGGGCTGGGTGAGCGACCAGCTCCTGAAGGTCATGAGGACCGAAGTGACGACCCAGGTGGTGCGTAACGGATGGCCCATCCTCGGACTGTCCGTCTACACGCCGGACATCGAAAAGGCCGTCGTCGCCGCGGCCAACAACCAGCTCAGCACTTACGGGGTGGCGCTCATCCGCATGGGTAACTTCGACGTCAACCTGTCAGAGGCGGACGAGGCCCAGCTCAAGTCACTGGCCAAAGACACGGCGTACAGCCGCCTGGCCGGTGGCTTCAACCGCTACGCGGCGGGTGAGATGGCTCTCGGGGCCGGCGCAGGCATGGCCAAGGGCGGCAGCGCCGACAGCGGTGCGTTCCTGGCCGCGGGCCTGGGCCTCGGCGGCCAGATGACCGGGGGCGGGCAGGGCCCCGCTGGGGAACCAGGCCCGGTGCCGCCTCCCGGGCCTGGTTTTGCCGGAGGGGGCGGCGGTTTCGTAGGTGGCGGGCCTGCACCCGGCAGCGGCCCGGGCACGACAGGGACAGCCCCAACCGCCACTGTGACCTGCACCAGTTGCCAGTCTCAGCAGCCGGCGGGCAGCAAGTTCTGTTCGTCTTGTGGCGCCGCCCTGCCCCCTCCCGCCGGCCATTGCAGCTCGTGCGGGGCCGACAACGCCCCGACGGCAAAGTTCTGCGCCCAGTGCGGCCAGGCGCTGGCGCCCCAAAGCGTGAATTGCCCGTCCTGCGGCACGGAAGCGGCTCCGGGGCAGCGTTTCTGCGCCTCCTGCGGGGCGGCCCTAACCGGACCGGCGCCGGCGGGCGCCGCGCCCGCCTCTCCCGGCCAGGCCGGAGGCGGACAGTCATGACCGGGGAGCACAGCTGACTTGAACACGTTGATGCATTTCCTCCTGGCCAGGGCGGGCGGCGGTGAGCTGTTCGACGGTGGCAGCGGGGACGGCGGGGGCTTTGGTGGCTCGGGAGGAGGAGGGTTTCTCTTCGGAGGCGGCGGGGGCGCCATTGGCATCGTCGTCCTCGTGCTGGTGATCAGCCTGGCGTTCCGGACCATGAGCCGGGGCGGGTACCGGCGCGGCCGTTGGGGCGGCGGTCCCTGGGGTGGCGGTCCCTGGGGCGGTGGCGGCCCCGGGGGTAGCGGCCCTTGGGGCGGGCGCCGTCAGGGGCCGTGGTCCACTAACGGGCAGGGTGGCCCTGGGCCAGGCCGCGGTGGCAACGGCAGCAACAGCGGGCCAAACAGCATGAGCAACGGCTCTCCTGCCGGCGGAGACGCCGGTTGGACAGCCGGCGGGGGTAGCGCTCCGGCCGGCGGAGACGCCGGTTGGACAGCCGGCGGGGGTAGCGCTCCGGCCGGCGGAGAAGGGGGCTGGACAGCGGGCGGGGGTAGCGCTCCGGCCGGCGGAGACGGGGGCTGGGCGGCCGGCGGGGGTAGCGCTCCGGCCGACGGAGACGGGGGCTGGGCGACGGCCGGCGGTGGTGGTGCCGCGGCCGGTGGTGACGCCGGCATACCGGTCCGGAGCGGGCGCGGCGCCGGTGAGAGGCTCAGTGGCGCCGGCGCGGCCTGGCCAGGAGACGAGAACCCTGACTGGATGCACGATACGCGGCCGGCCGCGGCCAGCATCCCGGGCGAGCTCTTCCCCGAACAGCACGCCCACGCCGTCCAAGCAGCCAGCCCCGTGGACGTGGGCCTGGCGGCCATCAAAGCCCACGACCCGGCCTTCGACCTGGA
>DATJUH010000379.1:0-5050 GCA_035502515.1 Acidimicrobiales bacterium
CTTGCTCGGCGTCATAGCACTTGTGCAGCGCAACACGGCAATGCACCAGGCCCGGATCTCCCTCTCGGAAGCCCTTGCTGGCGAGTCGGCCGCAGCCATGGGCTCGGACGTCGAGGTGGGAGATCTACTTGCTTTGGCAGCAGACGAACGCGTCCCCACCGAGCAGGCCCGCAGCGCTCTCGTTGGGGCAGTCGAGCAGCCTCTAGAGGCCGTTTTGGACGGCCGCACCGGGGAGGTGAACGGCCTTGCGTACGACCCTAAGCGCCCAATCCTGGCAGTCGGGACGGTGCATGGCGTGGTGCTCTGGGACACGGCTACAGACAGGGCCATAGGCCGGCCTCTCGACGCTGGGCAACAGGTGAACAGCGTGGCCTTCAACGCCGACGGGTCGCTCCTCGCAGTCGCGGGGCAAAACGGTTACGCCACCGTCTACCGCTCCCCCAACTGGTCTCTCGACCAAAGCCTGCCCGCAGGGCGCTCATCTGTCGACGCCGTAGCGTTCTCATCGATAAACGGCGATCTTGCTTACGTGACAGGGAGCGGGGAGATCTTTTCCTGGGACCTCGCTGACCACCACCACTGGGACGCTGCGTCCGGACCAGGCGTGGGCCTCCTTTCTGTCGCCTTCGACGCAAGGGCACCCCTTCTGGCCGTCGGTGGCGCCAAGGAGTTCTCGGACGGGAAGGTTGTGGGGCTGGTGAAGATCTATGACCAGACGGGCACAGTCGCTTCCTCTTATCGAGACGGCACAGGCGCTGTTTACAAGGTCGCCTTCAGCCCGAACGGTTCTCTCGTCGCCGCCACCGACGGCAGCGGCGTCGTCCTGCTCGATAGCGCCAGCGGTCAGAAAAATGGCCGGGTGCCGGTGACGAGCTCGGTCGAGGCGGTTGCCTTCAACCCTTCTGGCACCCTCATGGCCACGGGGGACGACCAGGGCGCCGTCCAACTCTGGGCCACCAGCTCCCTCCAGCAAACAGGTCCGACGATGGAAGACGGCTCGATCGTGTACGGGCTCGCCTTCTCGCCGAGCGGCCGGTCCTTGGCCTCTGCGGGCTTCGACGGGAAAGTCATGGTCTGGTCGGCCGCAGGGCGTACGCCATTGTCTTCGTCGGTAGCGGTCCGAGGCGGCGTTCAAGACCTTTCCATCAGCTCGGCGAGCAACCTGCTCGCCACTGCCAACTCCGACGGCAGTGTAAGCGTTTTTTCCCTCCGGACCGGCCGGCGCGTCCGTCATCTCGCTTTCGACACCGAAGGGACGCGGCCCGGCACAACCGTGCCTAATCCGCTGACGGCGGTCGCGTTCTCCCCCTCAGGGAGCACTCTGGCAATTGGCACCTCCACCGGCGACGTGGTCCTGTTCGACCCAGGCTCGGGGAGCTACTCCCAGTTGGCCCTCCCCGTCTACGACGAACGCAAAGTTGAGGCCGTCCCACGGGCCGTGAACATGATCGCTTTCGGCGGTCCGGGGACCGTCGCGACGGGGAACGCCAACGGAGACGTCTATGTTTGGGACGTACGCAAGAGGAAGCTCGAAGAGAGCATTCCCGTGGGCAATGAGAACAACGGCATAACGGCCCTCGGGTTCAGCCCGGGCGGGCGGAGCTTAGCCATTGCTACGGCGTTCGGGGGCCTCGAGATCTTCGACATCGGGAGCAGCCACCCGACCGGTACGCAGGTTAAGGTCAACGAGGCCATTTGGAGCCTCGCCTTCGGTTCTGGCGGTTCGCTGCTGGCAGCTGGTGACAACGCTGGCAATGTCGAGCTCTTCGAGGCTGCTGGCAAGAGTTACCAACCTGCGGGGACTTTGCCTGGCGATGGCAACCCCGTTTTCGGCTTGGCCGTCGCCCCCGGGGGCTCCGAACTTGCCACAGTTGACTCGGGGAGCGAGCTCCGGCTGTGGGACCTCGGTGACGACCAGGAGCTCGGCGCCCCGCTGCTTACTGGTTCTGCGGTCTTCGCTCTTACGTTCGCGCCCGATGGCGGGGTGCTGGCTACCGGCGGCCCCAACGGAGCAGTCCTGCTTTGGCCGTCACTGCTCTGGTCGTCGAGCCTCAAGGCGTTCAGCGCAAGCTTGTGCTCCAGGCTGCGCGAAAACCTAAGCAGCATCCAATGGCACCAGTACGTGCCCGGCCAGCCATTCCAAGCAACCTGCGCGGCCTACTAGACGCCCGGAAGTTAGGGGGATCCCTAGGTGACGTGCGGCCGGCGCCGGTCCATACTGTCCTAACCGTAAAAGGAGGACGAGGAGATGAAGTCGGCCTGCAGGCACAGCGTGGGCTCACCCATGGCGCAACCGCGGGCACCCCAGCGTTCAAGCCCGCCAGCCCGAGCACTTCGTTGCCCAGGCCATGACAGGCTGGGTGCTGTCCTCGCGGTCTTCGCCGTGACGCTTGGCCTGTGCGGAGCCACCGCAGCCGGCGCGGCAGCGCAGCAGCCTGCCACCATCCCCGCCAGCACGGTGACCACGGACATGCAGATGGTCGTCAAGTACTACGAGGGGATCCCGACCACGCCGACGGGAAAAGGGGACACTGACCAGAGCCCCTCGCTGTCGGCCAATAAGGCATGCCTCTACAACGACGGGTCCTCGACCTGCTGGAGCGCGGGGTCAAACACCACGGGTAAATGCACGATCGCCTGGGGCTACCTGCTCATCACAAAGCTGCAGCCCTCCGGGTTCAATTGCAACGACAAGCACGACAAGGCGGTAACCGACCAATGGGCTGACGGTATGTCGTTTTTCAATGCCAATGCCATGGTCAAAGGCGTCATTCAAGCGAGGCTCGGCAAGGTCGACCAGTGCCTCGGGAACCTACATCTCAACGCGGGACAGCTGCTCGCCCTCATGGGAGTTGTGTACCAGATGGGCACGCCTCCCATCGGGGCCGGCAAGAGTTGCGACGGCGAGCTCACGAACGCTCTCGAGAAAGCCAAGAACATCACTACCGAGCTGGTCGCGCAAATCCATCACTACCACGGCTACGGCCCCCGTGCCCAATACGAAATCTGGGACGCGACCGCTGGCAAGGATGGACTGCCTCGGCCAGCGGCCTGGACCGTGGCGACCGCAATCGAACCCGCAGGGGCGCCCGCAAAGATCACGATCACCCCGACTGGCGCAAAGGATGCTCTGGCAGGCATTACCCCCAAAAAATCTCCCAAGACGTGCGCGGACACCGAGGGCGGGAAGGCTCAGCCGGAAGCGAAGTGCGGCAACTTCTACCTCGGCGAGAAGGTCGACATCGCCGCCAGCACGGACAGCCCAGACTGGCAGTTCGTCAGTTGGCGTCCCGTAAACTTCCCGTACAACCCTTACCGCGACCTCTGCGTGACGGACTTTGGGCACAGCGCCACCTGCAGCGTCGGCGTGCAGGACCAACTTGTCCGCGCGGTTGCTGTGTTCAAGAACGTGACCAAGAAACGGCCCTGCACCGACATGGCTCCCGTGGAGCCGTCTCCAGACGCGCTCTCCGACTGCGGCTTTGAGCCCACGACGACGACCGCCCCGGGCACGGCGCCCGTCAGCCCGGGCACCACCCCGGCCGGTCCCAACACGGTCCCATTAACGCCGAACACGGCCCCGGTCCAGCCCAACACGCCGAGCACGACTGGGCCGGAGTGTGCCAGCGTCGTAATATGCCCGCCGGCAGGAGTGAACGTTGAAGTAGACGGAGATCTCCCGGAAGAGACTGGTTCGGGCGACCTGTGGGGCATCGGGATCGTAACGTACACTTCCGAGGTGGAGACCTGCCCAGCCAACGGCGAGGGTTCCACCGTGGCGTGCGTGCAACCCCTCGGCCAGACGCTTACGTCGCCGTTCCCCGATGGCTCGTGGTCAGCCCAGTTCAACGACAAGCCCGGATGCGTCAACGGCTACGACGCCGTCGGCGTCTGCTATCCCGAATGGCCGAGGGCTGTGACGGTGACCTTCACGGCCCACGCCGTCCCGGTCGGTGGGGAAGGCACCGGCTCGGGCTCGCCAGACCCCGACTGGGGCTCGGTCTTCGTAGGTTGGGGGGGCGCCTGCTCGGCGGCCGGCCGGTCGCCCACCTGCACTCTCGACCTCGCCGAACTGCCTCCTGACGGCGGCCAGGAGGTGGTGGCGGAGTTCGCCGCCACCGGCGCCCCGGTGCTCGGCACGCCCACTTAGACAATGAAGCGAGGTCATTTCCCCGCAATTTGAGAGCACGCCCGGTTGGGGCCGGCTGGCACAATGCACTAAACACCAGCGGGAGTACCAGGCAGGGCGCCGTGCACAGAGCCGAAGGGCGGCGGTCCTTCGTGCGTGGGAGGGCGATTGGCGATGAAATCCGAAAAGCGGGTGAAGTCCCCGGAGCGCCTGGGACCACTGACCGCCTGGGCCGTCCTGGCCCCGGCGCTCATGGTCGTAGGGCCGCTCGCAGCCGATCGAGGAGCCCCCGGGCCAACCTCGGCCTTTACGGCGGACCAAAGCTTGGCCTCTGGAGCCTGTGCAGGTTCGCCCCCCGGATGCGACCAGGGCGCGGGTTCTGCGGCGGATCTTGCGGGAGGGTCGTGGTCAAAGATGCGCCCCGCCCCGCTGTCACCTCGCTCCTTCGCCACTGTGGTATGGACTGGTTCTCAGCTCGTTGTCTGGGGTGGGGCGACGAGCATCGGGGACAGCCAGGTACCCGTCGCCAATGGAGCGGTCTGGGACGAGGCGACGGGTGCTTGGCACGCAATAGCGCCTTCGCCACTCTCCCCCCGCGAGGGCGCCGCCGGCGTTTGGGACGGGCGCGACGTCTTTATTTGGGGCGGCGACAATGCCAGTGAGCAGTCAAGCTCTTATCGGCTGTTCGCCAACGGAGCTCTATACGACCCCGAGACCAATAGCTGGCAGCCACTGCCAAAGTCTCCGCTGAGTGCCCGCAGCCGGGCCAGCGCCATCTGGACCGGGAGCGAAGTTCTCCTGGTGGGCGGTGGGGATCTCACTGCCCCTGCGGTAATGCCGACCGAAGAGATGACCGCGGCAGCGTTCGTCCCGTCTAGTGGCAGGTGGCAGAGCTTGCCGCAGGTCCCGAGCTCTCGGGGC
>DATJUH010000380.1:0-6262 GCA_035502515.1 Acidimicrobiales bacterium
GAGATCGTACGCGCCCTCAGGGACTATGGGGTATCGCAAGCCGAAGTCGGCGCCATCGCCGGTGTTACGGACCGGGCGGTGCGCAATTGGGGGAACAACGGTATCCGTCCCGAGCGCTACGACAGGCTCTCCGAGCTCCGCGACATCGCTCTCCTGCTTTCCGATTCGCTGACACCTCGCGGTACCGGGCAATGGTTCCACGCCCGTAACCGGCTGCTCGAAGGGGAGCGGCCGCTCGAGGTGCTCAGCCAGGGCCGGTCCGATGAGGTCCGCCGGGCCGCTCAGGCGTTCGTAGACGGCTCGTACGTCTAAACCTCCTGAGCCCGGTGGGCGACTGTCAGCGAGGGCCGGGCCGAGGCCTGCCTAGATGGGCGCAATGAGTGACCACGACCGGGCGCCGCACCCGCAATACAGATAGGCGACAGCAACTACCCGGTGCCTTCCATTATGGCGATCGTTGCTTCTGCGCGCCGTCGCCGACTGCGATGCCGCTTCTGGCACCAGGGACCGACGAGCTACCCGTTGGGCTCCTTCGCTGACCCTGCGACAACCGACGGGCGTTACCACCGCTGCGACGGCCCGGGGGCGTGATACGCGTCCGACCACGAGCAGGCGGCATGGGCCGAGCTGTTCCGCCATTTCACCGACGAGGGCGTGGGCCCCTTCGAGGTACGACGGCGGGTAGGAGCGGTCGACGTCGCTGGGCTCGAAGTGCTCGACCTTACCGACGAAGCGGTCAGGTCCTTGCTGAGCGTGACGATGGACGACCTCACCGGCGACGATTACTCGCGGGCTCAAGAGGTAGCCGAAGCTGCCCAGGCCGCTGGCTTCGGCGGCATCCTGGCCCCGTCGGCGGCCATGGAGGGACGAAAGACGCTGGTCGTATTCGCGACCGGGTTCCCGTCAATCGTTCTCAACCTCTCTCGGGTACGACGACCCCCGCCTCGCCTGGCCGACCTCATCGGGGTAGTGCGCCGCCGGGGCGACTCACGCGCCCACGTTCACACCATTCTCGAGAAGGTCGCCGAGGGCGGCTCCGACCAGCCCGGCGCCGGCGGAAGCAACCACGAGCGCAATGACAAGCGCGCCTGGTTTGCCCAGGCCCGTTAAAGCAGGTTTAGGAGTCCTGCTTGACCGCGTCGTAGGTGAACCACCCACGCCGGTGCATCCCGTAGCCCTATTTAGCCGGGCGATGGGAATCACCGAGCGGGGGATCTACAGTGACAAGCGTCTAGCTGGCGCCGTACACGCTGCGATCGGTACGGCCCTGGGTGCCGGTGGCGGCGCCCTCGTGAGGTCGACCACCGTCGCCACAGAAATTGCCGTCGGCGGCGGGGCCCTGCCCCTGGCGGCCACAGACGTGGCCTCCGCCCTAGCCGAGGGCGACGAGGTTCGGGCGCGGGACTTATTGCCTGCATTAGTGGGCAGGGACCGGAGCGGCTTGGACGCGGCCGAGATAGCTCGGGCGGCTGTCGAGTCGGTGGCGGAGAACACGGAGGACGCGGTGGTCGCCCCTGCCCTGTGGGCTGCCTTGGCCGGTGCCCCGGGGGTGCTCCCCGGGGGTGCTTGGGTACCGGGCGGTCAACACCATGGACGCCATGGTCGGTCACCGTTCGCCCCGCTACTCGAACCATGGCTGGGCTAGTGCCCGCCTCGACGACCTGGCCAACTGGGCCCCGGCCCGCTGTACGGCCGCGTTAGTGGCGCTGGTCCGGCCGCGCCATCCGAACGAGGTACGACGAGCGGTCTCCCTTCAAGCTCAGGCTCATCCGTCGCCCAACACGGGCGTGGCAGAAGCGGCCTTCGCTGCCGTCCTGGGCTTAGCGGGGGCGGTCAAATGGTGGAGGGACCGCTGACTAATTGACGCCGTTCTGCTGACCTGCCTAGTGTGAGGGTGTCTCGGTCGAGGACCGAGGTGGCACGGATACAGCGAAGTCCGGTGAGATCCCGGCGCTGTCCCGCAACGGTGGTCCCTTTCGAGGGCGAGCCCGGTCGCCTGGTCTGTGCCGACGAAATGGCCCTCGGAGGAAGGGCGGTTCGTGTGGGGATCCTGATGTCCCGCTCAAACTGAGTCCTCCGTTTGGTCGACGGAGGATACCAGTGCGCCAAATTGGTGAGCGGAAAACGGTCCACCCGGACCCGAGTTCCGAGACCTGGCGCACAGCGACGCCGTCCCTCGACGTCCTCGGCAAACGACGGAGCCCCCATCATTTCGGCGCTGGCGAGGTCGACTTCCTCTGCCGGGTGTGCTGCTGGCGTGGTGAGCACTGATGATCGTCGCCAACAACTGAGGCACTCCAACGGCGGCGCAAAACGGGAGGTTCCTGGAGATGAGCCCGATCGACGAGAACCTAATCGCCGTCAAGGAGCGTTGTTTTTTGCCGCTCAGTTACGGCGAGGTCAGACCTAGGCCGCGCAACGCTGAAGTAGTCGTTGTCATTGCGCACCGGTTGCGCCCGAGCGCGTCCGGCCGGCCCGCAGATGCGTCATGACACGCGAGCGCGTCATTCTGACAGCTGAGGAGGCGCGCGGTGCACTGGGTGAGGGCATGGCAAAAGTCACCGCGCTCGTCCCGTACCTGAAGGCGGAGGTCGGACCGGTTAGATGGGCGACCGCCCGCACCGAAGGGACCGATGCCATCGCCACCGACGGCACCTGGCTTTCGTGCCGCGAGCTCATCGACGACACCCACTGGCTCCAACAGGTGGTCCGCGCCAGCGGGCTCGCCATCAGTACGGAGGACCCGGTGATCGCCGCATCGATCTTCGTCCAGGGTTATGCCTACCGTCTGCTAGCACTCAGTGTCGCGTTAGCAACGGCCGCCGGGCTGCTTCCCGACCTCGACCCGATGAACCTGGCCGTCGCGTGCTCGCGCGGGCATATCGCGATGGTCGCTTACATGGCTCCCACCGTCGTCGATTTCACCCAAAGGCGGGCGTCTGTACGCGACGCTCTGGGCGATGAAGGAGTGGCTGACGACGTGCTGCGCCTGATCTTGGCCGAGGCGGTCGAAAGCCACCTGCGTCTGCTCGTCACGAGCGTGCGGCGCGAAATACGCGTGGGAGAGCGATTGCTTTGGGGCAACATTGCTGCGTCCGCCTCGACGGCCTTTCGTACCATGGAAGGTTGTCTGGGACGATGGGTCATGCCATTAGGCGAACGCTTCTTCGAACTGGCGCCGCCCGATCTCGCGGGGCTCGGTTCATTTTTCTTCTTAGAGCAAGAAGGTCGGCATGGCTGGTTCTGGGAGAGAACGAACTGCTGTCTATTCGACCGGTTGCCCGGGAACATCCGCTGCTCGGACTGCAGCATGACGCCCAGCAAGGAACGCCGGGCCGCCTACGCGGCGTCGCTCACATCAAGCGGCGACCAGGCGTGACCGGGACTCTCAAGAGGAGCCGCATCTGCACCGCGACGGCTGCGCGACTCGGCGCCGCGTTGTGCCGGGTGCTCGACTGGAGGACCGTTACATGAAGGGCGCTCTGCTCGTGTGTGGGACGCACTCGGACGCTGGGAAGTCCGTGATCGTAGCGGGCATGTGTCGGTGGCTTCACCGATGCGGTGTGCGGGTCGCGCCCTTCAAAGCACAGAACATGGCGCTGAACTCCGTCGTCACTGGCGACGGCAACGAGATCGGCCGTTCGCAAGCGGTCCAGGCCGCGGCGGCTGGCATCGAGCCGGAAACAGCGATGAACCCCGTGCTTATCAAACCGTCCGGCGAGCGACATAGCCAGGTGGTCGTGATGGGCCAGCCCTACGCCGACGCAGACGCCCGCTCGTTTCAAACGCTCAAGCACGAACTGCGGCCAATTGTCGGGGCGGCGCTGGCCGATCTCCGGTCCCGCTATGACGTCGTCATCTGCGAGGGAGCGGGCAGCCCGGCGGAGACGAACTTGCGCGACGGTGACCTCACCAACATGGGACTGGCCCGTTCTGCGGACCTTCCCGTCCTCGTGGTCGGCGACATCGACCGGGGCGGCGTGCTCGCCTCGCTCTTCGGGACCCTCGCCCTGCTCAAGCCCGGCGACCAGGCCCAGGTGGCCGGCTTTGTGATCAACAAGTTCCGTGGCGACGGCGCCATCCTGGCCCCGGCACTCACCCAACTCGAGACGCTGACCGGCCGCCCGACGATTGGGGTGCTCCCCTTCGTACAAGACCTGTGGATGGACGTCGAGGACTCGCTCTCGCTCGAGGCGGACCGGCCCGAGGTGCCGACGAGCGCGGACACCATCGACATCGCGGTCGTGCGCCTGTCTTGGATGAGCAACTTCACCGATATCGACGCGTTGACCTCCGAACCCGGCGTGCGGGTGCGCTTCACCCGCTCGGTGGCGGACGTAGAACGGGCCGATCTGGTCGTGCTACCGGGGACGAAGGCTACGGTCGAAGATCTCCAACGCTTGCGTGAAGCCGGCCTCGGCCGGGCGATCGTAGACCGAGCGTCTGCCGGCTCGCCCGTCCTGGGGATATGTGGCGGCTACCAAATGCTCGGAGAGCGGATTATCGACCGGGTGGAGTCCCGGCTCGGCGAAGTGGCCGGGCTCGGCCTTCTGCCTGTGGTGACGACGTTCGCTCCTGACAAAATGCTCCGCCGGAGTTCCGGTTACTGCGGGTGGCTCGGAACAGAGGCGAGTGGCTACGAGATCCATCACGGACGTGTCGTACGTCACGGCGGCGAGACACTACTACGCGCCCAAGATGGGGGCGAAGAGGGCTGCCGGCGGGGCACGGTCCTTGGCACCACCTGGCACGGATTGTTGGAGGACGATGGGATGCGGCGGGCCCTGCTCCGCTGGGTGGCGGCCTTGCGTGGTCGGACCGTCGCGCCGTCGACGACATGTTTCGCTGCCGTTCGCGAGGCGCGTCTCGACGCCCTCGGCGACCTCGTGGCCGGTCACCTCGACACAGCCCGCTTGTCGGCACTGATCGAGAACGGCGCTCCTCGGGGCCTTCCTACTCTGCGATCTGAGGCCATACCGAAACCGGAGCCCACATTGCGATCGGAGGCCGGCGAATGCTGCGTTTCATGACCATCGCCGACACCGAGATCCTGGTCAACCCTGGAAGACGTACTCGCGAGGCCCGGGCGAGTGGCACGCACCTCGTCATGGCGCCCTAGAGCAATGGAAGCAAGCGAGGACCCATGCGAGGTAATCGAAAAGAACGCCCGCCGTCAGCACTTCTCGAGGAAACGCCAGGGCGCGGTAGCCTCCGAGGATGACCCCGGACAACTCGGACCGTCGAGCTCGTCGCCTGGGACGGCCCCCGCGTCGCCTACGACCCCGACGCAAACTTTAAGGCCGGCGTCGCCCTTTACTCTCACGTCGACCCTATGGACCACTATTGGCCACCTGGCCGCGGCCATGAAGATCCCCGAAAGTGCCGTGGTCCACTACATCCTCGTAAGTGGGCATCGGCTGCTGGCGCCGGCGTCGGCCTTTATGTCGGGCGGCACCCGGGCGAACCCGTCACCGACGACTACCCCGGCCAGCCTCCGTTCGCCTTTACCGGGGGCACCATCGAGAGAGTCGCGGTCGACGTCAGTGGCGAGCCCTTCATGGACCTGGCCCGGGAGGCGCAGCTCATGGTCATGCGCGAGTAGCTGCTCCGGCACAGGGAAAGGTTGAACGGATCAATACCCGCCGGCTCTGCAGTCCCTCGGCCACTTCAGCCCTGCCCAGTGCGCGAACCTTCCTTCCATCAAACACCAGGGACCACGCGGCATGATCGACTCAATCACCCCGTCCATTGAAGCGCGCCAATTCCAGGATCTCGTGAACATCACTACGACTACCCGGCCTCGCACCCCTCGGTTGCCGACCAAGATGAGACCTCCTTCGACCATAAGCGCCGACCCCGCAGCGGGGGCGCTGGGCGCCGATGACTTGCAGCGAGTCAACTAGGCGGCGATGACGGCTCCCGCACTGGAACGCCAAAAAACTCTGGGGTGGCTAGGAAGGGCCCTCCCCATCGCGGGGTGGCTGCCTCGGTACCAGTCCTCGTGGCTGGCCGGTGAGGCCATAGCCGGGTTCACGATCTGAGGCCTGCTCATCCCGGAAATGATCGCCTACGCCAGCCTGGCCGGCCATTCACAGCAGGCCGGTCTGTACAGCTTGCTCGCCTCGCTTGCCCTTTACGCCTTTTTTGGCACGTCGCGCCATTTGGTCGTCGCTGCCACCTCGGCGTCGGCCGTGCTGATCTATTCGGCAGTCACTGCGGCGGCACTGGCGCCGGACACGGTGCGCGGTTACGCCACGCTCGC
>DATJUH010000381.1:0-6911 GCA_035502515.1 Acidimicrobiales bacterium
TCGGCCCTGCTCGACCGCGAGCACTAACGCTCAGCTCTCTTTGTGGTGGCGCCGTCCGACAACCTCTGGTCGACCCAGAGCGCGTGCAAGAGCAGGGTACCGATGTTGCATCCAGAACTGGCACGCCTAGGCCTCACCGTCACTTTTCGGAGGTTACGGCTGGCGTGTAGCGGAAGGTGTCTGCCGGGTCCCAAATCGTTTTTAGTTTGGCTAGTTCTTCGGCGATGGCGGGTTCATAACAGGCAGTGGCGTCCGGGTACTGGGCAGGTAGGAAGTTCCGCAGTGGGCCCCCCACGCTGGCAGCGGCGACGGTGTCGCAGGCCCGCTGCTGAGCGCTGGCTGCGATGCCAGGTACCGTGCCCGGGTAGGCGGAGGTGAACAGGTTCAGTACCGCTCCTCGGTGACCGACGGCCGACGGGGCCCGCTGCGGGTGGCTGAGAGCGCCGCCGAGGTGGCGCACCTCCAGCATGAACGGAGCGTCCGGCTGGACCAAGGCCAGGAGGTCGTCGAGGACGGCGCCCCCGCCGAGGGCGACGCTGTTGCTATTTACCGGCATGGGGCCCACTGGGTCGGCATGGATGGTCCCGACCTCGGTCATCGGGAGTACAGCGACGGTATCCAGAAATGGCGCGGCGGCTCGCAGCGAGGCGATGAGGCGGTCGCCGCCGGCGCTGTCTCCCAGGTAGGCCACACGGATATGACAGCAGAACTGGCCCCGTAGCGGTGGCGGGAGCACCGGGACGTCAGGGAAGGCGACGAGGGCCAGTGACAGGGACAATTCGGGTGGCGCGGTCGCCATAGCGCGACGAAAGGCCTCGAAGGCGTCCGGGGCCCGGTCTGCGCGGAAGAACAGGCCGCCCCCATAAATCTCGGAGACCGCTAATAGCTCGATTTCTATTGCCGTCACCGCAGCCAGGTTCCCGCCGCCTCCGCGGAGTGCCCAGAACAACTCCGGGTGCTGTTCTGGCGTAACTGTGCGTTCTTGGCCGTCTGCGGTCACCACCTCGAGCCGGCGGGCCCCGTCAGCGGCGTAGCCGTGGGCACGCCCCAGCACTCCCAAACCTCCCCCGAGCGTGTAGGACACGTAACCGACGCCGGGCGCGGCGCCAACCGGCGCCGCCAGCCCATGAGGAGCGGTAGCGGCAATGACATCGGCCGCGGTGGCACCAGCCGAGACGCGCGCCACCCGACGTTCTCGGTCGACGTCAACATCGGCGAGACGCCCCGTCACGACCAGCAGGCCACCATCCATGGCCCGGTGGGCTCCATGCCCGGTGGCCTGCAGGTCGACCGGCAGGCCCTGCTCGGCGGCAAAACGGATCCCTTCGACGATGTCGGCTGCCGTAGTAGCCGCCAACACCAATGCCGGTTGGTGATCGAGCGCCGAATTGAACCCACTCCTTTCCTCGTCATAGCCAGCGCGGTCAGCGGCCCGAGACCACACTGGGCCCGATGTACGAGCGGCGAGCCGGGCCGCTGTTGCTTGCTTACTCATGTCCGACCTCCCTCGGTTTTGTCCAGTATCGAGGTCCCAGGAAACTGGTCCTCCTCACATTTCCATCGCTAAGTGCTGCATCCATACACGGTTTTGGACGGTTGTCGACGAGCGCCAAGGCTCCGCAACGGGGCCAGGGCCTTCTGCCTTCCCTGCGAGCCTGCACGTAGCTTGGCGAGCCGGTGACGTTGCCCGTCAGCTGCTCAGAGGGACCTGCGCCGGGGCATGGGCAGGCACGGGCTCGGCCGGCTCGGCGAAACGGCGCCCCTCGATGTCCACGTCGGGAAGGAGCTTGCCCAGCCACCGGGGCAACCACCACGCCCGTCGACCGTAGATGTACATGGTGGCCGGGACGACCGTCATCCGGATGACGAAGGCGTCGATCAGCACGCCGAGGGCCAGGGCGAAGCCGAGCGATTTGGTCGTGGGGTCGGGCGAGAAGATGAAACTGGCGAACACCGAGGTCATGATGACCGCTGCCGACCCCACCACCTTGGCACTGCCCGTGTACCCGTCGGTCACGGCGGCGACGGCGTCCTCTTGAAACGACTCCTCTCGCATGCGTGACTCCAGGAACACCTCGTAGTCCATGGCCAGGCCGAACAGGATGCCCAGCAGGATGATGGGCAGGAAGCTCAGCACCGGCCCGGACCTCGGGATACCGAACAGGCTGTTCAGGTGCCCTTCCTGGAAGACGAAGGTGACCGCACCCAAGGCGGCCAGGACGCTCAGCACGTACCCGACCACGGCGGTGAGCGGCACCAGGAGCGAGCGGAAGACGAGGACGAGCAGGACCAGGCAGAGCACGACGATGATGGCCAGGTACGCCGGCAGGGCCGAGGAGAGTTTGGCCGAGGTGTCGATGTTGAGGGCCGTCTGGCCCGTCACGTAGGTGACCAGCCCGTACTCCTTCTGCCCTTGGGCCACGACTTTTCGGATGCCGTCGATCAGGTGGGTGGTGGCGGGGTCATCGGGACCGGTCTTGGGCACCACCGTCACCAGCAGGACGTCCCCGGCCGGGTTGAGGGTGGGAGCGCTGATCGCCTCCACGTCGGCTGGGAGGTGGGCCCGCTGCTGGTCGTAAAAGGCGGTGAACGCCTGCTTCTGGGCCGGCGTGATCCCTCCGGGGCCGTAGACCACCACCAGTAGCGGGCCGTTGGCCCCCGGGCCGAAGCCCTCGGAGACGAGGTCGTAGGCCCGCCGGGTGGTCTGGCTGGTGGGCTGGGAGCCCTGGTCTGGTAGCCCCAACCGTATATGGAGGAACGGCGTCGCTATGGCCAGGAGGAGCACGATGGCAGCCAGCACGACGGCAACGGGCGCTCGCTTCAGCGTCGTCACGTACCGGCGCGACCATGGCTGGTACCCGGGGGCGGCGGCCTTGGCGATCTTGTGGCGGGCCCAGCGGCTGGAGATGAGCCGGTGCCCGGCGAAGCCGAGCAGGGCGGGCATCAGCGTGATGGCGGCCAGCACCGCCACCACCACGGCCCCGGCGGCGGCCAGGCCCATCACGGTGAGGAACGGGATGTTCACGATACTGAGGGCGGCCAGGGCGATCAGGACGGTGGTGCCGGCGAAGCACACCGACGACCCCGAGGTGGCCACGGCCCGGCCGACCGAGTCAGCCACCTGCAGGCCATCGACGAGCTGCTGGCGGTGGCGGTTGAGGACGAACAGCGAATAGTCGATACCAACGGCCAGGCCGATCATGGTGGCCAGGACCGAGGTGGTGCTCGACTCGTTGACCACGCCGGTCAGGGCCAGGAGGGCCAGGTTGGTGACGGCCACCCCGGCTGCGGCGGTGGCCAACGGGAGCAGCCCCACGACCGCTGAGCCGAAGCCGACCAGCAGGACGAGGAAGGCGATGACGATGCCGATCAGGTCGGTGCTGGAACTGGTGGAGGCCTGGGCGACCTCCCCGCCGAAGTTGACGGCGATCCCGGCCGCCTTGGCCGGCCCCCCCGATGCCAGCAGGGCGGTCTGGGCGTGGGAGGTCACATCGGCCACCGCCACCGGGTAAGCCACGACCGCAAAGGCGATCCGCCCGTCCTTAGAGACGGTGCCGGCCTGGAACGGGTCAGTAACGCCCACGACCTGGGGGAGCTTGCGCAACTGGGCCACGGTGGCCTCGATGGCCTGGCGGTGGGAGGGGCCGGTCAGGGTCTCGGGAGATGGGACGGAGAACACCACCTGGGCCTGGGCCCCGCCCTGGCCGGGGAACTTCTGGTTGAGCAGGTCGAGGGCCTGTTGGGACTGGGTCCCCGGGATGGTGAGCGAGTTGTTGGTCGGCTGGTTCAGGTTTATGGCCAGGACCGCCAGTACGGCGATGACAACGACCCACCCGGCCAGTACGAGGCGGCGACGGTGGTAAGACCATTTCCCGAGCCGGAATAGCGCTGAGCTCATGCCTCCTCCTCTGAGTCAGTGGGGGCAGAGAAAAAGATTGTCTGAAGGGCCTCTGGTTGGATCACGGGTACCACATCCTCCATTTGGTAGCGGGCAAGTAGCCCTATGGTTTTTTGCGCTTGTCCCGGTCCCGGGGCAGGACCGCTCACGGCATTCCTTTAGCCTGAGCCACCCTTCTGCCATTAGCCCTAGGGCAACTCCCTAATCCGCAACGGCTCCCTGATCCGCAATGGCATTTCGAGCTCCTCTGCTCTTTTTGACCAGCGCCGGACGGGTCCCGCCGAGGAGGTACCTTGGCGCCGTGGCCTTGTCCGAGGGCGGACCGATTGCCGATGGGTTTATCGGACGGGCACCGGAATTAGCTGTTGTCGCCGCCTCGGCCGAGGCAGCTGCGGCGCGCCGGCCCAGCGTGGTTTGGGTGGAAGGCGAAGCAGGGTCGGGGAAGACGGCCCTGGCCCACCAGGCGGTCAAGGCGCTCCCGGTCGGTTTTTCCGTCGTGCGGGCCCAGGCCGACGAGCTGGCGGCCGATGTCGCCTACGAGCTCGTCACCCAGTTGGGGGCGGTCGACGCCCACGGGCCCTTCGTGGCCGGGATGAGCCTTTTGCGCGCCTGGTCGACGGCGCAAGACGGCGGCCCCGTAGCCATCTTGGTCGAAGACTTCCACTGGACTGACCTGAGCTCGTCCCAGGCCCTCCTGAGCGCAGTGAAGCGGCTGGACCGGGACCGGGTGCTGGTCGTGATCACCAGCCGGAGCGGTGCGAGCGTGGAATGGGACCGCTTCGTCGTGGGCTCGGAGCGCTGCCACCGGCTCGTCCTGGCCGACTTCACCGTCGACGAAGTGGGCGCCTTAGCGGCGGCCAAAGGGGTGGAACTGACCCACCGTCAGGCGGCCCGGCTGCATGCCCACACCCGGGGCCACCCCTTGTACGTGCAAACCTTGCTCAGCGAGCTGAGCGCCGCCCAGCTGCGGGCCGTCGAGGTTGACCTGCCCGCCCCCCGGTCGCTGGCGTCCGCGGTTACCGCGAGACTGTCCGAGCTACCCGAGCCGGCGCGTCGATTAGCCGCCGCCTTGGCCGTGATAAACCAGCGCTCCCCGTTGCCGATGGTGGCCCGGGCCGCCGGGGTCGAGGCTCCCGTCGGGCCGTTCGAGGCCCTGCTTGGCACCGGGTTCGTCCGCTGGAGCCCGGGCGAGCCGGGCCCACCGGTCGAATTTGCCCACCCGCTGTACCGGGAGGCCGTCTACCAGGACCTGTCGCCTACCCGACGCCGGGACCTGCACCGGGCCGTCGCCGGGGCCCTGACCCCCGCCTCCGTGCTGGCCCATCGGGTAGCCGCCGCCGACGGGGTGGACGCCGGCCTGGCCGACGAGCTGGAGGCGGCCGCCCGACGAGAAATAGCCGGCGGGGCAGCCGAGCTCGGGGCCCGAGACCTGCTGTGGGCGTCATCTTTGAGTGCCGCCCCCGAGCAGGTGGAACGGCGGCTGCTCCAGGCTGTCCGGGCCTTGCTCGACGCGGGGCAGGCCGTCCAAGCGGCCGGGTTACGTGAGCAGCTCGAGTCCTGCCAGCCCTCACCCACCCGAGACGCCCTGCTGGGCGTCATCGACTGGGAACGAGGCGATGCGTCCAGCGCCGAACATTGGCTACGCCGCGCCTCTGCCCACCCGGCCACCTCGGGTGCTGAGGAGCCCGTCGGTTGGGCGTGGGCGCAGCTGGCCGAGATCTGCGCCACCCAGTCCCGCGCCGACGAAGCCGTAGAGGCGGCCAGCCGCGCCCTGGCGGTGGCGGGCCGGGAACCCGGCGTCGAGCGCCTGGCCTGGATCTGCTTGGCCACCGGGGAAGCCCTGCGCCACGGCGCCCCCGCGGGCCTCGACCGCTTGCGCCAGCGGCTACCTCAGCAGGCTGAAGAGGTCCCCGACGTGGACGCCACCATCCTGGTTGCCCGGGGCACCCTCGGCCTCTACGCCGGGCACACCGCCGCCGCCATCCGCGACCACCGGGCCGCCGTGCGGGCCGCCACGCGACGGCCTGTGCCGGCGCAGATCGCCCGTTGCCATTTCCAAATGGCCACCTTGCTGGTCAACAGCGGGGACTGGGACGAAGCGCTCGTACATGCCCGCACTGCTCTGTCGGTCGCTTCCGACTATGAGCAGGTGTGGGTCGAACCTCAGTGCCACTCGGTCCTCGCCACCATCCAGGCTTACCGGGGCGACTGGGACCTCGCCGCCCACCACATCGAGGCGGCCAAAGCGCTTGCTGCTAGCACGAGCAATGTCGAAGCAGCCATGACCGCCCGGCTCGGCGCCGGCGCCTTGGGGCGGGCGCAGCACCAACCCGGGGCAATTATCGACGCACTGGGCGACCTGCCTCCGGTCACCCCGATGCTCGCCGCCTTGACGTTCTGGCCGACACTGATCGTGGCCCTCATCGATAGCGCCCAGCTCGCCCGGGCCCACGACCTGGTCGACGTCCTCGCGGATGCGGCGAAGGCCAGGAGGCTCGACTTCGAGGCCCGCTTGGCCGCCATGCGGGCCCGGCTGGCGGTGGCCCGGGGCCGGCCCGAGGAAGCCGTCACCCATTTCGAGGAGTCACTGCAACTTTTCGATGAGGACGACCCGTGGCTGGACCGAGCGCTCAGCCACCACGCGTACGGCCAACTGCTACGGGCCAGAGGGGACCGGCGCAACGCGGTCACCCAATTACGCACAGCTCACGAAATGTTGAGCTCGGTCGGCGCCGGCCCGTTCGTCGCCATAGTGGACGCCGACCTGGCCAACAGTGGGATCCGCGCCCCGAGCCAAGAACGTCGCTCCACACTGGAGCTCACGGACCGCGAGCGCGACGTAGCTGTGCTTGTGGCCCAGGGGCTCTCTAATCCCGAGGTGGCCGAGCAGCTCTACATCAGCCGCAAAGCGGTGGAGTACCACCTGCGCAACATCTACGGGAAACTCGCTATCACTTCACGGCGGGAGCTGCGCACGGCCCACTTGTAACCGCGGCGCGGCGTACGACACTGA
>DATJUH010000382.1:0-20986 GCA_035502515.1 Acidimicrobiales bacterium
TTGTGCCGGCGGGCCCATTCGACCTGTCGGAGGCCCAGGTGGCAGAGGTAGACGGCGACCCAGCCGAGCCCGCTGATCTCGCGGGCCAGCTCCCACAGGGGCTCCCGGGTAGCGGGGACGTCGTAGGTGTAGAACAGCAGGCTCGCCACGTCGAAGCCGCGGTCACCCTGCGCCGCTCCGGTGAACGGAACGGTCCAGTCGACCACGCCGCTCAGCCTGCCGGAGTGGTGCAGCACGTTGGCCGGGCTCATGTCGAAGTGCACGAGGTCCGAGCGCCGGGGGGGCGACGACCAGTTCCGTCCAGCGACCCGCTGGAGCCGGTCGAGCAGACGGCTGGTGTCCTCACTTTGGCGCATCGTCTCGTGGAGGCAGTAGCCCTCGCCGCCGCGCTCGACCGTGGCGATGAGCCAGGCCGGCCACGGCGGGTCGGGCAGGTCCCCGGCATCGCGCTGCAACTCGATAGCAGGGAGCAGGTCGCCCAGCACGGCCTGGAGCAGCTCTGGGCTCGGCGCCATCCCCGGCCCGGGCTCCAACGTCTGGCCGGGTAGTCGGCGCTGCACGGTGAAGACCACCTCGTCCACCCGGCCGGCCCCCAGGTACTCGGGTGCCGGGTAGCCTCGGGCCCTCAGCCCGTTGACGAGCCGCATCAGCCGCTCCTGGTCGGCCAAGGCGGCGGTGCCCGCAGGTGAGACTTTGAGGACCATCTCGCCGGACTGGCCCTTGAGAAAGTAGGTGGAGCGGGACTCACCCCGGGCCGTCGCGCCCATGAGGCCCACCCGCTCGCCGATCACCCGACCGACCTCGGCCGTCAGCCGAACGCCGTCCAACGGCTCCATGGGGCCATCTTGGCCGCGTCGGCGTACCTCCAGCCGCACAGGCCCAACACGTCCTAAGCGATAACCCGTGTCCGCCTGGTGCTGGTACCGGGCAACTCAGCCGCCGAGCCAAAATCCTTCCGGGTGTACCGGGACATAACGAGCGACCAGGGCTTCCTGCGCTGGGGTCGAACCCGATATCCGGCCGGACAGCCCGCAGCCTCTCCTTGCCCAATTTCCGCTCGGCCGGGTAGGCGGCGAGGGTGGCCCGTCCTGCCGAAGTGACGGCCCCGGCGTCACGGCCATGCGCAAGCCGTTTGGCCTTGGCCCTCACGCCCCCAAGGGCTGACATCACGTCCACCAAAGCGGCATCATGAGGACCACGTCGCCTACCGTGGACCTCGACGACGTCGGCTCGGTCGAGGCCACCGTCGATGGGTACGGCCGGGTTGAGGGCCTAGCCGCTATATCCTGGCTCACGCCACGACGTGTTCCGCACCGGCCTCCACGGCCTCGTTATCTGCCGTGATGGCGTACCGAGCCTCACCCAGGACGGCGGCGCCCGACCGCCCCAGGCCATGGTCGGCCGACCACCTTCAGAGGGCCTGTTTAGTGGCCGAGGTTGAACGTGATGCTCTCAAACCTTGCGGGCTCATGCTCCCAGCCGTCACGCCAATTAGTGGCCCGTCCGCTCAAATCAACTTGTTTAGCTTCATTACCTCGATAGACCTCAACCGACTAGTCGGAGCTTCGGTGCTGACGAGTCGTTGTGGCGCGCATTATGTGCTTTCTGCGAAGAAAATTAGATGGCTCTGCCAATTAAGAACGCACTCGAAGAATGCACGACTGCTTTTACCGGCTCGTACGAGATGTCCATTTATGTGTCGTTCCGAGGAACGGCCGACGGATCCTCCGCGGCTGCATAAGAGCTTCTAACGGCGAACAGCGAGAACCATCTGGGGCGATCGTTAGCGGATGTCGCCCGCTATGGGGCAAAAGACCTCTCGGTCCCACGTCGTAAACCTCGACACACGAGTCTTGCACCGGTCTGTCGGCCAGTGGCCATCTGGGCTACTGCTCGCATAGTGGCGCGCGTTCAGTGGGTTGGGAACTACTAAGCGGGAAGAACGTCCTTCCTTCTATGAGAGGCGAGTTGAGTCGCCGCGCCGATGGAACCAACATGTCCATTCTTGTTCCCACCGAGCTGTGGGGTGACCTCCTGCCAGGGGCCAGGCGCGACCATAATGCGATAGCGTTCGGCAGGTAACTGCCCCGCACTATCGTGTGGGGTGAATTTAGGGGACGGTTCCCCTCTGGGCTCGTACCGGCGCAGGGTTAGGGGCTAAACCGGGCCAGACCGACTTGTCCAGTTTGGGAAGAGACCATGAAAGTCGCCATGAAGATACTCGTATCATCTGCCCTCTTGGCACTGAGTTGGCCGGTCGCCGCGCCCGCTTTCAGCCAGCCCACGCCACAGCCGGCGATATCAGGCCCGACGTCGCCCCAGGCGCCTGCGGCGACATCGGCCAGCTCGATCGCTCGAGCTTTTGCTCATCTACAGGCGCTGGCCAACACCTCGCATCCCGGCGCGTCGCCCACTTCTCAGGGGGCTCAGACTTCTCCCAGCCCTCTGAGTGAAGGCGACCGCCCTCGTGTGTTCAACCTGCGCAACACACCGGCAAGTGCTCAGTCCGGCCCAGCCCTGTGCTCCGAAACGGGCGCCGCCTGTAGCACCAACTGGTCGGGTTTGGAAGCTTACACGCCGACATCGACCGAAGATGCCTTGGTCGGGGTCGAAGCCAAATGGACAGTTCCAGCCGTGTCGCCCACAAGTACCGCACCCGAAGATTCGAGCACCTGGATCGGGTTAGACGGGGACCCGACTTACGACGGCAACAGCTCGTCGTTGATCCAGATCGGCACTGACTCGCCTTCGGAAGACGGCTCTATTTATTACGAAGCATGGTACGAGCTTTATCCCGGAGCAGAGATCCCGCTCTTCCCCGTTTCGCCGGGGGACCAGATCCAGGCCGTTATCAACGGAGCGTCGCCGGCAAACAACCAGTGGGACCTCGCTATTGCCGACCTAACCCGCGGTACCGGGTGGTCTAAAGCATTCGTTACTTACGACACTCCCGGTATGACGGCAGAATGGGTCGAGGAAGCCTCGACGCTGTGCCAAACCTCTTCGACAGTCTGCGCCACTAGCCAGCTTCAGGACTTTGGCTCGACAACGTTCACCAACCTGGACTATTACGACGGGGTCGCAGCCCCTACCTACGAAACGACCAACTACATGGTCGGCCAGGACGGGAATGTAATTGCGTACCCGACGTTCAACGGGCAAACCCTTACGGTTACTTATGGCTCGCCCCTGTCTCCGGTCTCGGCACCCGGCACTACCCTTTTCCCATCTAATACCTCGACCATAACGGGAGACGTCGCGTCCGGCACCCTCGGCATCGGGGAGGTCTGCATCTACATCGAACCAGTCGCTGACCCCAAAATTGCCCTCTATGAAACTGAATCGTCGGACCCCGGCGGCGGCTACGCCATCGGGGGTATCGCGCCAGGGACGTACGTAATACAGTTCGACCCGCTCTGTCGCCAGGCGGACGTCGCCTCGTTCGCCGGGCAATACTACAATGGCGCCACGGGCGGCTCGCTTACCCTCAGCGGCGCCACCCAGGTCCAGGTATCTGACGAGACGTTTGACGCCAATGCGGCTCTAAGCCTCGGCGCCAACGCGGACGGGTCGGTCACGGAAGCCGGCACAGCCCTCGCCGGGATATGCGTCTACGCCTACGACCCGGCCGACAATTGGTCGTACCTGGTCTACACGGACACTGGTGGCGGCTATCAGTTTGGCAATGTCACGCCGGGGACCTACTACATCTGGTTTGACCCCACCTGCGGTGGGACTGTCACGTCGAGTTTTGCCCCCATGTTCTACAACTCTGCTGGTGATTCCTCGTCGGCCACCTCGTACTCGTTCGCCATCGGCCCGGTGGGCCAGTTGGCTCCTCAAACGCTCGAACCGGGCGCCTCCATCTCGGGTGTCGTGACGGGCCAGGGTCCCTTCGCTCAACCGCTCGCCAACGTATGCGTATCGATTGTCTCGCCTGGGCCTCTGCCCTGGTCGTACTCGGGTGAGACTCAAGCCGATGGCACGTTTACTTTGAGCGGCCTACCGGCCTCGAACTGGTCGGTCTACATCGACCCGAGTTGTGGCGGGACGCAGCCGAGCGATTTTTCTCCCGAGTATTACGGCGGGGGAAGTACAGCGCCGGGAACGGAAGTCTCTACCACGGCCGGGCAGGCCGGTCCGCCGCTAAGCATTAGCTTGCCTTTCGAAGGTCAAATACCAAACCTGGTTCCCAGTTCCCTCCCGGGCGGGACGGTCGGCACCGCGTACTCACAGACCATGTCAGTAACCGGTGGGGACCCACCCTTTGCCTGGAGTGCGCAGGGCCTGCCTCCCGGGCTTGTCATTGGCTCAGCCACCGGCGTCATAAGCGGCACCCCACTGACCGCCGGCAATTACCAGGTCACTATTACGGCCACTGACGCCTCGGGCCAGCAGCTGGCGTTCACGGCTACCCTGGCTCTGGCTGTCGTCCCGGGAGCGAGCTCACCGGGGTCTGGTGGCGGTAGTGGTAGTCTGGGTGGCGGGGGAGGCCTGGGCCTTGCCCCTCCGGCGACAACAACGACGCCGCCCACAACTGCAACGACCGCACCGGTCCGGACCACCACGACTGTCCCCCTTCCCCCGGGGGCCCCTGGTGGAGCCTACGGAGCGGCCGTGACCGGGATCGTGGGCTTGACAGGAGTCACCGTTAGCGAGCGGGCGAACGGTGCCGTGGCAACGGTTTCGGTGCCCCGGGGCGCAATTCCACCCGGGTCCACCATTGCCCTGTTCGCGGCCAAGGTCATAGATCCACTCGAGAAACCTGTCCCTGGAGGGCAGTCATACCTGGTTTCGTTCGCTGTCTCTTGGATTGGGCCTAACGGGATAGCTTCCTCGGCGAAGTCCCCGATCACGTTGACGATCGTCGACCCGTCGATCATTGCCGGTGATGTCGTCTACCAGTTCGGCCCTACTGGCTTGAAAGTCGCCGGCTCGGCCACAGTGAACGGCAAGACAGCTATCGGCTTCAAGACGGGCACCGACGTGATAGTAGCGAACGTGCCGCGGGTCAACAGTCTCGCCTCAACTGTGGCTGTCAGCGGGAAAACCGTCAAAGTCGCCATTCGTTGCGGTGCCGCTATCAAATGCACCGGCGCCGGGACCCTGGCCGTGACCGCCGGAAAAACAGGCCGTCAAGCTAATTTGATCGTCGCCAACGGCAAGTTTGTGATCAACCCCGCCGCTGCGAAAGACGTGTCTTTCGCGGAAACAACGGCTGGTACCTCCTATCTGGAACAGCATGCCGGCGAAACGGTCCGCGGCACGCTTCTGCTGACAGTTACGGGCGGGGCGAAGCTTGTTCGTAGCGTCGTTATCAAGGGCCCGGGGACTCTGGCCACCACATGAGTGGTGAGCCAGTCCAACGTTGCCGGCCGCCTCGCCGCCACCGCCGTCCTAGTAATGGGCGGAGGCAGCGAACGTAGTCCCATCTGCCTGATATGCGACCCACCGTTGGATCACTCAGAAAACGGACCGCGCCTCTTAATACCGTGCACCTCGCGCCAAATAGGTCTGGAACTCGCTGTGGTACCTGCCGGCACGCACGGCGGCCCAGACGAGGGTCCCCGAACTACACCACGAAGCTCACGAGGCCCAATGTGAGGAACCCAGCGACAATGGCCAACGGTATGAGGACGAACAACCCAACTATCCCTGGGATCGCCCCGAGGCAGAACAAGCCGAGAGGCCCGAAGAAAAAGGTGAGGACGAGGCCAGCGTCGGTGCGCCAGGTGGAAATCTCCATCCTGCTCAAGGTGAGAGGGCGTCGATCTGTACAGGGAGGGGCCGGGCCTCCTCGTCGGAGAGCCCGTCGACGAGGAGGTAGGCGTGGAGGTCTCGAAGCGCGGCTGCGGTTGCTTTGAGGTTGGCGGTTGTCCGGCGGACGACGGTGCCCGCGCCGGCGGTCAAGCGCTCGGCACCGTGCGCAGTGGCGGCAACTCCACCGACGACCAGGTAATCGACGTGGTGGCGGTCGAACGCCTCAACAATACGACCGACGTCGAGTGGTCTGGGCCCGCTCACACCTCAGGCGTGTGCGCGGCCCGCTCGAGAGCTAGTTCCTCGAGGAACGCCAGCACCTTCTCCTTGGAGTCGAGCCGGGTGCCGTCCGAGCTGATCGACACGTCATCGGTGCCGCGCGGCCGGGCGTACTTGTCGACCCGTTCTTGCAGCTCCTCGATGGACTTGACGGGCATGGCACCCTCTCAGCGTACTTGGCCGGGGCGCAGCGCTTGTCTACAGGCCCGCGGCTTGCCCATCTACTCACCGTCGGATCGTGCCGGCACTGGCAATAGGGTCCACTCCCGCCCGACAACCCAAGGTACCCCCGCCGCCCGCCGTCGCATTACCAGCGTCTGACAAAGCCCGTGTTTACGAAGCTGCCGCCAAAAGCAGCCGTCTTTGGCACACCTATGGCGGGCCCTTTCCCGCGGAGGAGAAGGCGGCGGGACGGGCCCAAGGCGGTACCGCCAGGGCCGTCCGCCCTTGGGCTAAAGGGCCTCTCGCAGCTGTAGCCGGTGCCCGTCTGGGCCCAGGAACTGCGCCACGTAGCCCCACGGGAACTCGAGCACATCGGTGACGAACTCGACGCGGCGCGACTTCAGCTCCTGGACCGTCTTGCGGCAATCGTCGGTGACGAACGTGACCGACGGGGGTGGGCTACCCAGCGCCGGCTGAGCCTGCTCCGCTACACCGGGCCAGAGCACCAGTTGGAACTCATCGCCCTTGACGCCGACGGTCAGGAACCGCGGCCCGTCGGGAGTCGGGTTCTCCACCCGCTTCTCCATGCCAAAGACGTTCGTGTAGAACTCCACCGCCCTGTCCAGGTCGCTGGCGAGCACGCTCATATAGAAGACTTTCTCGAGCACTGCTGCCTCCATTTGTCGTGTCCAGTTCCCCCTATGACAAGAGCCGTGCCGTGAATGTGACAGCCGGCGACCGCTGCCGCCGACGAGTTCGAGGCCGCCCGGCCAAAACAGCCTTGCGCGCACCGCGCTCCGTCACGAGGCCCGTGCCGTGATCTCGGGAAGGCGGTCTACCGGACCGCGCTCAAGCCGGCCCCGGAGTTGCGAAGGTGGCAGGTTCGAACCCTGCCGGGGGCGCCCCTGACCAGGGCTTTTGCGTTCTGCGAGAGTCAATCGGTCGAAAGTGTGTGGACAAAGGTTTGCAGTTGTGGACTCGTACGGACTCCTACGGACTGTGCGAGTACGCGCCTCTTGACACCGAGCGCGTACAAGCTCACGAATTCCTGCGTCGGTGGCCGACCCGGGTGTCCGGCCCGACAGCCCGCAGCCTCTCCTTGCGCAACACCCGCTCGGCTAGGTGGGCGGCGAGGGTGGCCGTCCCGCGATGTGACGGAACGGCGCCACGTCCTGCTCAAGCGACTGACCTTGGCCGTCACTCCATCCAAGGAGATGACATCATCTCCACCAAAGGGGGCACCGGGCGGACGACCTCGCATACCGGGACCCTCGAAGACGCCGGCTGGGTCGAGGCCACCGTCGATGAGCACGGCCGGGTTGGGGGCCGGGCCACCGTGACCTGGCCAACGCCCCAACAGGTTCTGCACTGGCCTCCACGGCCTCGCTTATGTCGCAATGCGTACCGAGCCTGCCACAACGGCGGCGGCCGACCGCCCCGGGTCATGGTTGGCGAGCAGGGCCAGGAGGCCTGTTTGGTGGCCGAGGTTGAACGTTCTTAGCCCGGCGGCACCAGGGGCCCGTGGTCCTGATCTTCCGAGGTGTGGGACGAGCGGTTCGTCGCGAGCCGTGCCCCCCAGCTCGACGAGGCACTTTAATTCTCAGCCGGCAGATCCCCTGGCCGCGTACTTTGAGTCTGATGAGGGCAAGCGCCGAGACGACGAACGTGTCGGAATCCCCGCCGGCTCGTAAGCTTCTCGAGGTTTGGGGGTGACTACGGCTCGAATTCGGCTGTCGTGGCAACCGTCCGGGCTGCCCCCCTGGGTAGCACACCCGGCCGGGCGACGCCGAACGCCTCGCGCAGCGTCGACGAGCTGACCGCGAACGCCGTCGGGACGGCCTCGAACCTGGGGAAAGCTAAGACGGAGCGAAAGCGTTGTAATTGCTAAGGAAGGTGGCGTCGTGACCCTACCTGAAGTCGAAGTCCACTCGTGAAGCCTGCTGCCACACTGTCTCGATGGCTTGTTCGGGGGTCTGCGAGCCGGCGATCACCGCGTGGATGGCGCCGGCGTGGTCTCCGACCGTTACCAGGCATGCTTGGACAAGAGGGTCTACCAGCTCGTCGGTGAGGTCGGTATCTCCGAGGTCAAGGCTCGTGCGGAAGCGGACTTCGCCGTCTTCGAAATTTAGCTCGAAATTGCCGATCGACAACGCGCTGTTGGCGCGGGTCAGCAGCTCAGCCATAGGCACCCGCCGGTCGTCGGGCACGCGCTCGGGGAGCACGGCATAGGTCACCACCCGGCGCCGGTCGGGAAAGACCTGCACGAACATCGTCCCCTCAGTGGCGTCGGTGGCGAACTCCATGCGGACTATTGGCAAAGTGTCGTGCTGTGATATTGGCCAGGCACGCGACAGGAAATAGTCGTTGACCGCGCTAAAGAGGGCGCCTTCGTCGTCGTTACCAGGCACTGGTGTCGATCCCCGACTGCGCGCACTGAGCCAGCAGGTTCTGCCGGCTTTGGCCCGGCCATTTGCCGGCACCTAGGTTGTACTGCGCCCTCAAATGATCAACGGGCGCATCCTTGAGGTTCGTGCTGAGCTTCACGCCCTTGTTCGTCGTGAGGCGGGCGAAGCGACCACCGCCGTAGATCATCATGATCTCGACCGACACCTCTTGGTCGTAGAGGTATGCGGCGTCGAGTACGTCGGGCGTGTTCTTCCGGGGTTGGAGGAGGCGCAGTTTCGCCTTCTGTGCCTCGTTTAAAGAACTTATGGTGGGTACGTCGGCAAGTTTTATAACCAGGCACCGCTGCCCCGCTTGATCCCCGTAGCCCGCAGAAGTGGTGACGTCGCGCCCAATGTAGAGGCCAGGGCCCTGTGTGCTCGGGACCCCCCTCGTCGCTTCTCGGAGCGAGGCCGCGCCGATGTACCCCCGGAGCATGCCCACATCCCCCCAGGAGTACCAAACACCCGTCGTGCGCTGCATGTCGGCTATTTGCTCGAGCTGGGCGCGCCGCTCGAGCATGTCCGAAAGCGCCTGTTCCCCCGCGCCAAGGGCTCCCCAAGCCGGTCTCAGCTTGCCGATCAAATTCCACTTGATGGCGTCTTTCTCAGCCAGGGTCACGTTGTTGGTGGCGGCGTCGATGAGGGCCATCGCAGCGCCGGCCGCGCCAAGAGGGGCGGCGACAATCGCTTGGCGGACGGCGTCGATGCGCAGCACCTCGGCGTTGTCTAAGAGGACAGCGCGGGGGACGCCCAATTCTTCCAGTCGTGTCCGGGTGTCGTCGTGGCTGGCACCGGCGCCGGGGTGATGGTGCCTGATCAACGCATTCAGAATTCCCTCGGCCCGCTCCTTGCCGTACACGTTGCCCAGATGGATGAAGGACGGGTGTAGCCGAATTTGGCGAACAGCGTGACCTTTGACCGCGGGCTTGTCGCCGGCGTTGATGGGCTGGCCCTGGGCCACGCCGTCCAGCTTTTGCAGTGCTGCGGTGTCCCGTTCGTCCATGGTGGAGAGCGTCGTCGACGACAGGCCAACCGCTTCCAGCGCCGTTTTTATTTGTGGTTGAGTGTCCGCCGGGTTGGCCAGCGCGTTCGCCACTTGGTCCTTGTAGGCCACCGAGAAGTAGTCGGCCGGGAACGGATTGTTCAAGGGGCCGTCGTTCGGCAGCACCCCAATGAAGTCGGCGCGTTGCATCGGGTAGAGGTGGTCGGCTACTTCGTATTCGGACCCGGGGTGGGCCGGGTCGACGGTGAACGGAAGACCGTAGGGCACCGCCGCCTTGTAGACCTCGTAGAAGCTGTGGTCGCGGTTGGCGATCATCCAGCCGGCCAGACCGAGCCGAAGCCCCTTGGCCACGCTAGAGCCGGGTTGAACCCCCAGGTACTCGGCGGCGTGCATCATAAGGTCGGTTGACCCGGAGATCCCAGCCTCGAGCCTCGCCTTTACCTGGTCGGCCGCGCGCGCGCTATCAGATCCGAGCTTGATGTCGAAAGACTCGCCACCCTGCGTCCATGGGACTCGGTTGGCTCCGGTGGCTTTGTAGGCGGCGCGGGCGGTCGGATCAGGGCTGAGGTTTCCTTGCCGCTTGAGGATGAGGTCAGTTTCGGCAGACGTAAGGTCGGGGACGTCGGCGACAGTCAGCGTCCGCTGCTCGTTGAGTTTCAGCCCGCTTGATACGCCCGAGGTCCGCTCTTGGTTAGCCTTTACGGTCTCGGGCTTCCAGCCCAGCACGGTGCCGAACTTCTCTTCGTCGAACACGTCCCGGCGTGTTGTGTTGAACATCCCGCTCCAAGCTGTCTGTCGCTCTCCCGCGGCGGCCCCAGCGACGGACGTCACCTGGGGCGCGGTGAGTTTGGCGGCTAGGCCGGAGTCACGAGCAAACCCGGAGGTCACGGTTTGATCAAGCGTCTCGGCCCGCAACCGTCCTGGCTTCCCGCGAGGGCGCTCGACGCGAGTTGCCTGAGTGCGGATGTTCCAGTCCTTGGGCGCCTTTCCCCTGGCCGCCCGATCGAGCTCGATGCTGGCCAGCTTCAGCCATTTGGCCATATTGTTGTTCCTGACGGCGTTGTAGATGAGCTTGAGTTTCTTCCGCAGCGGCTGGTGCAGAGCATCGACCAGGACAGTGTTGATGTTGTCTGCGGTCATCTCGAAGGCGCCGTAGTAACCTTCACCCCCTGCGAAGCTGAACTCTCGCTCATAGGTTTCGGCCTTACCGCGTCCAGTGTGCGTCGCCCAAGCATCGACTATCTGGCGCACCAGGCTGACCAGGTAGTCGGCGGTCGCATTTACCTGGCCGTCGGCCTCGACCAGCCGTGCCATCCCGAGCTCGAAATCGAGCGCTCTACGTTGGTAGGTCTGTTCTACCTCCTGGTCGACACGCTTCTGACCCATGGACGTCAGGCCCGCGTAGTTACGTCGCACCACCGGCGCCGGGCCCGCAGGAGCGACAGCCTGCTGCACCACATGGCTTAGCTCGTGAGCGAGCAGTTCCCGCCCGCCCGTTGTTGTGGCCGAGTAACCGGGGCGTCCGAGAAAGATGTCGTTCCCGACCGTGAACGCGCGCGCGTTGACCTGGTCGTTCAAGGCGTGGGCGTCGTGGTCGTCATGGACACGGACAGCAGAAAAATCGGTACCGAACGCGTCCTCGAACGAGCGCCGGACGAGGTTGTCCAGAGGCTTGCCACCGGCTCGCGCCCGCATGATCGACGCTGCCGTTACGTCGTCGAGGACGCCGCCCTCGGCGCCTACTCCCGAGCGAGACTGACGCAGCAGGGGCCCGACGGCAACCGTCCTGGTATCCAGGGCCGAGGGGAACGAAGTCGGCGGGCTCGAGGGGGCAGTGAGCTCGGCCCGAGCATGCCGGCCCGATGCGGCATCCTCGGCATCCGCCGTTTCACGGCCCCCGGCTGGGCGTATACCCCTGCGCCGGTCGGAAGACCCATCGCCCGCGTCGCCCTCGCGCCGCGCGCGACGGCCCAAGTTGCCAATGGCAAGGGCTGCCATGCGGTCGGCGTCCGTTTCAGTTCGGTCAGCGGCCGCTGCGACGAAAAGCGAAGGCGTTACACGTGGTGCTGGCCCGGCCGCCGACGAGGCGCCAGCCGTCACTAGCCGGCTGGTCACCCGATTACCGGCTGAGCGCTGCAACGACAGTATGGCGGCCCGCATGCCGGCGACGGGCGCCCGCCCATCTGTGACTTGGGTTGCTTGTACCCCGGCGACCCCGCTTGCCTTATCGGAGGTCACTGTGTTTGCGCTTGCCGACGCGGGCGAGCGCTGGTGGACATTCTGCTCAGAAGCACGCTGGCTCATCTGCGGCCCTCGCTACGACTCGACTGGAGCAGCTGGTGAGGTCTCTTTGGCTACCCGCAGCTAGGTATGCCGGCAAGTTAGCACTCGGTGGCGGGTCATGCACGCTGAGCACTTATTATATGAACTGGATCGGCGCTGCCGCACGGGCTCGCGGCCCAATTGCTGGAGGCGGAGCTCACGTGGCCAGCCAGGGCGGAAGACCTTGTTAACCGACTCACTCTTTGAGGACGGGCACGAGGTTTAGCGACATTGGCCGGCGGCGGTTCTGCGGCGGTTCGACGGTGGGCAGTTGCCGGGCGCCGTTCGAGAAGGCCGGGCGGCGGTAAGGTCGGGAAGCCGGAGCCCCGGTTAGCCCGACCGGTAGAAGCCTTCTTTGCTCGTCTTGCTTTCGGTGATCCTGCGGTCGAAGTAGCCCTGGCCCTCGCTGCTGGCGTGGCGGACCTGGGGGTCACCGCAGCGATGTGGATGGCGCAGTTCAGCACCACTAGACCCCCTCGGCGGTCCTGCCCGTGGTTTACCCGGCGAATGCCCTGCTTGGCGGACCCCTCAGCTACCCAAATCTGACCACCTGACGGGACGCCATCGATGTAGCAAGGCCCAAACACTCCCATAAGCGCCCTCCATAGACACCTGGCCTCTGTAGAGCTTGATGATGTGTGCAGTTCTGTGTGCAGTTTGCCCTGGACCTATGGGTCCAAAGCGCGGTGAAAGCCCTGGTCGAGGCGGCTGGGACGACACGGGTGAACTTGTACGGACTCGCTGCCGACATCTTCTAAGCGGCGGGTCGCAGGTTCGAACCCTGCCGAGGGCGCCCCTTACCAGGGCTTCTGCTCTATTCCGGAAAGGGGTTACGCGGTCTGGTAGCAGTTTTGGTAGCGGTACTTGGCCGTAGACACACGGCAGAAGACGAGGTGCCTCGGTTGTTGGTCTCATCGCGGGTAAGGCTCGCGGTAAGCGAGCTCCGCTGCCCAAGCGTGTTGTTAGCGCCGCTGCGACCTAGGACTTCGTGCGCCTTGAGCTGAACAGAGCCTGGTCGATCCGGTGAGCCGCCACGGATTTGCGGTCCGCAAGCACATGGGTGTACCGCCCGGTGTGGGCAAGTTGTGAGTGCCCGAGTAGCTGCCCAACGGTCTTCAGGTCGAGGTCGCTGTCAAGCATCATGGTCGCCGCCGAGTGCCGGAGGTCGTGGAGTCGCCGCGGCGGGATCTTTGCCATCTCGCACAGCTTTTTGAAGGCACGGTTGTCCGCTCGGGGATCGCTCGGACCACCGGTTTGGGAAGCGAATACCCATCCACTATTGGGCCCCTGTTGCCATATCTCGCTGGCCAATCGCTCGGCGGTTTGGGTCTTCCGATGAGTCCGGAGCTTGACGGTCAACATGGCGGGTATCGTAAGCGTACGGCGCCCGGCTTCCGACTTGGGGGCTGAGACTTTGAGACCTCCCCCCCAACGTTGCAAGCAGTCAGCGCCGCGCTTGGCGGGCTTTCCGCCGCTGTTGACACACTTCGCGGGATCAGCGCAACCATGTTGCCAAGTGACCCGCTGCAGTTGACGGCGGATGACCATCGTGCCCTCCGCGCCGGGTTCCGTAGGTAGGTCACGGTCATCCCAGGCTAGGCCGAGCACCTCACCTTGACGCAGCCCTAGCGCCATCGCGACCGACCACCGAGGCGCGTTACGCATCGTGGCAGCAGCTGCCAGCAGAGCCCCCATTTGCTCGATTGTGTAGGGGTCCATTTCGGTTTCCGCGTCGCGGGGCGTATCCGCCGCCTTGACGGGATTACGCGCGACTAATCCCCGTTTGACCGCGTCATTGAGCGCGGCGTTCAGGGTTCGCCGTGTAGGCCCAACGGTACGGCCGCGGTCGATCAGGTACGACCACAGGTGCTCGATGTTCCCTGGGCCAAGTCTGTCAAGGGTGACCTTTGGGAGAGCAACCTTCACGTGAGCAAGGTCATTGCGGTATCCGTCAATAGTGTTTGGGCGAACCGCACGTAGCCGTTCTTTACGATCGATCCACTCCGCTAGGTATGCAACGAGCGGGGTATGGCCCGTCGCCGTGATGCTGCCCGCCTCCCGTGCCCTTTCCAAGGCCCTGACCTTCGCCGCTGCGCCGGATTGGGTCTTGGCCGAAACGTGCCGACGGTCGGGCTTGCCTGAGGGCAGCAAACCCATGGAGACCCAGCCGTGCCACCTTCCGTCCGCGCGTCGGATGATTGTGCTCCGTCCATTAGCCGCTCGTTTCCCCACGCCAGCGTTCTTAGCCGACCTCTCGGTCACCGTGCTGCTCCAGGACTCTTCCAGCGCCTTTATCGGCACAAGCCGGCGCCCACCGATCCTGACCGAGCGCACTCTCCCAGAGCTGAGGAGCGCGAGCATGGTTGACCGGCCGAGGCCAAGGAGGCGAGCGGCCTCCTCTACAGCAAGAGCCAGAGACCCAAGACCGGTTCGTCACGGCCACCGTGCCCGCCGGGCTCCCCGGCCGGGCGCACCGCCCCCGGCACATCTCCCACCGTCTCGGCGTGGCATGCTCCGCCCCCCAGGGCAAGCATCCTCCGCGATCAGTTGTACTGATCGCATATCTTGCTCCCACAAAAGCTAATACCAGCCAGGGCTTGAAAGCCTAGTATAAGAATGCCTATTCTCCCGTGCCATCAAAAAAAGCAAATTCGAGAGGAGCTAATTATAACTAATCACCCTTTTCCTAAACCCACAGCACGCCTCGGGGACGGGAAAGGCCGTGACGACAACGACAACGGTCATGTCGGATGCTTTCCTGCCGCCCGGGACTATCCCTTCCGTGGGTGCGTGGTCTTCTCGCGCAGCGGTCGGAAGGCGGCACGAACTTCTTCCGGATACAGTTGCGGCTCCTCCCAGGGCGCGAAGTGGCCGCCCCGGTCGACCTTGTGAAAGTAGATGAGCTGCGTGTAGACCTGCTCGGCCCAGCTGCGCGGAGCCCGGAAGATCTCGCCCGGGAAGGTGGTGAAGCCGACCGGAAGGTTGACCTCCGGAGCAGGGTGGCCAGCCGGGTGAGCTGCGGGCTGTCCGCCCTCCCAGTACGAGCGGGCTGCCGAGGCCCCGGTGCCAGTCAGCCAGTACAGCGTGATGTTGTCGAGGATATGGTCCCGGGTCAGATTGCCAGCCGGCTGGCCGTCGAGAAAGGCGCGAGAGATCTTGTAGTAGCTGTCGGTGTCGTGGTCGAGCATCCAGGTCGCCAGTGCGACCGGTGAATCCACCAGGGCGTAGCCGATCGTCTGCGCCGGGGTGGTCTGCTCCAGGAAGTAACCGTACCCGCTCGTCCTGAAAGTGTTGATGGCACCGAGCGCGGCGCGTTCCTCCTCGGAGTCCGCGGGCAAGGCGCTGGCATTGCCCAACGCCTGCCTGAGGAAGTTCAAGTGAATGCCGAGCAGCCCCAAGGGCGCCTGGCGACCCATGGCGTCGGTGACCCCCGCGCCCTGGTCGCCGCCCTGGGCCACGTAACGGGTATAGCCCAAGCGCCGCATGAGCTCGGCCCAGGCGCGCCCGACGCGGCCGGCCTCCCAGCCGACCTCGGTCGGCTCGGCGGAGAAGCCGTAGCCGGGCAGGGACGGGATGACCACATCGAACGCGTCCTCGGCCCGCCCGCCGTACGCCGTCGGGTCGGTGAGCGGCCCGATAACCTCGAGCATCTCGATCACCGAGCCGGGCCAGCCGTGCGTGACGATGAGCGGCAACGCGTCCTCGTGCGGCGACTTGACGTGGATGAAGTGGATATCGAGCCCGTCGATCTTGGTCCTGAACTGCGGGAAAGCGTTCAGCTTGGTTTCGCAGGTGCGCCAGTTGTAGGCGGTGCCCCAGTACGCTGCCAGGGTCTGGACCGTGGCCAGCTGCACACCCTGCGACTGGTCGCCTACCAACTCCTCGGACGGCCACCGCGTCGCCGCCAGGCGGGCTCGCAGCGGCTCCAGTTCCGCCTCGGGGATGTCAATGGTAAACGCCCGGACTGCGGTGCTGACGGCTGACGGTTCCGTAGTGTCAGACATGTCGGCCTCCCTGAGTTTGATGATGGACGTATGGTGCGGCGGCGATGTTCTTGCCATCGCAAGCATCTTGGGCGTAAGCCGGATTGGCGTTACGATCGGTTATCCGAACGTGAACACGAATGCCTCGACGCCGGCGTCGAGAAACTCGATGTCGAAACGACGGTCGACGATGGGCCCGGGCTGCCGGATCAGCTGGTAAAGGCGCTGGTCGGAGACGGTGCCGTAGCCGTCCACGTCGACGTCCAAGCCATGCGCCGATCCCGGCCGCTGCCCGTCGATGCGCACCCGGAAGGGTACGGAGGCGTGGGGCATGGGCCTGATTACCAGGTGGAGGTCCCGGGCGTGGAAGGCGCAGGCGATCCCGCCGCCAGGTCCCTCCAGAACGGCGGCGACCGGCCCCACCCGCCAGTCACCGGACAGCGCCCATTGGTTGCGATCCAACGACGACGGCGCCGTGTACCGGTGGCGCCGGTCGGGCCGCGCACCCCCTGGGGAGGCGAACCCCTGTGTCCGCTCGTAGCCGACGTAATTCTCTGGCGAGCCCAGCTGGTCCCAGTCGGCCGGCAGTTCGACGCCCTGGGGTTCGAGCCGTACCAGCGCCCCATCGACGTCGACGTCGGCTTGGGCCAGCAGCAACTGCAGCACCCGCTCCGATTCCTGATAGTCACCCTCACCGAAGCGGTGATGACGGATCCGGCCCTGAGTGTCGACGAAGTAGAGGGCAGGCCAGTAGTGGTTGTCGAACGCCTGCCAGACGGCGTAGTCGTTGTCGACGGCGACCGGATAACGGACATCCATCGCCGTGAGGGCGACCCGCACCCCGTCGAGGTCTTCCTCGAAGTCGAATTCGGGCGTCTGGACGCCAATCACGGCCAGCCCCTGGTCCGCGTACTTGTCCGCCCAAGCACGCACGTAGGGAAGGGAGCGGATCCAGTTGATGCACGTGTAGGTCCCGAAGTCGACCAGGACCACACGCCCCAGGAGGGCGGCGGCGGTTACCGATGCGGAGTTCAGCCAGGCGGTGGCCCCCTCCAAGGCCGGCAGCTCGCCTTCCACCGGGTATTCGTTGCGATGGCGCAGCATGATCCGTTCCGATCAGCGCAGCGACCGGAAGGCCGCTCGCAGCTCGGACGTGAACAGTTCCGGCTCCTCCCAGGCCGCGAAGTGGCCGCCTCTTTCGACCTCGTTGAAGTAAATCAGCTTGTGATACGCCTGCTCGGTCCAGCTGCGCGGCGCCTGGACGTACTCCTCCGGAAATACCGTGACGGCCGTAGGGAGGGACACGTCGGCGGGGGCGTAGAAGTTGCGACCGGATACAGCGAGTTGCCAGTAGAGCCGCGCCGCCGACGTGGCGGTGTTCGTGAGCCAATAGAGCGACGTGTTGTCGAGCACGTCGTCACGTGTGATGGCGCCATAGCTTTGTCCCGCAAACAGCTGGGCCAGGTGCGCGTAGGTGGTGCTGTCATGGTCGAGGAGCCAGGCCGCGAGGCCGACCGGTGTGTCCGCCAAGCTGTAGCCGATTGTTTGCGGGCGCGTGCCCTGGATGACGCCGTATCCGCGGTGATACGTCGCGAACGCGACTTGGTCGTAGGCTCGTTTTTCCGCATCCGACAGGCCGGCCGGCGCAGGATCGCCGTTTCGGATGTGACCGAGCATGTCGAGCGGAACCATTTGCGCGAAGTTGACGTGGATGCCGAGCAGCCCTTCGGGCGCCTGGCGCGCCATGGCGGCCGATACCGCCGTGCCCCAGTCGCCGCCTTGCGCGACGTAGCGGGTATATCCGAGACGCTCCATCAGCACCGCCCAGGCGCGGGCGATGCGGTCGGGACCCCAACCGGTAGTGGTCGGCTTGCCTGAAAACCCGTAGCCCGGCAGTGACGGAATCACCACATCGAATGCGTCCGACGCGTTTCCGCCGTGGGCGGTGGGATTGGTGAGCGGTTCGATAATCTTCAGCTGCTCGATGATCGACCCGGGCCACCCGTGCGTGACGATGAGCGGCAACGCCGTTTCGTCGTCCGAGCGAACATGAATGAAATGAATGTCGAGCCCATCGATCTCGGTCATGAACTGCGGCAGTGCATTCAGCCTGGCTTCGCACCGGCGCCAGTCGTACTCTGTCGCCCAGTAGTCCGCGAGATATTGCACCGTGGCGAGGTGCACGCCCTGGGAATCGTCTGTGACCGCTTCCCGCTCAGGCAACCTGGTCGCGGTGGTGCGCCTACATAAGTCGGTGAGGTCCGCTTGCGGCACATCCACGTGAAAGGAACGAACGGCGGTGGTGTCAGTGCCAGTCTGTTGTGCAACCTCAGTCATGGCATTGGACCTCCTTGGTGTAGGCCTGTCAGCGTCATCTTCGCGCCTGGGGTGCCCTTAGCGCCGCAGATGTCGACTGCTGATCAGCAAGCTGCGACAGCTTCGCCCAGATGATCCACGATCGGCCGCTGGCATGCCGAAGAAGCTGGGCCCGTCACCGATCAAACCGTGACGGCTGACAAATGGGGGACGCGCCCGAGCGCTCATGTCCACGCCTTACGTTGAGCCGACAGAACGCGCTGAAAAAAGGGCCGAGTACCGACATCTCGAGTGACTTCTTATTGGCCCGGGACGGTTCCCACAAGTGGCCGGCGGGTCGAGAGTGCGACTTGTCACGATACCCCATGCCATTCATGGCACCCGACCAACCCTCGTGGGCCCGTCCCCCGGCTGGTTCGGGGTGAGCGCTCGGCGACGCACCCAGTCCGCGTACCGAAGGACGCCCGCGACTTAGATCTATGGGTGTGGCGCAGGTAAGGAGTCGGCGACGGAATTTTCATGCGCGCTGCCTGTCACCACCCCGCCGTTGGCCGCCGATAGAAGCCGTGACGCTGGGCAGGATCTCATGAGCCAGGCCGCAATCTCGTCCATCCAGGCCATGCTTGCCCCGCTGTGCTGATAACGACTGGTCGGGCTCGTGGTCGTGGCCATGATCCTCATCGCCGTGGCCCTCACTGTCCCGGCCCCGTTGCCGGCACGGCGGCTCTAGTGTTCGTCTTGGTCGCCACCGTCGTATTGCTCTTTGGGCTTGCGCTCGTCGCGCTGTCGGTGCGCAAGTCGGTGAACGCGGTTGACTACGAAGTCGACCGGACCCTCGCACTGGGCTCGGCATAGGCCTACCCGCCGCCCACGCCGGAATGATTTGGGCCCCAAACCCGCACACAGCTGCGACAAGCCCGGACCGCGAATCATCGCCCAAATGGGGCTATCACCCCGACGGACTTCGACCCTTAGTTGACACCGCTCAGGTCACCTCCGCTTCACTCGCATCCCTCAGGTCGACCCCAGCCTGGCCTCATCCCGTTCGACCCGCAGGACTAGCGAGTGCACCGTCAGCGACGGCATCACGGGAGCGCGTGCATCCAGCCAAGTCCGGTGCTGCGTCGCCGCGCTATTACTGAGGCCACGGCAGCCGAGTGCACAACCATTGGGCGCCGTAGACTACAGTAGGCTACATGAGTAGCGAAGCCATCAGGATCGAATCGGGGACGCTCCGGGCTTTGCGGCGGCGGAGCGCCGACACGGGGGAACCGATCGTTCGCCTGGCCCAGCGCTACATCGACGAGGGCTTGAGGCTCGAGCGGCACCCGGGAATTATCTTTCGCGACGGCCCAGCGGGGCGACGGGCGGTGGTGATCGGCGGCCCGGACGTCTGGGAGGTGATCGTCGCTGTCCGCAACGCCCCCGAGCGCGGTCACGAGCTGGTCGACGCTGTGGCCGAACGGCTTGGCGTGAGCTCGCACAAGGTCAAGGCTGCCGTCCGTTACTACGCCGAGTACCCAGAAGAGGTTGACCGTTTCATCTCGATGGCCGATGAGGAGGCAAGCCAGCTCGAGCAAGCCCTCGAGCGAGAGCACCGTCTGCTCGGGTGAAGCTGCTCATCGACGAAATGTTCCCCGCCACCCTGGCCGAACAGCTGCGAGCCCGCGGCCACGACGTTGTATCTGTGCACGACCCTGAACACCGCACCCTCGAGGGCGCGCCTGACGAAGAGGTCTTCCTTGCTGCGGCGAGCGCCGGGCGAGCGCTCGTGACTGAGAACGTGCCCGATTTCCGGCGTGTGGAAGCCGCCACCGTGGCAAAAGGAGAACCGTCGCCACTGCTCGTCTTCACGACCGACCGGCAGTTCCCACGCGGCGACCCCCGGACAATTGGGCGTCTTGTAAGTGCGCTTGATTCGCTGCTTCGGGGGCCCATGGGTCCTCGGAGTTCGGTGTTCCTTCGACCGTCCGACCGGGAGAATTAGGGGCCGACCCCGCGAAGCTCCTGCTCATGGAACTAAATCGAACACGGTCTCGCGTGTCGCAGGCGGCAAAGTCTCCCCCTCCGACACCCGCTGCGGCACTTGCGCGTGACCCGCCGACCCTTTGACCCCGTTCACAAGGTTTTGGTAGCAGTTGTGGTAGCAGTTCGTACGAGTTTGCTGGGGCCTACTCGGCGCGAAAGCCCAGGTAGCAAAGTTTGAAATGACACGGACGGACTCGTTCGGAGTATCTGCCGACATCTTCTAAGCGGCGGGTCGCAGCTTCGAACCCTGCCCGTGGCACACCTTCTGACCCGGGCTTTTTTGTCGAAGAAGACAGGTGACCGTTCGGAAATGTGTGCAATTTGTGTGCGCAGCCGTGAACGCCCACGAACGCGTACGGACTGCTACGGACTCACACGAGTGTGGGGTACCGGGACTTGATGGCGAACACGTACAAGCTCACGGCTTCCTGTGCTGGTGGCCACTCACGGTGTTCGGCCCTGCAGCCCGCAGCCCCTTTTGCCCAACTTCCGCTTGGCCAGATAGGCGGCCAGGGTGGCCCGTCCTGTCGATGTGACGGCCCCGGCGTCACGGTCCTGGTCAAGCCTTTCGACCTTGGCCGTCCCGCCACCCAAGGACTGACGTCACGTCCACCAAAAGGGGGCACCATGAGGAGCACCTCGCACACCGTGGACCTCGACGAAGTCGGCTCGGTCAAGGCCACCGTCGA
>DATJUH010000383.1:0-10631 GCA_035502515.1 Acidimicrobiales bacterium
CTCGATGTACAAGAGCTTTCCCAGCTGCTCTTCGCGCATGATCTTCTGGACGGCGCGGACGGCCGGCAAGAAACGGTAGTTCTGGCTGACCATCAAGACCAGACCAAGGCTGTCGGCCAGCTCCACCGCCTCCTTTGCCTCCCCCACCGACGGAGCGAAGGGTTTCTCCACCAGCACGTGCTTGCCGGCTTGCAGAGCCGCTTTTACCACCGGGATGTGAGACGGGAGGTCGGTCGTCACGAGCACCGCCGAAGCCGTCAGTGTGCTCAAGGCGGCATCGAGGGAGGTGAAGCAATCGTCCTCCTCGACCACACCGAGCTTTCTTGCCTCTGCCAGCGAGGTGGGCCGAGAGTCGACGCACCCGGCCAACTGGGCATTGGGAACGGCCGGGAAAACCCGGGTGGCCCAGTCCTGGCCCCACATCCCCAAACCGACCTGGACAATGCGGGTCACAGTTAGACCTCTTTCTCTCTCGACCTGGGCCGGCGCCCGGGCCCCGCCCCGGCGCCGTGCCGGCGCCTCGTCATCGACGCCACGGTTCCCTCGCCACCGTTCAGAAGATCACTTGTCGCCATATTTGGGCCGCCATGTTTGGGTCGCCATCTTTGCGTTGCTACCTCTGAGTCGCTGCCTCTGGCCAGAGGCTGGGGTGGTTACCTCGTGTACCGTAGCGCAGAGGCAAACGATTTGTCACAGGCGATTACAGCCGCTCGGACGGATGGCGCCGGGGCCGGAACGGTGGGTCGGCCGGCACGGTGGGGTCAGGCCGGCATGGTGGGGTCAGGCCGGCAGCGCGGGTCAGGCCGGCAGCGCGGGTCAGGCCGGCGTTCGCCGGATCCGTACATCGCCACTGACAGAGCGGGCCCGCAGTTCGGCGCGTGGGCCCGACTGTCCGGCCGGCCCTTCGTCGTCCGGGCCCTCTGACGAGAGCTCGATCTCCGAGCTGAGGGCCCCGCTCAGTGACTCGACGTCGATCGTCACGGCCGTGCCCCTGGCTACGGAGATAGTCAGGTCGCCGCTCACCGTCTTGAAGTCGGCCTTGCCCGTCACGAGCTGGCGGACGCGCTGATCGCCCGAAACCGTCTTCAAGTCACAACCATCTTGCAAAACGCCCACGCCGATGTCGCCCGACGCCGTTTCGGCCGTCATCCGTCCGGCGACGGATTCGACATCGATGTCCCCGGACGCCGTTTTGACTAGGGCGGTCTGTCCCACCGGTCCACAGCGGACTGAGCCCGACGCCGTCGTCAGCTCGGCACCACCGGTGACGGACGCCGCGGTGACGTCGCCGCTGGCGGTCCGGGCGGAAAGGTCACCTTCTACAGGGCCTAGAGACACGTCCCCTGAGGCGGTCCGGGCCCTCGTCGCGCCCAGAGTGCCTTCGCCAGTGATCTTTCCTGCCGCCGTCGCCACGTCTACGGAGGCGCCCTCCGGCAGGCGGACCAACACGACGACGTCCGTTTCCTTGCGCCACAGGAACCCGGACGGTTCGGGCACCTCCACTATTACCTTCTCGTCCCCATCGAACTTTTGCAGCTCGACCCGGGCGTTTTCGATGACCTCGTCGCCGTGCGGCCCCTCCGGCCTGAGCTCGACTTCGGTCACCGGAGCAGCGTGCGTCCGGAGGCGCACATCCCCCAACTTGTTGTCGACGATCACCTCGACCCGACCCGGGGTGTCAAACCGTTCTTGCCTTATCATCGATCTCTCCTTGTACTTGCGCGGCCCACACGCGCCTTGGCTATTAGCGGACGGGGATTCAAAGCCTGCGTGCCGGCCCGGGTTCAGCTACGGCCATAACCGCTGAGCCGGCGGCCGACCTTGACTCCCCGGTCGGTCCGAGCCTGCTGGTTCAGAGCACGCACGATGTAGCTGTTGACCGACACCCCCTCGCGAGCGGAGGCGGCCTCGATCCTGGTCTTCAGCTGCGTCGAGAGGCGCAACGTGATACGGGCGTCGGCGTCGCTCTCCACCTCGGGCTCGCTCGGGCCTGCCGTGCCGACGACCAGCTCGGCGTCGTCGCCGACCAGACGGACCTCTACCGTGTGGTTGGGGAGTGTCTCACCGAGCTCTGCGGCCAGCTGGCCGAGGACTTCCAGGAGCCGGGCCGTGATCGGGCCCTGCATCGCCACCGCCAGGAGCCGAGCGGCATTGGCGGTCGTCTCGTCGCCCAGTGCGCCCAGGGCGGACAGGTCCTTGGCCAGCCCTTCAACAACAACGGAGATGCGCAGCCCAGCCTCCTAAATATCGGCCTGGACGCGGGCTAGCACCGCAGGTCGGGCCAATCGGCACCCGACCGTGATCATCCTGTAACCGGCTCGCTCCGACAGCCGCTGCCACCTGGTGGTGTGCTGTTTGGCCCGGCGCGCCTCCCCGCCGTCATAGGCGGCAGGGTAGCGGCGGCCGGCTTGGCCTCCCTCTCTACGCAGGTCACTGAGCCTCTCTTCGGCCATGACCTTCATCGTCCACGGAAGCATGATGTCACCTCTTTGCCGTTTCTGATGTCATTGTGACATCATCGTGCCGTCGTGTCAAGCGGGTGGCGGTCAATAATCGGTGACAACGTACCGGTGCCCGGCTTAAGATCGGCGAGCCATCCCCGGGCCGAACCTGGCGGGGGCGCACTGGAGGAATTGGCCATGACCCTCCCCGAAGCCGCCGGCGGCAGATCCAGAAACCTTGTCCTGGCTGCGATGATCTTCGCCGTCGCGATGACGTTCATCGACCAGACGATCGTGTCCATCGCCGTACCCGAGATCCAAAAGGAGCTTGGGCTGTCGAGCACCGGGGTCCAATGGGCGGTGAACGCCTACCTGCTGTCGCTGGCGGCATTGTTCGCCTTCGGAGGCCGGCTGGCAGACACGGCCGGTCACACCAAGATGGTTGTGATCGGCGTCGTCGTATTCGCCGGCGCCTCGGCCATGTGCGGCCTGACACCCACCGGCAGCGTGGCCGAGGCGTGGATCGTGACCTTCCGGGCCGTCCAGGGCGCCGGCGGCGCCCTCATGTTCCCCGCCGCACTGGCGATCGTCGTCCAGACCTTCGAGCTCCGGCAGCGGGGCAAAGCCCTGGCCATCTTCTTCGGCCTGGCCGGAGGGCTCACGGCCGTCGGCCCCGTCCTCGGCGGGTACCTGACCGAATGGACCTGGCGAGCGATCTTCTGGGTGAACATCCCGGTGGCAGTCATCGCCCTGGTGCTGATCGCCATTTCTCGGCCCGTTACGGATCACCGTCCGGCTCCGATCGACTTCAGAGGGTTGGTCCTAATCGCGGGCGGCGTCGGCCTGAGCGTCTTCGGCTTTCAGCAGTCGGCCTTCTGGGGCTGGGGGGATCCTTTGATCGCGCTGTCGATCGTCGTCGGAGTGGCGTTGTTGGTGACCTTCTACTTCGTCGAGTACCGCACCGAATCCCCGCTTATCCAGGTGCGTATTTTCCAGGTCCGGCCGTTCCTGGTCGAGAACCTCGTACTCGGCATAACGATGCTGACGTTCATCCCGCTGTTCTTTTTCTCCAGCGAGTACGCCCAGATCGCTTTGGGCAAAACGGCGCAACAGGCCGGCCTTTACCTCTTGTACTTTTTTCTCGGTTTCGTCGTCGCGTCCCAAATGGGAGGCCGCATACTCGACCGGCGAGGGGCCAAGTTCCCGGTGGTGGCCGGCTGCGCAGTGGCGGCTGTCGGCTATGGCTTGTGGGCCAGCAAAATGACGGACCTCAATTTCTCGTCGCAAGTCGTTTACGTCATCATTGCCGGCTTCGGCATGGGCTTCATGCTCACGCCGGCCAGTACTGATGCCGTCAACCGGGCTTCACGGCTGTCATATGGCGAAGCGACCGGCATCACGCAGACGGTGCGCAACTTTTCCGCCAGCCTCGGGCTGGCCATCCTCGGGACCGTCCTGGTCGACGAATTGCGATCTCAGGTCACGTCGTCGCTGACCGCTCAGGGTGTCCCACCCGGCCGGGCGGCCAGTGAGGCCACTCATATCGCTCAGACCCAGGGTAGCCACGCCGGTAGCATCCCCCATTTCGTGCGGCTCGACTTTGCTTACGCGACGCGGACTGTCTTTTACGTAATGGCGGGGATCATGGCTGTGGCCGCCATTGTGGCGAGGCTGGGCCTGGAGCGGGGGGTGCAGAAAGAGACGGTCGGCACGACCGAGGAGTACGGCCGTGTCGAGCCTCAGCCGGCGCCCGGCCTGGCCACCGAGCCCTGAACCCCCGCCGGGCCCTTGAACCCGCCCGCCCGGCTGAACCCCCGCGTTGTCCTGGTCCGGGGAGGCAGTTGGCCGGAGTTGGGAGCGTGCCGCCGAGCCTTATACGACCGTCCTCTCGGCCGTCAGAGAGCCCGGCGTGTCACCCGTATTTACTGTTGCGCTCGGCTCGAACAAGAGCAGCGTGGTCTCGGCGTCAGCGCACGGTTGGTGAGCGACGCCGCGTGGGACGACGAATGTGTCGCCCTGGTTGAGCACCACCTGGCCATTGTCCATCCTGATGGTCAAACGGCCGGACAACACCAGGAAGAACTCGTCAGTCTCGGGATGGCTGTGCCTGGTGAAGTCGCCTTGCACTTTGACGACCCGAACGTCGTAGTCATTGACTACAGCAATGGTGCGGGGTGACCAGTGCTCGGTGAGACCGGCTAACGCAGCGTCGACGTTCCGGGGGCCCTGTAGCGGCATGTGGCCATTATGCCGCTATCGGCGTGAGTGGCCCTCAGTGACGGCGGTAGCTGCGAACGACGATAGAAAAGTACGCGCTAGCCCTCCCTTTTCAGGCCTAGCTGTTTGCATATTTCGACGCCTGCGCCGCGCCAGCGGGACTTTTATCTGCTTTCCAGCTAAAAGTGCTAATGGTGGCCTATTCCAGCGGTCCGAGTTGGCGTCGTTATGGTCCTTGACGCTGCCTGTCCCCAGACAGGACTAAGGCTTTCGCAGTGAGCAGCCGAGAGTAAGAAGCGCGATGGTGATTTTCTGAAACCACGCTCAGAAGTCAATAGCCACTCTCGGAAAGTGATCAACCCTCGGAAAGGAGGCTCGGTGATCGAAACCGATCGGTGCGCCGGCCCTGACATCGTCTGTAAGCCGTTGAACGAGCTCGATTGGGCCGACGCCATGACCCTCCGTGACATGGTTCGAAACTCGCTCCAACCCGGGGTTGAGCTCGTAATCGATTTGAGCCGGGTCGACTTCATCGACCTGGTCGGGATAAACGCCGTGGTCAGCTCTGTTCGCCTGGCGCGAGCGCTCGGTGGGACAGCCCGGATATGCAACGCCCGCCCGCAGGTCCAGCGCGTTATGGTCCTCGTTGGCGTCTACCGGCTGTTGATGCGTGGTGCCACTGCCCAGACCGACGCCGCCTGACGGCCACGGCCAGGTTTGTCCCGGATCAGGGGCTATTTCCCCTGGTGGTCCGGAGCGAGGTCGTGGCTGCAGGACCGAGAGCCACCATGACGGCCTCTTCGAGCCCCAGGAGCCGGCCGTTCTCCCTGGCCAGTGCGAAAGCGTCCGCGCCCAGGACGGAGGCCGCGGCGGCACCGGTGGCCACCACAGTGCCATGGCGGTATGGCGCGACGGGCGCTCCCATCTGGCGGCGCCATTTCTCCGCCGCTCCCATCAAACGGACCGCCGTCCGGGCGTCGTCCTCGGCGACCAGCACCCGCGCCAGCTCTTCCAAAGTGGTGGCTATTTTCCAGAGCGGTCCTGCCGGCCAGCCATGAACCAGTGCATCGTGGAGGACAGCCTTGGCCTTTTCGAAATCTCCCAGGTCGCAGGCGACTTGCCCCGACGAGACCATTAACTCGAGCAGGCCGCCGCGCATCCAGTAGGTCTTGAACAGGTCGAGCCCTTGGCCCGTCAACATTTCGGCCCGCCCCAGGTCGCCCCGCATCGCTGCGGCCAAACCCAGGTTGTTGATCGAATAGCCGATCCCCCACTGGCGGCCGAGTTCACGGCATCGGGCCAGGCTTTCGCTGCAGAACTCCTCCACGGCGGACGCGTCTCCCCGGTCACGGGCGATATCGCCCAGCCCCAGAAGGGAGAAGGCCACTCCGGTCGGGTCGTCCAGCGTCTTGTAGCACGTCAAGCATTCCTCGTAAGCGGCAACGGCTTGTGAAAACTCACCCCGCTCGCGCAGTATGGTGCCCAGGCGGTAGAGAGCGTAAGCAACGGCTGCATGATCCTTCGTGTCGCGAGCCAGTTCCAAACTGTCTTCAACGAGGGCCAGCGCCTCGTCGTAACGCCCCTGGGCGCGCGCCGCCAGTGACCGTTGCGCCAACAGGCCCGCCACTCGGCCCGTCTGGCCGAGCTCCCGGTACAGTGCCAGTGCCTCTTCCCAACGGGCGGCGGGCACGGTGTCGTCCTGCTCGTGCGCCAACCACACTGCCCCGGTCAGTGCCTCAGCCCGCGCCGGCGGCGACACCCGTGACGCGTCCATGGCCAGAAAATGTTCCAGCCTGTGCCGCCCCTCGGTCAGGTGGCTGTGGCGTTGCCAGAACGGCCACAACGCTCCCGATAACTGAAGGCCCAAGGTGAGGTCGTCGCGTTTGCGGGCCCAGTCGAGGGCGGCCCGCAAGTTATCGTGCTCCCCCTCCAGACGGGCCAACCAGGCCCGCTGGTCTGGCCCAGACAGCTCGGTGACGGCCGCCTCGGCCAACTTGAGGTAGTAGCGGGCATGGTTTTGGTGGGCACGAGCCGCTTCCCCGCTCGCCTCCAGTCTCTCCATAGCGAAGGCCCGGACCGTCTCCAGCTGACGGAACCGCAATTCGTGGTCAGCCGCCAGGTCAGCCTCAGCGCAGAGCCCGGGGCCCGGGACGCGGGCCCACTTGGGCCCGGCCAAGACGGCGCCGGCGGACCGGCCCGGAGCCGCCACGGGGGTCGGAGCCGGGCCGGAGACAGGGGCCGCCTCCACTTCTGCCGCCATGGTTTCGACGCTTTGCAGGAGATGGGCCTCCACCAGAGCGGACAGCCCGTCAAGCACGAACAGCGCGACGTCACCCTCGTCGCCCGGCGGCTCGTCATAGGGCCGGTCGCCGCCGGCCCGTACGTCGTCCGCCCGCTCTAAATCCGCCCCCTCGTCAGCGCCCCGCTCGTCAGCGCCCCGCTCGTCGCCGAACGGCCCACAGACGGCGTTGACGGCGGCGAGGGTGCACCCACCCGCGAAAACGGCCAGCTGACGGAACAGAGCCTGGTTTTTTTCGCTCAGCAGGCCATAGCTCCACGCCACGACGTCATGGATCGTCCGCTGACGGTCCGGCAAGTCGCGCGGCCCCGCGCCCAGCACGCCGAATGAAGTGCCCATCCGGGCCAAAAGCGCTGCCGGTGGCAACAACGCCACCCGGGCGGCGGCCAGCTCGATGGCCAGAGGCAGGCCGTCGAGACGGCCGCAAAGCTCGGCCACCACGACGCTGTTGGCTTGCGTCAGGGCAAAGTCCGGCCGCCGCGCACGTGCCCGTTGCACGAACAAGCTGACGGCCGGGGCTCGCCCCGCGACCTCGGGGGTCAGCGTCTCTCCGGCAGGCGGGAGGGCCAGCGGGGGGACGGGGTACACCTGCTCGCGTCGAAGACGCAGTGGCATCCGGCTGGTAACAAGCACGTTGAGCCGAGGGCAGGCGGCGCACAAATGCGCCACTGCATCGGCAGCGTCGAGTACTTGTTCGAAGTTGTCAACCACCAACAAAAGTTGCCGGCTCTCCAGGTAAGCGACCACCGTCTCCAGCAGCGGCCGGCCCCCTTGTTCGGTCACGCCCAGGGCTTGGGCTACATAGGCGGGCACGAGCTCGGCGTCCGTGAGGGACGACAGGTCAACGAAGACAGTCCCGTCGCGGTACCGGTCGCTCAACCTCGAGGCCAGTTGAAGAGCGAGGCTGGTTTTCCCGACACCGCCAGGCCCGGTCAGGGTCAGCAGGCGTACGCCGTCGTCCTGCAACAGCTTGGCCAAGGCATCTTCGGCCTGGTCTCGTCCCACCAGGGGTGTAACCAGGGTGGGAACTTTCGCCGGCTCGGCTGCGGGCGGTTTCCCGACGGCGGCGTCCGCGTTTCGGGGGAGGCGCCGTTCGAGCCACGTCGCCAATACCAGTTTGCGCTCGGCGCCATCCAATCCGAGACCGTCGACAAACTGGTCGAGGGTAGTGCGCCTCGGCCGGGTACGGCCGCGCTCGATGTTGCTGATCGTGTCGACGGTGATGCTGGTCCTCGCGGCCAGGTCCTCTTGCGTTAGGTGACGCTTCTCACGAGCGGCCCGCAACAACCCGCCCAGATCCGGCTCTTGTTCGTCTGGCATCGGTTGGCCATTCTCCGTGCCGTGATGGGCACGCCCCAGCGCCTGCCCCGCTTGCTCAATGCTAGCCCGGCTCGGGGCCGGAGCTTCCGGGGACTTGTCGCCGTACCCGGGCCGCCGAGCAGAGGCAGCCCGGCAGAGGCAGCTCGGCGGGGGCTGCCGGGCGGGAGCTGCCGGACCCCGGGTTGCCCAGGTGGGCGAGGCCCGCTGCGCTCAGAGGAGGTGGCGGCCGATCGGGCCAGGAGCTCGTAAGCCGTAGCGTCAGGCGGTTGCCGCTGACCTCCGCGTCACCTTTTCCTTGCCTGTATTTCGTGGCCGCCTCCGGGCTCCGTTGGTTCCGTACCCGCCAACGCCGTAACAACCTGCTCTCCGGGATCTCAGATGGAGCGTCGCCCGTCGCTGACCCCCCAGGCCGAAACAAGCGTCGAGGGCGGAGCCCCGCGCCACAAGGGGCCACGGCCGTGCCCGGCAGTTAGTTCCGGACCGCGGTGGGCGATCAATAAACGAAACAGGAGGGAACAAACGGTGGCCATTCAGAACAAAACCAGCTACAACCAGATCAAGACCGGCCCCAACGCGACAGCCAACGAGCAAGCCATTGCCAATCTTTCCAATACCGTGTCCCGACCTGGCCCGCTCACGACCGAATGGTGGACGGTCCTGGTCGCGACCGGCCTCACGACACTTCTTGGCATCGTGGGAGTGAAGGGGTCTACGGCCACCCAGCTGGCGGCTACCGTAGCTCCCGTCGTGTTGGCGCTTGCTTACGCGTTCGTACGGGCGCACACAAAAGGAGCCCTCGCCAATGCGCTGGCCGCAGTTTTCCCGCAAGCCAGCAGTAATCCTCCCGAAGGACATGGGCAGACAGAGGCGAACGGCCAGGCCGCCGGTCAGCCACTGGCTGTTGTGCGCGGGGCTAATAATGGCAGTTAGCGACTGAACAAGAGGCCGGTGAGGGAGGCGCGTCCGGCTTGTACTCCCGTAACGACGGCCGTGCACGTCCGAAGCGCGGTGGCACCGGGTGGGCAGAAGGGGGCTCAAGCCAGGCCGCGTCGCCGGCCCGTAGCGGAGACCCAAAAGAGGTTATTTCCGGCGACTCCCGCGGCTTCTATGATGTAGCCGGACCTCACGGATCGCGAAGACGCCCCGCTGTGACTGTGGCGTTCACCCTTGAAGACGGCTCGGAGATCCAGTTCGACGCGGACGCAAGCGCGGGCGACGGCCAAATTACCAGGGCTTGCTACGGCCGGACGTGGCCGAAAAAGCGGTCGGTACGTTCGATCAGGTAGCCCGCGGCCTTGGCAATTCCCTGCGAGTGATCGTCACTTCCCTCCGGGAGGCGGCCGAAGGCGTCGACAAGATAAAAATCGCGTTCGGCGTTCGGTTTAGTGCCAACGCGGGGGCGGTTATCTCACAAGTCGGTGGTGACGCCAACCTCAAGGTCACCGTGTGCTGGAAGCGGCCGGAGCCATGACAGATTACGAAGACTTCAGGCTTCGGATCACCGATAAGGGAGATGGCAACTTCGGCGTAGAAGCCGACGGCGGTGAAGGAGAAACGGCCGTCGCCAGCTTTCAGCTTCCGTTCACGACCGACGTTATCGAGGACATCGCCGACCGCCTGCGCGGACCCGGCGGCTGACGCGCGGCCGTCAACAGGGCACGACCATGCAGAAAATGGAAGCCTTCGGCGGCCAGTTGTTCGATGCGGTGTTCACCCGGGACATATACGAGCTTTACCGGACGGCCTGTCAGCGGGTCGAAGACCGGGACGGCGGGATCCGCCTGGTGCTGTCACTGCGCAACGCCCCCGAGCTTCTCGATGTGCCGTGGGAGTTCCTGTTCGACCGGCCGTACTGGCTCAGCCTTCGCAGGCGTACTCCGGTCGTACGCGTGCTGGAGCTGGCGCGAGTGCGCAACCCGGCCCGCATCGATGGGAAGGTCAGGATCCTCGGGATGGTATCGAGCCCGCTTGGCTACCCACCGCTCAACGTGCAGGCGGAGCGCCAAGTCATCGACGATGCGCTCGCTCCGCCGGTTGAAAGAGGCTTCGCCGAGGTCGTCTGGGTGCCGGGCGCATCGCTTACCGGCCTCAACGAAGCCCTGATGGACGGCGAGTTCCACATTTTCCATTATGTGGGCCACGCCGGCTTCGATCGTTCCTCCAACGAAGGCGTATTGGTTCTGGAGGATTCCAGCCGGAATGTCAACGAAGTAAGTAACCACTATTGACTTGATGCCCGACAGCATGTGGGTCGTGGCCGCGACTCAGGACTGCCGGGTGCTGGCCTGGGATGGGACAGGAGCACTTCGGCTTGAAACTCGCTCCAACAGTGTGTTGAGCCAGGTCCGTTTCAC
>DATJUH010000384.1:0-8412 GCA_035502515.1 Acidimicrobiales bacterium
CCGCTCGCTGTGAGTGAATCAGTTGCTTCGCCTTACGTCTTGGCCAGTAAAACCTGCCTCCCGTGCCCGCCGGGGAAGCAAGTCCTACTACCCCTCGTCAGATAATTCCTTCTTTCAATGCCTCACGCACCCAGGGGATGACCTCGTCGAGCATCTCATCGAGGCTGGTCGTGGCCTCGAAACCGAGCAATTGCTTGGCCTTTTCCACTGATGGTATACGCATGGCGACATCGTGTTCGAAGGGCGGGTCGCTAACATAACGGAAGGGCGTCTCTGGGCCGTTGATCTTCCGCCAGACTAGTTGGGCCACCTCGAGGACGGTCGACGAAACGGCGGTCGACAAATTAAAATCTTCATTAAGGGCGGCTTCATGTCCCATCGCAATAACGATCCCGCGCGCCAGGTCGCGGCCGTAAGTATAGTGCCTGACCTGGGCGCCGTCACCCAGGATATGCAGGGGATTTTGTCCCAACAGTACCTTTTGCACCAAATCCGGGACAACGTGGCTCATGGCCAATTTCACATTCCCTGACAGGATTTCAACGTCTCCCAGTGCCCTTCCCTCCCCCACTCCGACGCAATTGAAAGGACGGACGATCGTGTAAGGCAGCTGGTATTGGTCCCACGCGGCGCGGGCAAAGTACTCGACGGCGAGTTTTTGAAAACCGTAAGAGGACAACGGGGGGGGGACTTTCAGCTCGTCTCCCTCCACAGACGGCCAGTGGTCGGTCGACTCGTAGACCATTGAAGAACTCATATACGTCACCTTGCGCAGCCGCCCGTTGCGGTGAGCAGCGAGCGCGGCGTCCACCGACGCAGCCATAATCCGCTCGTTGTTGGCCAAAAGATCGTACGAGTGAGTATGGAAATACGAGATCCCGCCGATCATCGCCGCTCCGGCGATGAAGTGGTCACAGCCGACGAGGAGGTCGTCGAGCAACCCGGTATCGCGGCAATCGCCCTCTACGAAATGGTATGACGGGTGGGCGTCGTAAGGCCTTTTGACCGGACCGTACTTCGAGAAGTTGTCCACCCCGACCACCTCGAAGCCCCGCTCGAGCAACTCCTGGACCACATACCCGCCTATGAAGCCAGCAGACCCGGTCACCAGTACTTTCGTCATCTTTCCCTTTCTGAGGTGCTGTCCAACAACCGGTGCATCGCCTCGACGTCGAGGCGTGGCCCGAACGCGAAACCAAACCAGCGCAGGTAAGCCGGCACCCATTTGACGAGCTTGAAGTTCGAGACCCCGAGAGTCCGGTCGAGCCAGATCGTCGGCACTTCCGCCACCGGCCGCCGCAAACGGCGGGCTTTGGCCACCAGCTCGAGCCCCACTTCAAAACCCTTGTCACTGTCGATGCCTACTTCATGGACGAACTGCCGGTCATAGGCTTTGAAAGAGTTCGTCGGGTCCCAGGTACCCACGCGTGCGCCTATTCGCAGGCAAGCGCCGGCCACACGCGACATGAGGCCTTTCACCAACGGGCCTCCGACCTGTTGCCCGCCCCTCGAATAACGGGACGCGGCCGCGACGACCACCCCTCTTTCCACCAGGCGGGTCAATTGGTCGATCTGTTGCGGGTCGTCGCACCCATCGGCCATTGTCACCACCACGACATCAGCCACAGACGAGTCAAAACCGGCCCTGATCGCTCGGGCCGGCCCTGCGCCAAGGGTATTGATCACCAGGCGCACGCGGTCGTCCTCTCCTGCGTATTTTTCGATCCACGGAACGGTCAGATCCTCCGGTGTGTCGCACACGACCAGGATCTCGCACGGGAGAGTGACGGCTTCACATATCCGGCGCAGAGCCGCCGTTATCGCCTCGCCTTCGTCACGAGCCGTGACGACCACAGAGACGCGAGGCTTCACTGTGGGCCCTCCTTCTCACCCGGGACGTGCCTCGTCCCGTCCTGCCCAAGCGCCGATAACGAGGGGATGGCCATCCGGGCCGGCCGCGGTGCGCTGGCGGTCCCGCTTGGCTTCATACCCTGACGCCCTCGCCGCGCACTCCCCAAATGTCTATTACGGGCTTGTCAGTGGCCAGGTCGGCATAACGGCGGTGCGGGGCGGCGATAACCAGCAGATCTGAGCGGTCCAGTACCTCTTCCTGAGGGACGAGGTCACGGTCCACTGTCACGTAAGGGTCTGTACAGAGGACGCCGGCCGCCTTGAAGCGCAATATCCGCTTCAGTTTGTAGGCCAGGCTCGAACGGGTATCGTCGCTCTCGCCCTTGAAGGCCATGCCCAGTATGCCCACCGTTGTGTTCGGTAGGTCATACCGGCGGGAGAGCCGGTCGACCACATAGAGGGGTAAACCCTCGTTGACCATCATGGCGGCGTGGCCCAAAACGAAGTTGTTGTTGTTGAAGGCTGCCAATTGCATCGTGTCCTTGAGCAGGCACGGCCCGGCCGCGAAACCGGCTGCCGGCAGGTCCGCCGCCCGGGGGTAGTTGTAGATCACGCCCTGGCGGATCCGCTCGTAGTCCAGGCCGAAGTCGTTGGCCATCATGTACAGCTGGTTGGCCAGGGCGAACTTCAAGTACCTGTACGCGTTCGTGTACAGCTTGGCCAGTTCCGCTTCCTCGGGGGCCAGTTCGACGATCTCGTTCACCAGCACCTCGAAGAGCTTCCGGGCCCGCGTCAAGGCAGCCGGGTTGCGGGCCGAGACGATCTGGGGGAGCTCGAACAGCTCATGAAGGGCCTTTCCTTCGGCGATGCGTTCCGGGCAAAATGCCACGTCCACGTCGAGGCCAAGGCCCGCTAGGCGCCGCTCCACCAGAGCCGTTACGCCGGGGTACACGGTGCTGCGGAGCACCAGGAGCTGGCCCGGGCGCAGGTGCGCGGCCAGGTCCTCGACCGCCGCCGGCACCACTTTGGGGTCGGGGTTCAGGTGCTCGTCCACGGGCGTCCCGATCACGACCACGACGTGCTCGGCCTTCGAGACGATCGAAGCGTCGACCGAAGGCTGTAAACGTCCGTCGGCGATCACCCGCTTGAGCACCGGCTCGGCTCCGGGCTCGTCGAAGGGCATCACTCCTGACTGGACCTTGTCGACGGCCGCCGGGTTCACGTCATAAATGCCTACCCGCTGGCCCCGGTCGGCGAAGGCGATGGCGAGGGGAAGGCCGACGTGACCGCCGCCCCCGACCACTACGACGTCCAAGTCAAATCCCACTGCTGGCTCCCATGGTTTCGCGTTCCTTAGTTCCGGCGCCGGCCGGCGGCCGCCGCCCGGCTACGTGTGCCCTCCGATGCGGTGCCGGTGGGGCTTTTGCTCGCTAGTGGTGTATCGGTCCGTGTCACAGCAAGGTTGCCCCGCCCGGCCAGCCAGGACCAGCTGACTGGCCCATTCGCCGTTGGGACCGGCTGTTCCCGGGGAGCCTAGCAGGCGGGGCCCTTAGGACCGTGTGTTGGCGCCGGTGCCCGCCGCCGGCCGGTGACGGGCCCGCCAAGCCCCCAGATGAGCGCTTGGTGGAAATGGTGGCGTCGGGACTTCGCCGGCTCTTCGGTGGGCGTACCCCTCGGCGGCGCCTTCTCGGTGCAGAAAGCTGATCTCGTTGCGTTTCAATGGAAAAAACGCACCGTTCCGCGACAGGAAGCGTCCGCTGCACCAAGAAGAGGCTCTACTGGAGCCTCGCGCTCCATCGATTGCACGCTTCGCGGGATCGTGGCTGCACTCAGCGCTCGCAAAGCCCCCCGAGCGCAAAGTGGAGGCTGCGGGACCCCGCCTGGCCCCTCATCTCGCTGGCGGCGGTTCGTCGCCCGGGCCGGCCGCCGGCGGCGCGCCCTGCCCCTCGCTCCGGTCGTCCCCGTCTTCGCTCACGACCGTGCCGATAATCGGCAAACTGTCCTCGACGACAGGGGTCTGGGTATCAGCCCGGAACAATTGCCCCACCCAGCGCCAGCGAGCCCGCCACATGGCCCTCCGGGCGGCCAGCCCGGCCGGGCTGCTGGCCGGCGGGTGGAGCTGAAGCGACAGGTAAGCGCTGCCGCCCAGAGGGATCGGCAGCCAGAAGTTGACGAGCCGCCACGCCAGGACCCCCCAGATGGCGATGGACCTGGGCGTCCCGAACCCGACGAGGATGCCGCTCACCGTGGCCTCGACCACACCCAGGCCACCTGGCGTTATCGGCAGGGCGGCCACGATGTTGGCCACACCGTAGGCGACGAGCAGGGCCACCGGGTTGACCCAGTGGCCGAAGGCCCCTACGAACACCAACAGCGAGCCCGCATCGCACAGCCAGTTGGCCGTGGCGAAAAAGAGGGCCTTTCCCATCTGGCGGCGGTCCTTGGACAGCTCTTCGACCCGGACCACCAGTTGACCGAACAGCCGGGGCAGGGTCTCGGGGTGGAGGAAAGGCACTTTCCTCCCCACGGCAGCCACAAAAGCCATGGCCCGCTGGTCGCCCCTGGTTAGCAGGACCACCAGGCCGGCGATGGCGGCCATCAGGAGCAGGCCGAGTACGGCCACGAACAAGTAGCCGGACTGGAGGCCGTAGAGCGGCAACGACACCAGGAGGGCAAGCCAGAAGATGACGTTCAGGACGACGGCCGAACCCAGGCCCTGGGTGGCGAGAGCCACGGCCGTGTCGGTGCCTCCGACGCCGGAACGCATCAGGAGGCGGTAGCCGAGCGAATAGCCCATGGCGTTGCCACCGGGGAGAACATGGCTCAGCGCCAGCGTCGAAAGCTGGATCCGCGACAGCGTGGCGAAGCCCGGGTCGGAGGACTTGGGGATGAGGGACCGGGTCAGCTGGAAATAGGCCACCAGTGAGAGGGCTTCCAGGAGGACGCCCAGCACGGGCAGGAAAGGGTTGACCGAGGCCAGGACGTGCACGGCCTTGTGGGTGCCGCTGATCTGGGGGACGACGAAATACTCGACGATGAAACCGACCAGCAACAGCTCGGCCAGGTGACGAACGGTACGGGGCAACCACCGCCGGCGCTTGACCTTCCGTTTCTCCTCCACCGGCTTTTCAGCGGGGCCATGCTCGGGCGCCGGAGATATAGCTGCCGACGTTAGGTCAGGAGAGATGGGGGGGCCGCCGTTGCGGCCCGGGCCGATCTGAGCGGCGCCGTTCGGGCCAAGACCGTCCGGGCCAACACCGTCCTGCCCGACACCATTGAGGCCGATCCCGCGATCGCCCACCCCACCAGCGTCTCGCTCCGGTGTTGTGCGGCCGGCCGCCATCGGGTTGTCCTCATCACGGGCGGCGGGCCCGGGCCCCTCGGCCGCCGGGCGGCCGGCCGAGCCCGTGGCGCCGTCGCTCCGGCGCGGCCGCGCGCTCATGACCCCATTGTCTCACCCGGCTCCGGCCCAGCCCGTTGGCGGGCCGCCAATTCAGGTACCAATCAGGTAAGGCCGCCCAGCTTCTCGGCCAGGGCGCGAAAGGCCCGGCCCCGGTGAGACAGAGCGTGCTTGGCCTCCGGCGAGCATTCTGCGACCTCCCCGAACGTGCGGCCATCCAGCTCGAAGGGAACAAAAACCGGGTCATACCCGAAGCCCCCGCTCCCCCGCCGCTCCTCGGCTATCCAGCCCTCGACGGTCCCCTCTGTGCTCACTTCCCTCCCGTCCGGCCACATGGCCACGGCCACTGTCACGAACCTGGCCCGGCGTTCCTCGGGGCCCTGCCGGCCACTCAGCTCAGCCAGGACCTTGTCCACATTGGCCTGTTCATCAGGCGGTTCGCCCGCAAAACGGGCCGACCGCACCCCGGGAGCGCCTCCCAGCGCCTCTACTTCGATGCCGCTGTCCTCGGCGATCGCCGCTATGCCCGTTTCCTCGACCAGCGCCGCCGCCTTCAACCGAGCATTGCCGAGCAGCGTGTCTTCCGTCTCCTCGACCTCGGCGGCGCCCGGGGGCCGGTCGAGCAGCTCGATGTCGAGGCCTGACGCAGCCAAGATCTGCCTTATTTCCTGCGCTTTGTTCGGGTTGGTGGTGGCCAGCACGAACGAGCGGGGCTCACCCACGCGCCGGGTAGCCCCGTGGGTCGCGCGCCGGCGGCGGATTGGCAATGACCTCGGCTTGCGCCGCCAGCAGGTCGGAAATACCCGCTTCGGCCAGCGCCAGCATCCGGTCCAGTTCGGCCTTCGAAAACGGGTTCCCCTCCGCCGTACCCTGCACCTCCACGAGGCCTCCTGAGCTGGTCATGACCACGTTCATGTCCACCTCCGCCCCGGCGTCCTCGATGTAAGCGAGGTCGAGCATCGGTGTACCCCGGACTATCCCCACCGACACGGCCGCACAACCCTCCTTCACGGGGTGGGCGGCCAGCAGCCGGGCGGCGACCATACGGCTGCAAGCGTCGTGAAGGGCCAGCCAGGCCCCCACGATGCTGGCTGTCCTCGTACCGCCGTCGGCCTGGAGGACGTCGCAGTCGAGCGTCACCTGTTGCTCGCCAAGGCCCGCCAGATCCGTCACGGCCCTCAGGCTGCGCCCGATCAGGCGCTGTATCTCCTGGGTCCGGCCCGATTGGCGACCCCTGGTCGCCTCCCGGTCGATGCGTTCAGGGGACGAACCGGGCAGCATCGAGTACTCGGCCGTGACCCAGCCCTTGCCGGTGCCCCTCATCCATCTCGGCGGTTCCTCCGACAAAGAAGCGGTGCACAGGACCGTAGTGCGGCCCATCCTGACCAGGACCGACCCCGGGGCGAACTGCGTGAAGTCCCGCTCCAATTGCACCGGGCGCAGCTCGTCCGGACGACGCCCGTCGGCGCGGGCCACGCCGGCACCGCTCAAATCGCCCACGTTTTCCCGATCTCGGCCACGTCGACAGGGCGGCCGAAAGCGGTGGCGGCCTGTCGTTGCGCCAGTTCCCGGTCTATGGGCGGCGCGATGTGGGTAATGACCAGCCGCTCTGCTCCGGCGGCGGCCGCCGTCACCCCCGCCTGCCGGGCGCTCAAGTGCTGCATGATCCCCTCCTGTTCCAGGCTCAAGCACGCTTCCACCAGCGCCAGCCGGATACCGGCGCCCAGCTCGCTCAGCTCCCAGGCCGGGCCCGTGTCAGCCGAGTAGCCAAGTGCCCGGCCGGCTACTTCGACCCTCGCCGCCAGGGTCTCGACCGGGTGGTCCGTACGCGACCAGCTCCAGGCGGCCGGGCCGAGCTGCGCCCGGTCGCCACCGGCGATGACCCGCCAGTCGAGAGTGCCATCGCGGTGTTCCCCCCTCATCAGGTCACGCAAGCCCTCCGGCGCATAGATGGGGAGGCCCTGCCGGCCGAGGAAGTAACGCATGGCGACATAGAGGCCTTCCAGGTCGCTCCAGTGGTCGGGATGAGAGTGGCTGATCACGACGGCGTCCAGGCTGGCCAACGGGATGTGCGTTTGCAGGTTAGCCATAGTCCCGGGACCGGCGTCCATCCACGTAGCAAATCCGTCACTGCGCAGCAGGTAACCGCTACAAGCACCGCCCGGGCCGGGGTAACTGCCGTCCGAGCCGAGGACAGTGAGGGAAAACGGGCCCCCGTCTCCGGGGGCTGCGTGCGCCGGCGGGGACGGCCTGGGCTCTGTCATTTAGTGCTGGTCCATTTCACCCGGGCCGGGTTCACTCGGGCCGGTTGCGGCACGGGCGCAGCCCAATGTTCGGCGTGGTCCAGGTCGGGACCAAAGAACTCCTGTCCCAACCGGACAAAATTGCGGACCGGGCCTGAAGAGATCCAGCGGTGGCTACCTTTGGCGACACTGCGACGGCCCAAGCCGGTCTCGAGGAGGATGCCCCGGACTTCGAAGGCCGTCTCGTCGGCCGAGCTGACCAGCACGACATCCGGTCCCATCACCTCACCTATTGTCCGTGCCAGGTAGGGGTAATGAGTGCACCCCAGCAGCAGCGAATCGATACCCGCCTCGACCACCGGCGCCAACAGCCGGCCCACCAGGGAACGGGCCTCGGGACCGCGGGTCTGCCCCCGTTCGACGAGCTCGACCAGGCCCGGGCAGGCCGCACAGGTCAGCTCGACCGGCAACCCGGCTGCAGTCAACCATCGACGGGCTCTTACCGCCCGCTCGTAGGCCCCGGAGCCGATGGCCCCCACCGTCCCTATCACCCCGACCCGGCCGCTCCGGGTGACCGAAAGCAACGCCCGGACACCGGGGTCGATCACCCCCACCAGGGGGACGTCGAAATCGAAGCGCAGCATCTCCAAAGCCGCAGCCGTGGCCGTATTGCAGGCCACCACCACCAGTTTCACGTCGTGCGCCTCGACCAGCTTCCTGGTGATCTGGGCGGCAAAATTGCGTACTTCGTCGAGGCTCCGGGGCCCGTACGGGTAGCGTCCCGAATCCCCGACGTACACGAGGTCCTCGGACGGCAAGAGGTCGGTCAGGGCCTTGGCCACGGTGAGCCCGCCAAAGCCGCTGTCGAACATGCCGATGGGCCGGTCGTCCATACCGAGGCGAGCCTACGCGACGGGC
>DATJUH010000385.1:0-3605 GCA_035502515.1 Acidimicrobiales bacterium
ACAAAACTCGCTCGCCATGAGCCGTCACGGCCATTGTCGCGTTGGCGTGTGACCGTTAACCGCCATCTACGAGGTGCTGACCGGGCCCGGGACGGTGGGCGTGCGCGTCTTGGCACCGCTAGCCGCACGCAGCAGCGGCGATGGGGGCTTTAGGGCGGCGGCCGGTAGCCAGCCAGGCTGACCCGGCGGCGCCGGGCCCGTTCCGCTGCCTCCGCAGCAGGGCCGTCGGCGACGAGTTGGCGAAAAGCGGCGATCTTCCTGAAGTTTGCCGCCATCAACAGGAACGTCACGAAGAAGCTTTGGGCGGCGATGCCCCTTACCCGTCGGCGCCCGGGCTGGGCGAGGGCCTCGTGGGCGGTGTCCTTCACGTAGCCGTTCCAGCCTTCGATCGTGTTCCGGTAAGTCGCATAGGTGCGGGCCCAGTCTTCTGACCCGAAGGCCAGGTCCTGGCGGTGGCGGGCGCCGATGTCGGGGGCGACTGTGACCGCCGACTGGGTGCAGACCTTGGGCGGCAGCTCCGGCGGGGACAGCACGGGGACCTTGCCCAGCGCCCGAGCGGCGGCCTCGGGCCGCAACGGGCAGGCTAGGTGGGGGTGCGGGCCCTGGGCGGGGCAGGCGAAACGTTCATAACCGTCAGCGTCGGGGCCTTCTTTACGCACCAGGCGCCAGGAGCGGCGAGCCGAGATGCGTTCACTGGACGTCTCTTCGTCGGCCCGGCCGGCGCGTTTGTCCGCGCTGGCTGTAACCAGCGCCTCGGGCATGGCCGGGCAGTAAAAGGCGCCGTCGACCATGACCGCCCCCTGGCTGTTGGCCTGGCGCCCGAGCTCGGTCACCTTGTAGTCCATCACCAGCGAATAACCCAACGCTCGCACCGGCAAGTGGAACCGTTCGGGGAGCGCCTGGGTGTAACCGCGGTCGGCGCCCAAGAACCCCGCCGGCCAACCGCGAGAGCGCACCTGGGCCAACAACCTGGCCCCGGTCCCGCCCGGGTCCTCCCCGGGCCGGCCGAGCACGGCCCCGAGGGCCAGGTTGGGGTAGGTGGGGACGTCCCCCGGCGGCCGTCCCATGGTCACGATGGTGGCTTCCAGGGCCCAGTAGATCTTCCGTAACGCCTTGGCCTCGGACCCGGTCACCTCCCGGCTGTCGGCTTCCCGCACGTACCAGCCCCCGTCGGGGTCGCTGGCGCACGTCCCCCGGCGCACCGACGGCCCCCGGGACCACAGCGGCACCGGGGTGGCGTCCAAGCCCACGGAGCCGTCAAAGCCAGCCAGTTCCTCGGCCGAGCACACTTTGACCGACGCCTCGACCAAGTCGGCCAGCAATTTCTCCAAAGCTGCCTGCCGGCGGGCGACCTCGGCGTCGCTCAGTTCCTTGCGCCTGGCGGCCAGCTCTTTGGCCGGGAGCACCCTGCCCTTTGGGCTGGGGGAAGGGTCGACCACAGAAAGGGCCAGGTGGAACAGGTAACGGGCTTGGCGGTAACGCGCTAGGAACGCTTTGCTGCCCGTAGCCTCCCCTTTTATGCCGAGCTGGGCCCGCCAGGAGGCCGGCATTTTGCAGAACAACAGCTTCGTGGCTGCTTTTATGTGCAGCGGCCGGTCGTCTAGGGCGAGCAGCAACAGCGCCACCAGCACGGCGCGCACTTTCATCTGCCGGGGCCGGCCGGTCTTCCGGGCGAGGAGGGCCTCTATTTTCCCTGCCACCCCGGAGCTATCGATGACTTCGGTGCAAAACGAGATCGCTTCGTCGGCGAGCACCGAGCTAAATGGCGGGACGCTCTGGCCTGTGCTCACCCGCAGCGGAGCCTTTTCCTCAGCTCGGCTTTGGAGCCCGGCGCCCCGGGGACGTGGCGGGCATAACGGAGCAGCGATTCGACCTCAGAAATGCCGCTTATGTAAAGCAGTTCCCGCAAAGGTGTGCCCGCCGCCAGGTGGTCGCAGATAAAACTGGAACGGGCCCGTCGCAAACAAAGCCGCGGGGCACCCGGGTCGGCCTGGAGGTGGTAGCAGAAGTTGTTGACGAAGTTGTAATAGGAACGGTCCGCCTCACCCGGGCAGAAAAGGTAGCCCGGCCCGGCCTGGTTTGCTTGGTGGGCAAGGGTTTTCGCGTACGCTCCCAGCACCGGGACGACGCGCCCCGCCCCCACCTGGGCCCTCACTCGCCCCCCTCGGGCCCTGACGTCGTCACCGGTGGCGGCGGCCAGCTCGCCCGGGCGCAGCCCGGCCCCGAGGCCGAGCACCAGCAATGCCAGGGCCGAGGCTCGCCGCCATGGTGCCCGCTGGGAGGCGGCGACAGCAAATAGCTCCGCTGTTTCTTCAGCGCTGTAGGGCGCTTTGGCGGGGGAGCCGCCAAAAGGCGTGGCCAACGACGGCCGGCCTCCGCCTGCAGCGCGCCGCAGCGCCGAGCGGTACGTGCCTTTGGTCCCCGGCGCCCTCCCGGGCAGGCCCACCACCACGAACGCTTCGGCCACCTCGGCGTCCAGGGGGTCAGGCGCCAGGCCCTGGAGCTCGCAAAAGCGCCGCCAGCACGTCGAGACGCTGGCGTCGCGTTGGGACGGCCGTGCCCCCATCGGCTTGAGTAGTATTCTATTCAAGTCCACGGATGAGGGATGCTAGGGTCGATGGGACCAGACCAGAAGCGCCGGGAGATCCTGGCCGAGATCGCCAGGCTCGGTGCCGTGCTACCGGGGTCGGTGGTCGAGCGCTCGACCCGCTGCCAGCGTTCTGGCTGCCACTGCCGGGCCGACCCGCCCCGTCTCCACGGCCCTTACCCCACCTGGATGCGCCAGGAAGGCGCCCACCAGGTGACCAAGACGCTGAGCACCGACCAAGCCGAGCGCCTGAGGCCGCTCCTCGCCGCCGACCGCCGCCTTCGAGAGCTCGTCCGCGAACTGGAGGCCATCGCGCTGAGCCAGGTGGACGACCTGCTCGGAGGTGGGGGACCAGCCGACTAAAGCCGGGATCTGCCCTCCCTAGGCCACCTGAACGCCCTGGTCAGGGAGTTTTGTCGCTAACCCCGAATCGGGGCGTAGCTCAATAGGCAGAGCAATGGGAACTCGCCTTCGCTCCCTCGGTACCCAGGCCGGACTTCCCGCGGTCAGCTGCGCAGGACGGGCTTACTTCTGGTGAACGCCGTTCGATTCGGCAACCGCTCGTCCGCCCGGTCCACTGACCGGCACTTAACTGCGCCAATAAACAACCTCAAATTACCCAAGAAAGGAGAACCAAATGACGAAGTTCTCGGGCACGAAGCGCCGCCCGCTGCGGGGCAGCTTGAAGGCGCCTGTCCGCACCGTGTCGCAGTGGGCCGCCACCTACGAGGGTGGTGCCGCCTACGTGCGGGACTTGGAGTCGGACTTGTTCCTGTTGGCCGCCACGAACATGGTAGGCGAGGACACCTTCTACGAGGGCGCCGCCGACCGCGACGCACGGTTTGCGGACCTGGTGCACCGGGTCACGGCTTCCAACCCCGCCTTCATCGCCGGCACGGCGCCCGATGGCGGCCGGGTCGGTCTCGCCCAGTACCTGCGCGAGACGTTGCTTATGCGCTCGGCGGCAATCGTGATGGCGGCCGAGTACGTGGCTGCGGGCGGTAGTGGTGGCCGCTCA
>DATJUH010000386.1:0-7198 GCA_035502515.1 Acidimicrobiales bacterium
AGAGACACCGGCCTCAGAGACACCGGCCTCAGAGACACCGGCCTCAGAGACACCGGCCTCAGAGACACCGGCCTCAGAGACACCGGCCTCAGAGACACCGGCTCCAGAGACACCGGCCATCATCAGGCCGATCCGCTCCCGGCCGGCGCTCGGGTCGACCACGCCGATGATCCGGCCCCTGTACATGACGGCGATCCGATCGCCCAGAGCCAGAACCTCGTCGAGCTCGGACGAGATAATGAGGACCGCCGTACCCTGGTCGCGCTCGGCCACGATCCGCTGGTGGACGTACTCAATCGAGCCGACGTCGAGGCCACGCGTGGGCTGCGACGCCACCACCAACTTGACCGGCCGGCCGAACTCGCGGGCCAGCACGACTTTCTGCTGGTTACCGCCCGAGAGCGATGAGACGGGATCCTCGACGGAGCGGGCGCGGATGTCGAACTCCCGCACCCTGCGTTCCGCGTTCTCCTTGACGGCGCCGAGTTTCCGCGACGCTCGGCCGGCGTACGGTGCGTCTCCGTACATGTCGAGCACGAGGTTGTCCGCCAGCGGCAACGGCAGCACCAGGGCGTCCTTGTGCCGGTCCTCGGGCACGTGGGCCACGCCGGCGTGAAGGCGCTGGCGGGGCGTGGCCCGTGTCAGGTCCTGACCGGCGACGATGACACTGCCGTCCCTGATGTGGCGCAGGCCGGTTATGGCCTCCACCAGCTCCGTCTGGCCGTTCCCCTGCACGCCGGCCAGGGCCACGATCTCCCCGGAGCGCACCTCGAGGTCGACGCCGTCGACGGCGACCAGGTCGCGGTCGTCGGCGACGGTGAGACCACTGACCTCGAGCACGACGTCGCCGGGAACGGCCGGGCCCTTGGCCACTGTCAACTCGACGGACCGGCCGACCATCATCGAGGCCAGCTGTTGTTCGCTCGACTCGGCCGGCGTGGTGGTGCCGACGACCTTTCCAAGCCGCATCACCGTCACCCGGTCGGCGATCTCGCGCACCTCTTTGAGCTTGTGGCTGATGAACAGGATCGAGCGCCCGGCCGCCGCCAGCGAGCGCATGATGCGGAAGAGAGCCTCGGTCTCTTGCGGCGTCAGCACCGCCGTGGGCTCGTCGAGGATGAGCACATGCGCGTCGCGCTCGAGCGCTTTGAGGATCTCCACTCGTTGCTGGACCCCGACCGGAAGGTCTTCGACGATGGCGTCCGGGTCCACCTCGAGGCCGTACTCCACCGATAGGCGGCGGAGGTTGGCGGCGGCCTTGCGGCGGTCGTAGAAGACCTTGCCCTTCGTCGGCTCGAACCCGAGCACGACGTTCTCGGCCACAGTGAAAACGGGGACCAGCATGAAGTGCTGGTGGACCATGCCGATCCCGGCCCGCACGGCGTCGCCCGGAGCGGAGATCCGGACCGGTGTGCCGCCGATGCGGATCTCTCCGCTGTCCGGCCGCACCATGCCGAACAGGACGTTCATCAGCGTCGTCTTGCCGGCGCCGTTCTCGCCCAGGAGGCCGTGGATCTCGCCCTCCTCGACGCTCAGAGTCACTTCGTCGTTGGCGACGAGGTCGCCGAAGCGCTTGGTGATGTCGATGAGTTCGAGCTTCATCGGGCGCCTCCTCGCTCGCACGAGGAACCGGGCAGGTCGCCGACCTGCCCGGTCCCATCACGTCACCAGAGCTATAGCGGACGCGCTGGGCCGTTGGCCACACCGGTCCACTACCGGCTCCGTATCAGCTGAGACGCATCAGCTGAGCGGTATCAGCCGAAGCGGTTCGTCACCCCGAGCAGACGGAGGACAGAGAAGTGCTCGGTGTGGCCGCGGCCGCCGGGTAGCTACACGGGTTCACCGAGATCTTGCCACTCTCGATGCCGGCCTTGATGGTGTTGAGCTGGGACGTCACTTTCGCCGGGATCTTGCCGGCGAAGTCGTGGTAAGGAGCCAGGGCGACGCCGTCGTTGGCGAGGTTGCCGGTGTAGAAGCCGCCCTTGAAGGTACCGCGGGCGGCGGCCAGCACTGCGGTTTCTACCGAGGGGGCGATGCCTTTCTCCACGCTGGTGATGAAGTACTTGCAGCCGCTCGGGTCCGAAACGCAGCCGTCAGTATCGACCCATTCCATCGTGACCGAGGCCGGGCTGCTGGAATCAGCCGACTGGATCGCCGCCACCGCGCCCAGGCCGACCCCGCCGGCCACGGAGAAGATGACGCTGGCGCCCTCGCCGATGAGGCTCTGGGTGTCAGTCTTGCCGAGGCCGTCGTCGGTGAAGTTGTTGGTGAACAACCCGTTGCCTGTGTAGTTATCGGCGGTCCGGCCCTTGGAGGTCGGGTACCAGCCGTACACCTTGACCGACTTGTGGTTCAGCTGGTCGTAGTAGCGCACACCGGCCACCCAGCCGTCCATGTAGATGGTGACGGTCGGGATGTTCTGCCCGCCGAACTCGCCCACGGCCCCGTCTGGGGCTATTGAGTTCGACTTGGCCGTGGCGGCGGCGAGATAGCCGCCCAGGAACGCATCCTCGTTCGTCTCGTAGGCCAGGTTGTCGATGTTCGGCAGGGTCTTCTCAGAGGTGCTGAAACCGGGGCAACCGGCCGCCGTCCCGCCCGGGCAGTCGACGATGGCGAAGTGCACCATCGGGTTCGCCTTGGCCGCGGTCTGAGTGGCCTGGGCCATGTCGTAACCGACGGTGATGATGATGCCGCATTTCTCGCTCAGAAAGTCGTTGATATTCGGCGTGTAGTCGCTCGTCGAGCTCGACGAGAGGAACTTCGGCACCACGTTGTGGTCGACGCCCACCGCGTCCTTCAGCCCCTGGTAGGCCGAGGCGTTGAAGGAGCGGTCGTTGATCCCTCCGGTATCGGTGACCTCGCAGGCCAGGAACTGCGTTTTCGAGGCGCTCGCCGTCCGCGCGTGCGTCGCTGCGAAGCTGGGTGTGGTGCTGGTTACAAGGGCCATGCTGGTGGCCAGGACGACCGCGGACAGTGTGGCAGTGGGCCGGAGCCAGCCGCGCCCGAGCCACTTCCCCGTCAGGTCAGAGTCATCTCTCCCCATATTGCCTTTCCCTTTCTTTTCCTCTCGCTTCTCACCCGGAGCAGCGTTGCCGTGCTGGGCCCGCTGCGTCCGGTCCAGCTGAACTGGTGATCGACCTATAAAGAGGCTCCGCGAACCACATGAGAGAGGCAGCGGCCGCTCGCTCCCGATATCAGCGCACGCTGACTTCTAAGAAGCACGTTCCTCAGGCCCCCCTGGAGCGAGTGGGCCGCTGTCTCTTGTTCACTTTGTTCCCGGAACTTCTTCAGGCGGCGCTGCCGGCAGCGTCACCGTGATCCCCCACCGCCGGGACCGGCCCGGCGTGGCTTCCGACGGACGTTACTAGATCATCCGGATCCTGACTGGTCAGGGTGTTGGCCATACCAGCAGGCGAAACAGAGAATTCACGCAACGTGGCCAACGGCCGGGAGGAGTACTGTCGCCGCGGTGCCCGGGCCTGCGGACCTCAGCGACCTCACCGGCCTCACCGGCCTCAACGACCTTTCCGATGGCGCCGAAAAGGCTGAAAAGCCGGCCGGCGCGCCCGTCGACCTCGTCGTCACGGGGGCCGAACTGGTGGCGACCATGGACGCGGGCCGGGAAGTGGCGGGGGGCTGGGTGGCCATCGATGCCGGGTTCGTCGTCGGTGTTGGCCCGCCCGGCCTCGAGCCGCCGGCCCGGCGCGCCCTCCGGGCCGGCGGGTGCCTCGTCACACCAGGGCTCGTCAACGCCCACCATCACATCTACCAGAACCTCACCCGGGCCTTCGCGCCCGCCACCCGCTCGGGGCTGTTCGGCTGGCTGCGCACCCTGTACCCGCATTGGGCGCGGCTGGACGAGGACGCGGTCTACTTGTCGGCCTACGTCGGCCTGGCGGAACTCGCCCTCGGCGGGTGCACCACTACCACCGACCACCTGTACGTGCACCCGGCCGGCGGCGGCGATCTGCTGGCCGCCGAGATCCGCGCCGCCCGGGAACTGGGCCTGCGTTTTCATCCCACGCGCGGCTCGATGAGCGTCTCGGAGAAAGACGGCGGGCTGCCGCCCGACTCCGTCGTCCAGGACGAGGACACCATCCTGGCCGCCAGCGAGGCGGCGGTGGCCGCTCACCATGACCCGGCTCCCGGCGCCATGGTGCGGATCGCCCTGGCCCCTTGTTCGCCGTTCACCGTGAGCCGTGGCCTGATGGCGGCCACGGCCGCACTGGCCGAACGGCTGGACGTCAGGCTGCATACCCACCTGGCTGAAGACCCCGACGAGGACAGCTACTGCCTCGAAAAGTACGGGTGCCGTCCGGTGGCATTTTTCGAGGATGTGGGCTGGCTTTCCGACCGGTCATGGGTGGCCCACTGCGTCCACCCGGACGCTTCCGAGATCCAGCGGCTCGGCCACGCCGGCGTGGGCGTCGCTCATTGCCCGAGCTCCAACTTGCTGCTGGGCGTGGGCCTGGCCCCGGTGGCGGAGCTGATGGCGGCCGGTGCACCCGTCGGCCTCGGCTGCGACGGGTCGTCGTCGGCCGACTCGGCTTCGCTCTGGCTCGAAGCCAGGATGGCGTTGTTGCTGGCCCGCCACCGCTCCGGAGCAGCCTCGACCGGTGCCCGCCGGGCCCTCGAGCTGGCCACGCTGGGCGGAGCAGCGTGCCTCGGACGGCAGGGGGAGCTCGGGGTGCTCCGTCCGGGAGCTGTAGGCGACCTCGTCTGCTGGCGGCTGGACGGGCCCCGGTTCGCAGGTGCTCTGAGCGACCCCGTGGAGGCGCTCTTGCGCTGCGGACCGGTGCAGGCGTTCCACACCGTCGTCGCCGGCCGGCCGGTCGTCGAAGCCGGGACACTGGTGGATGTGGCGCTCGAAGACCGGCTGGCCCGCCACCGGGCGGCTGCAACTCGCGTCCAGGGCCTCCCCTGATGGGCGACACGACGCCGGGGATGGTGTGCGCCCACCACCATCTCTACTCTGCGCTGGCCAGGGGAATGCCGCCGCCTCCGGCCCAACCCACGACGTTCATCGAGATCCTTCAGCAGATCTGGTGGCGGCTGGACGTGGCCCTGGACCTGGAGATGATCAGGGCTTCTGCCCGGCTGGGCGCCCTGGAAGCCCTGGAGTGCGGTACGACCGCCATCATCGACCACCACGAGAGCCCTTCGGCCATCGAAGGCAGCCTGGACGTCATCGCCGGCGCCTGCCGGGAGGTGGGCGTGAGGGTCGTCTGCGCCTACGGCGTCACGGACCGGCACGGTCCCGAGGGGGCGCGGTTGGGCCTGGAGGAAAACCAGCGTTTCATCCGGGCCGGTGGGCGAGGGATGGTGGGCGCCCACGCCGCCTTCACCTGCCACGAGGCCACCTTGCAAGCGGCGGCCGGCCTGGCCACGGACCTGGGTGTCGGGGTCCACATCCACGTAGCTGAAGACGTGGTGGACGCCGGCGCCGGTGCCCGCCTGGAGGGGTTGGCCCGGCCCAACTGGCTGCTGGCGCACGGTGTCCACCTGGACCGTCACCTGCCCGGGACGCTCGCTCACAACCCCCGGTCCAACATGAACAACTCCGTCGGTTACGCCCACCCGGCTCGCTGGGACGGACCGGTGGCGCTGGGGACGGACGGGATCGGCGCCGACATGCTCGAGGAGTTCCGCATCGCCTACGCCCGGGGGCGGGAGGCAGACGTGTTGATGAGCCCGGCCCAGCCGTGGGAGTGGGCCCGGTCCGGGTGGGAGCTCGTCCCCGAGGCGCTCGGCGATGTGGTGCGGTGGTCCTACGACGGCGTCGACGATCCCTGGAAGCTGGCCTTTACTCCAGGCGTGCGTGCCCTCGACGTCCGGGTCGGAGGGGAGCTGGTAGTGACCGGCGGGCGGGCCACGAGGGTGGACCCGGCCGAGGTGCGAGCGAAGGCAGCCGAGCAGGCGGCCCGCCTCTTTGCCCGTCTCTAGGGGTACTACCAGCAGTTTTCGCCGGAAACCGAGCAAAGGTCCCTACAGGCGCGGCCCCGCCGTCGAAAGATGCAAACAGCGCCGGTCTTTTGCCGGGGGTTAACGCGTACTTTTATCTGGCCAGGCCGGTGGTGGCCAGGCTGTTCCAGGTTGGGGCCAGGGTTGGCGCATTTCAGGCTCATGAACAGCGTGAACGTGTTATTGACAGGCTGGCTGAGCAGGGGTATTGGTGGAGTCGTGACTACGACCGCAGCGGGCCCGGCGACCCGGGCCAACACCGGTCTCCCCGTCGGAGCAGCCCGATGCCGAGAGAGCTGACCGTCGCCGCCGCCCAGCTCGGGCCCGTTGCTCCCGACGAGAGCCGGGCTTCGGTGGTCGAACGGATGATGGCGCTGCTGCGAACGGCTCACCACCGGCGGGCCGAGCTGGTGGTGTTCCCCGAGCTGGCGCTGACCACTTTCTTCCCTCGCCACTGGGAGGAAAGCCAGGAGGCCGTCGACGTCTGGTTCGAGACGGAGATGCCCGGACCGGCCACCAAACCGCTCTTCGACGAGGCCGCCCACCTCGGGGTTGGTTTCTGCCTCGGCTACGCAGAGCTGACGCCCGACGGCCACCACTACAACAGCCAGATCCTCGTCGGCCCGGACGGCTCGGCCATCGCCGTCTTCCGCAAGGTGCACATCCCCGGCCATGAGGAACACGAGCCGTGGCGGCGGTTCCAGCACCTGGAACGGCGCTACTTCGAACCTGGCCCCGACGGTTTCGGGGTGTGGCCGGCCTTCGGCGCCCGCGTGGGGATGATGATCTGCAACGACCGGCGCTGGCCGGAGACTTACCGGGTGATGGGGCTCCAGGGTGCCGAACTGATCTGCTGCGGCTACAACACGCCCGTCCATTACGCCCCCGACCCCTCCCAGGACATCCTCGGCGCCTTCCACAACCAGCTGGTCATGCAGGCCGGCGCCTATCAGAACGGGACCTGGGTAGTAGCGGCGGCCAAAGGGGGGGTCGAGGACGGAGTCGACTCGATCGCCCAGAGCTGCATCATCGCCCCCACCGGTCAGCTGGTGGCACAGGCCTTCACGGCCGGGGACGAGGTGGTCGTGGCCACCTGCGACCTCGACTGGTGCCGGCGGTACACCAGCACGGTCTTCGACTTCGAAAGGTACCGCCGGCCCGAGGTCTACACCCGGATCACGGCTCAAAAAGGCGTAAGCATCGGGTGACCACCGCGCCGCCCGCGGCTGCAAACGTC
>DATJUH010000387.1:0-3585 GCA_035502515.1 Acidimicrobiales bacterium
CTGCCAACACCACATAGTGGAGGTTGTGCTGGGTAAGCAGCTTTTTCGCGCGGCCGAGGCCGTCGACTGCAAGCGCACCAACCCGAAAGGTCGCTAATACGCGTAACAACATCAGAGGGCGCACGAACGGAACGGCGACGATCAGGAGGTCGAGAAGGTGGGAGCGGACAAAGACAAGCCGGCGGGGATAGAGATAGAGCTTGACAAGGTACTCCACGACGAACAACGCCCATAGCGCGTAGTCGATAGCGCTGAAGACGCCGGAAACTGCCGGGCCCAGGTGGACGATGAGAGGTACGACAATAAGCGGCAACCACACAATCGCCAATACAGTCATGGGGCCGTCAACGATCTTGCTGAATCGCTCGAACGCGACCAGATCCCTCTCGTTTACCCCCGTTGTCTGGGATGCAGTTCCCTTTCGCACTTTGGCCATCTTCCTCTGCTTGCTTCGCTACGAAAACTAAGGGGCGGTCGATTTGTAGCTGTGGAGGAGCGTGAGCACATGAGACTCGGTGGAGGCCAGAAGCTGCAACTCTGTTGGCGCACGGACGGCCCACGAGCTAGTCGCTGTACTACCAACCACGGCCATGACGATGTCTGCTGTGGAGGCGTAGCGGTACGTCATTCTTTCGTTTCCTTTCTCTGACGCCACGGCTAGATCCCACTAGAGTCGCACTCGACGTTGAGGTACTCGCCGCTGCTGGCGGTCTGGATGATCGGTTTCTGCCCCGGTACCCGGATCTCCCAAGTCAGCGGTCCGAAGTCGGAGTTAGCGCTTACGTCGAGTGACGACTCCCCGGACGACAATGTCGTGGTCCAAGGGCTATTGAGCCAGCACTCACCATCTAATGAGCCGTTCGAGAAGCTTCCCTGGTCATCGTCAACATCGACATCATCGTGGCAGTTCCCCATTACCGTGATTCGAATAACTTGGCGCTTCGCGCTTGACGTTGCCGCTGTCGTAGTGACCGGCAAAGCCGGCGCCGGCGCACCTGTGCCTGGCCGATGTCGCACTCGATGACCCGTTGTCCTTTTGGATGACGGCGACCACGATCGCGACGAGCAGCCCGCAAATAACGACCCCGGACAACGTCATAACCACTGTGAAGAAACGGCTCTCGTCTTTTCGGTCCCCTTCAAATCCTCTCCCGGTGATCTAGGGCTAAAAGACTTCATCTTTCGGATAGGCGGGCGATTAACGTTGGGGGGACTTGCTGTCCCGGCAGATACGCCGAATGGTTTGGATTCTCCCCGGCACAACGAACAACATTCAACCTGGATGTTGGCCGGCTTTCAGGGCTGGTCGATGCGGCTTTCGTCCGAGCAGGCCGTTGATGATCGCCTTCTTCAGCCGCTGAGTCATGGTGATCGCGCAAACCGGGCGGGCCCGCAGCGATGAGGGAGCCTATTTATCGACTGGGAAGCACCACAAAGGCAGCAAAAGACTTAGCGACGGGCAGGTAAAACGGAAATCAGGGCCCGTCGGCCTTGATGCGCAGGCGGGAGACCCGAGCCTCGACGCGCCAACCGACCGCGGTCCGCCTCATGGACCCTTGAGCTGAATGAACATCCGCCGATAGACTGCCTGTTTCACTGGGCGGCATGGTAGCTTCGGCAACAAGCCCACGCAAGGAACTGGCGAGGATTTTCCGATTCCTCAACTGACGAACCCTGATGCCAGTCGCCATGACCACGCTGGGCGTTTATCCGGTACCCGCAGCTTTAGGCGACCTCGTGGTGAAGGGAGGCACACTTGGGGCTATGACGCGGGCTACGAGATAGGACGTTTTGTTGCTTATCCTCCCGAAAGGCCGGTCCTATGATCGTGCGCCGATGCGTAGCGATCACTTTGGGGCAAGGCTCTTGGGGTTAGACCCCCCAAGCCTCCTGAGCGTCGAGGCGCGAGAGGCCTCGCTAAAAGCTCAAGCAACTACGGCGCGTCCTTATTGCGACAGCGCCGGATTTGGGCCATACCGGCCGTACCAGTCAGGGTTGTCGGTGAGGGCGCTATTGACGGCGCTGCTCATAAGACGGCACCCGAGGAAACCTGCCAGGAGGAGGATGAAAGTGCTTCGCTGAGCTGGGGGGCACTTGTGGCTCGGGGGGCCGGACCACTCGCCCCCACTTGGCGCCGCCAGAATACCGGCACCCGGTGGCGCCACGCTAAGAGCGCTCAACGTCGGCCACTAAAACAGGACCTCTGGCCTTGCTCGGCCGGCCGTAGCCCGGGGACAGGCGGCCACCGTCGCGGGTGAGGCATCGGTACGCCACTAGGGCAAATAGCGAAGCCTCTGAGGCCAGCACGGAGTAAGTCGGGGCGCTGGCCAGGATATGGCGGCCAGGCCCTCAACCCGGCCGTGTTCACCGCCGGTGGCCTCGACCCAGCCGACGTCGTCGAGGCAACGGTAGGCGAGGTACTCCTCACGGTGCCCCCTTTGGTGGAGGTGACGTCAGTCCTTGGGTGGCGTGACGGCCAAGGTCAAGCGGCTTGAGCCGGACCGTGACGCCGAAGCCGTCACACAGGACGGGCCACCCTCGCCGCCTACCTAGCCCAGCGGACGTTGGCAAGTAGGGGCTGCGGGCTGTCCCCGCCAGATAGCCTGTCCGGCCACCAGCGCAGGAGCCATGAGCTCGTATGTTCGCGGGTCAATCCCCGGTACCCCCACACTGGTGTGAGTCCGTACGAGTCCGTACGAGCTCGTGGCGTCCACAGCTGCGCACACAAATTGCACACATTTCCGAACGGTCAATTGTCTTCTACGACAAAAAAGCCCTGGTCAGAAGGTGTGCCCCCGGCAGGTTTCGAACCTGCGACCCGCCGCTTAGAAGATGTCGGCACCGAGTCCGTACAAGTTCATCCGTATCGTCCGAGATACCTCGACCAGGAGTTTCACCGCGCCTTGGACACATAGGTCCGGGGCAAACTGCACACAGAACTGCACACAGCATTGGGCTCTAAGCGGCCTCGCCACGCCGTCTGCCGTAACGTGGGGCCCCCGCCTCATGGACCGAGTTCGCCTTGGCTGCGGAGGCGACTTCGGCATGGCCGGTGAGCAGGTAGTTGAGAGGCTGAGGAATCGAGATATTGCATGGACCAGACCGCACAATAGTCGTGATATCGGTAGAATAGTATCGATGTCGGTAAGATCATCCCCAAAGAGCGGGTGGCGGGCGTGGACTTAGCAAGGCCCCTAACAGTCGTCTCGCCCACCGTAGACGCCGATGTCCTGGCAGTACTGGCTAGTGCCGAAGCCGAGTTCACCGGCAGGCAAGTCCACCAGGTGGCTGGGCGGCACTCGGAAAAGGGCGTCCGCAACTGCCTGCACAGGCTCGTCGGGCAAGGCATTGTCAACGCGAGACGTGCCGGTAAGGCCGACCTCTACTCCCTCAACAGGCGCCACCTTGCGGCGCCATACATCGTTGCGCTGGCCGGACTGCGCCACGAGCTTCTAGCGCGCATCAGGGCCGAGCTTGCCGGCTGGAAACAGGCCCCCGTCTTCGCGGCGCTGTTCGGCTCGGCAGCCGCTGGCCGCATGCGGCCCGACAGCGACATCGACTTGCTCGTCGTGAGGCCCAAGGATG
>DATJUH010000388.1:0-4893 GCA_035502515.1 Acidimicrobiales bacterium
GGGTCTTCGCCGCCACAAACATGGTCAATTTTGTCTGGGGTGCATGCGTGATCGGCTTCGGCTCGCTCGTGCCACTGTTTGCTCAGGACCGTTACCACCTCTCGCCGCTCGCCTCGGGGACCCTGCTCACATCGCGGGCTGTGGGGGAGATCGTGCTCGCGATATTCGCATCAATGTTGATCTACCGCACCGGCTACCGGCTGCCCATTATCGTCGGCATCGGTTTGATCACCGCCGGGCTGGCGATGATCGCCACCACCCCGGTGCTGTTTTCGCCCTATGTCTGGTTGGCTCTTGGTTCGACGCTCACGGGGCTCGGTACCGGCCTTTCGGCCCCCGCAGCCAACAACGCTTCCATCGAGCTGGCGCCCGACGACGTCGGGGCCATCACAGGCGTGAGAGCGGCTGCGCGCCAGGGTGGCGCCATCCTCAGCGTCTGCTTGGTGGCGTCGGTGGCCGCCCACACCGGGGACGAGGTCGCCGTCCTCACGAAGGCCTTTTTCGTCCTCGCGGCGTTGCTGGCCTGTGTTGTGCCGCTTGTCTTCGTCGTCCCCGCCGGGACGCGAAACCGCCGCCAGCGGCCCGGCGCTCGCGTGGCGCTTGCCGCTGAGGTTGGGGGCGGCCTGACCTAGCCTGGCCGCGGCGGCAGCTGGCCGCGGCGGTGGCTGGCCGCTCGCTACTTGACTGCGCCCGCCAGCACTCCCCGGACGAAGTAGCGCTGGAACCCGAGAAAAACGGCGAGCGGGATGACGATCGAAACGATCGAGCCGGTCGAGATGATCCAGAAGTTGGCCGCCAAGGTCCGTTCCTGCCCGTAGATGAAGAGCGTGATCGGAACGTGCGGGTCTGCACCGAGGATAACGAGCGCCACAAGAAGGTCGTTCCAGGTCCAAATGAACTGGAAAATGGCGAGCGATGCGGCAGCAGCGACACCGATGGGTATCACGACGCGCCGGAACAGGGTCCACTCGCCCGCTCCATCGACCCGGCCCGCCTCGATCAAGTCCTTCGGTATCCCGAGGAAGAAGTTGCGCATCAGGAAGATGCCAAAAGGCAGGCCGAAAGCGACGTGGAAGATCACGACGCCTTCGATCGTGCCGTAGGGGTTCCAGCCGATGGTTTTGCCCATATCGTCAAAGCCTTCAACAACGGGCAGTATTGCCACCTGGAGGGGGACGACCATCAGGCCGACGATGGTCAAAAAGATGATATTACGCCCTCTCCACCGGCCAAACACCAACGAGTAGGCGGCAAGGGCGGAAACTGCTACTACCAGGACGGTTGCCGGGACTGTGATCTCCAACGAGGTGCGGACAGAGTCCAGTGCACCCCCCGCCCGGAAGCCGGAAGGGACAGTGCTCCCGGGGCCGCCTGAGAACAGCTCACGGTAATTGTAAAGCGTCCACTGGAGGGGGTGGGTGATGACGTTCCACCAGCCCGAGGTCTCGAAAAGGCCGGCCTGCCGGAAGGATATTATGAGCATCGAGAGGCTCGGCAGGAGCCAGAGCAGGGCAACGACTACCATAAAAATGTTGAGGACGGCGCGGCCCGCGTGCAGCCAGCTGACGGTCCTCGTACCGGCCTTCGGAGCGGCGATCGCTGTCGGGACCGGCGCGTTCGTCTCGAGCGTGATCGGCGGCGTTGCCGTAGTCATTTGTCACCCATCCTCATTGCGGGAGTTGCCTGCCTTTCCACCCGGGGGCGGCGAGAGCGCCCATCAAAAACCTCGCCTGAGCTTGGCTCATGAGCCACCACCCTTGATCCTCTTCAGGTTGAAAAGCATCGCCGGGATCACGAGCACGAACAGGATTACGGCCAGGGCGCTTGCGAGCCCCGTATGAATGCCATTTGTGAAACCCTTGAAATAAACGTCAGAGGCGAGCGTGCTTGCCTGGCCGCCGGGCTCAGAGGTGTTGTACGCCATGTTGATCACGATGTCGAAGATCTTGAGGACGTTGATGATCATGGTCACGAGGACGACGACCAGCACCGGGGCGAGCATGGGGATGGTGACCCGCCGAAGGGTCTGCCACTCGGTTGCTCCGTCGACCTTGGCTGCCTCGAGGGCCTGGCGGTCGAGAGCCGCCAAGCCGGCTCCTACCACTACCATCGTAAAACCGGCCCAGATCCACAAGTAGGCGATGATCATCGATATGTCGACCAGCGGGACGCTAAGGAGAGCCTGCTCGGTCTGACCGAGGCCGCCGGTCGGGGTAAGGGACTGGCCGCCCAGCCAGGAGACGCCGACACCGCCCGCTCCGAAACCTGCCGCGAAATTGGATGCGTCGACCGAAACCTTGTAGGCGCCGGGCCCGACATTCGAGAAGACGAACTGGCCCCCTCCCCCAGTGGTTGCCGACGCGACGGGAGACCCGTGGGTGTTGAGAAGGGAGAGGTGCATCAAGGGGTAGCCGTCCTCACCGGGCAGGATCGAGCTCGTGTTGGTCGGGTTGTTGGCCGAGAAGTCCCGCCATACCACCCCGACGATGTCCCCCTTCGCAGGTTTTGGCAAAACTGCCTGCCGGGCGCCGAGAGCTTGAAAAGTGGTAGGTGGGAAGCCGGTCAGGCCAATCTTGACCGCACTTCCCGCGTTTACGGCCGAAGTGGTGACGACCGTCCCGTGGGGCCCTCCAGTGGCGCCGTAGGAAGCCAACGAAGCCGCCGTCGTACCGGGGCTCAGGGGGTATGCGCCCGGCGGGCTGAACCAGTCTGAGACGGTCTGGATGAGCGCGTTTGCAACACCTACCTGCGGGCTGGTGTCGAAAATCTGCGTGAAGACCATCGATGAGGCCGTGACGCTGAACACCACGGGGAGGAAGATGACTGTCTTGAACGCTGTGGCCCAGCGGATCCGTTCGGTGAGGACCGCGAGCACCAGGCCAATTGTCGTGACGACGAAGGGGAAAATGATGACCCAGATGACGTTGTTGCGGAAGGCGATCAGGGTCTCGGCCGTTGTGAAGAGGTTCTTATAGTTTGTAAGCCCGACCGCCTTGGTATCAGTTTCGTTGAAGAAACTGTCCTTGACGGTAACAACTGCGGGGTAGATGACGATGGCGAGCAGCCAGATCGCCCCCGGTACAAGGAACGCCAACGACGCGGCCTGCTCCCTGAGGCTCGGCCTATCGAGCGATCCCCCCTTCTTCCTCCGGGGCGGGGACGCCACCTCATCGACGGTGACTACTGCCATTTCTGTCCCATTTCTCGCGTCCTGACGTTATGACCTGAAGTATTAGGCGGACCTCATGACAATAACTTCAGCCCGTGCGCCTGGCAATAGGCCCCCGGCGCATTTCCGGCCAAGAAGTTGGGCGTGACCGGCACTGCCGGCCACGCCCAATATGGTCGAACGCCGGGAGGGCTTTCGCTCTCGCGGCGCGCTTTTATCAGTGCCCGAGCGCTGCAGTCGCCTGCTTCTGCATCGTTTGTTCGATGGAGGTGATGTTGGACGAGCTCGGGTTCTTCACGAAGTTGAGCATGTCCTGCCACAGGTCCGGCTCCCAGGTGCCCTGGAGGTCGTCGAGGCTGAACACGAACGACGACGCATGGGTGAGCTCGGCGGCGTCAGCCATCGTCACTGGGTCCGGGTAGCTGCTGAGAGGCACGTCTTTGTTAGGCGATGCGTAGCCGCCCAAGTGCGCCCACACCTCGGCGGGCTCCGGGCTGGCTATGTACCTCATGAAGGCTTTGGCCTGCGGGGTCGCATGGAACATCATCGCCACGTCGCCCGAACCTTGGAGGGCAGTGCTGTTGGCCTTGTCGGCCGCTGGTGCCGGGAAGGCGAAGAAGTCATAGCAAGGGGTGTCAGCCGGGTTGAGCGTGCAGGCTTTGCCGCCAGCCCCGACGGTGCCTGCCGTGTAGTTGGAAGAGTTGCCGACGATCTCGGACACGACGAAGTCGGCCTCGACAACCATGGCAGCCTTGGGCATCGTCCCGGCCTTGGGGAACACCTGGTCTACGCAGCTCGGGTACTTCGCTGATTCCGAGAGCGCTCCCGCGGTCCCGCCGAGAAGGTACTGGGGCTTACCAACGAGCTCGGCGAGCGTGTCGAACGCCGTGGTGACCGTTGGGTCAGTCCAGGCGATGTCGTGGGCGGCCAACTTGTTGTAGTCGGCAGCACCTGCAGTTTTCAGGTAGACGTTTTGCCAGAAATCGGCAACAGGCCAGCCGATGTCGCTGCAGAACGAGAAGGGTGTGACGCCCGCGGCCTTGAGCGTCGCGGCGTCAGCGACCAAGCCCTCCCACGTGGTAGGCGGCGTCTTGATGCCGGCGACAGCGAACTCCGCCGGGTTGTACCAGATGGTGTTCTTGTTGGCGGCCTTGTACCAGACGCCGTAGAGCTTGCCCTTGTAGCTCGCGAGCTGGTTCCAAGCCGCGCCGTAGTCCGAGGCCTCGCTGCCGATCACCGGAGCGAGAGGCTCGACCTTGCCCTCTGCCGCGAGCGACTGGAGGGTCGCGGGCGACGGGCTAAAGGCAATGTCAGGCGGGTGGCCGCCAGAGACCGCAGCTTGGAGAGCAGTGTCCATGTTGCTGCCCTCGCCCCGGTAGTTGATCGTGACACCAGTCTCAGCGCTGAACGGCGCGTACGCCGCCTCGAAATCCCCTTGCTCGGGGGCGCCGCTCCATTCCGCCCATACGGTAAGAGAACCACCGATGTGAGACAAGCCGGCGACCTTCGGCGTGGCGCTGGCGCTGATCGCCGGGACACAAACAGTCGTCCCGAGAGCCAAGATCCCCGTGGCGGCCGCGACAATTGGAAGCCGGTGCCTCGGCTTGCGTGGCGTGGCTGGTGCCCGGTCGCCCCATTTCTCCTTCATTTATGTCTACCTCCCATTTTGTTGAATTTCAGGGTGTGCAGAATAGTTGCCCTCAATTTGCACTGACAATTTGAGC
>DATJUH010000389.1:0-4987 GCA_035502515.1 Acidimicrobiales bacterium
GGGAGGGCACAGACGGGTACGACTGAGCCCGGCTCCGCAGCGGCAGGGGCAGGGGCAGAGGCAGAGGCAGACGAGGCCGACGCCCGAGCCCTTTTTGACCGCCTCGGGGTGGTGGCACAGACCGCGTGGTGATAGGTAGCAGGCACCGGGGTTTGCGGCCGCTGCGCCGGTTTTGCCTCCAGTGCCCGTTTGGTACTGCTTGTCTTTGTTTCTGCGCCCAAATTGCGCAATGCACTTCAAAAAGGGCGGCGCGTCCTGGTTGCTCAGGCTTCGATATTGCTCATGACGTGCTTTATTCGCGTGTAGTCCTCGAAGCCATAGACGGAGAGGTCTTTCCCATAGCCCGAGTGCTTGAAGCCGCCATGCGGCATCTCAGCCACCAGCGGGATGTGCGTGTTTATCCATACGCAACCAAAGTCGAGGTCCCTGGCCATACGCATGGCCCGTCCGTGGTCGCGGGTCCAGACACTGCTGGCCAGGCCGTACTCCACTCCATTGGCCCATTCGAGGGCATCGGCTTCGTCCTCGAAGCGTTGCACCGTGATCACCGGGCCGAACACCTCTTGCTGGATCATTTCGTCTTCCTGGAGGAGGCCGGCCACGACGGTCGGGGCGAAACAATAACCGCTTTCCCCCACTCGCTCGCCCCCCGTAAGCACTTGCGCGTGGCCCGGGGCGCGCTCCAGGAAACCCTGGACCCTCTCTAATTGGCTCACGTTGTTCAGGGGCCCGTAATTGGCGTCGTCCTGGCCGAACGGGCCGACAACGGTGCCCCGAGCCTGCTCCACGATGGCATCGAGGAAGTCGGTATGGACCTGCGAGCCGACCAGGACGCGGGTTGCCGCCGTGCAGTCCTGGCCGGCATTGAAAAAGGCGGCCACGGCAATGCCCTCTGCGGCCGGCCCCACTTCGGCGTCGTCGAAGACGATCACGGGGGCTTTTCCCCCGAGCTCGAGATGGACGCGCTTCAAATCTGCAGCTGCCGATGCGGCCACTTCCATCCCGGCCCGCACACTCCCGGTTATCGACACCATGGCCGGGATCCGGTTGGCGACAAGAGCGCGACCGGTATCACGGTCGCCGCAGATGACGTTGAGCACTCCGGGCGGGACGTGCTCGGCCACGATCTCAGCCAACAGGAGCGTGCTGGCCGGGGTGGTCTCGGATGGCTTGATGACCATCGTGTTGCCGGCGGCGATGGCCGGCGCCCACTTCCATACCGCCATCATCATCGGGTAGTTCCAGGGCGTAACCGCCGCGCACACGCCCACTGGCTCGCGCCGGATATACGAGGTGTGCCCGGCCATGTACTCGGCGGCCGCCCGGCCTTCGAGCATCCGGGCGGCGCCGGCGAAGAACCGGATCTGGTCCACCATCGGGGGGATCTCCTCGGACATGGTGAGCGCAAAGGGTTTCCCCGTGTTCTTGCACTCTGTCCGCACCAGCTCCTCCGCCCGGCCCTCGATGGCGTCAGCGATACGGAACAAGGCCAGGCTGCGTTCGGAAGGCGTCGTGCGCTTCCACGACCTGAAGGCGTCTCTCGCCGACAGGAAGGCGCGCTCGACGTCTTCGGGGCTCGAGACAGGTGCGGTGGCAAAAGCCTCGCCACTGCTCGGGTCTATGAGCGGGGCGGTTTTTCCGCCCGGAGATATAACCTTTTCGCCGTGGATGAAATTATGCAGCTCTGGCACGGGCCGGACCCCCAGATCCCTATTGATATTGTTGTTTTCTTTACGTTCGAAACCGCACAAATATCATAGGGTACAGGCGTCGGGCTGGGCCCGGCGGGGCGGCCGGTCGGGTGGGCCCGGCGGGGCGGCCGGTCGGGTGGGCCGGCGGGGCGGCCGGTCGGGTGGGGGCAGATCTCCCTCCGTGGCCGTTGGGCGCTCGAGCCCGTTGGCACCTCACGCCGGCCCAGTCACGCCCGGCCCAGTCACGCCCGGCCCAGTCACGCCGGCTCAGCCAGAGCGACGGGCCGAGGCCGGCACGCGCCCGAGGCACGCGCCCGCGTGCCCCGGCCTCAAGCCCGGGTTCGGTGCCTGACCCGATCAACCCCACTCCGAATTATCTCCTATTATTATCATCGTGGACGAGTACAATATGGAGTGATGAGGACTTGACCCCTACTCAGGAGGCAATCGAGATGAACAACGACACGACCCGCCCACAACCGCGACAATGCCGCCACCCCTGGTTGGGTCTCGACGCCTGGTTGGGCCCTGGAGCGGCCACCGCCCCGTACGGGCCCTGGGGCCATGCCGGCGTCCCGCAAACCGATAGCCCGGGCCACCGCGGTGATGACTTGAGGGTCTCCGACGCCGAGCGCCAGGCCACCGCAGAACAGCTAAAGGCCCACTTCGCGGCCGGACGACTGGACCTTGACGAGTACGAGGAGCGCTTGCAGCAGGCGCTGGTCGCCCGGACGCGCCGCCACCTCGACGACCTGGTCAGGGACCTCCCTCCGACCACCGCGGCCACAGTTCGGCCGCCGCAGTCTCGTCTGTTTTTTGTGCCGGTCCTGTTTGCCGTCACGTTCCTGGCCCTGTTCAGCGTGGCGTTTGGCGCTCTCCATTCGTTCTTTTTCCCATGGTGGATAATCCCCGTCGCCTTCTATCTGCTGTCTCGGTACTGGCGCCGCGGGTGGCGGCCGGTGTAGTCGGGACCAGCGCGATAACGCCCTATCGGGCGGCGCACTTGGCCGAACCCGGTGCCACCTCATGTCATTCTGGCATGGGGTGGCCCGGTTACTCGCCCTCGCTCGGGCCTGAGGAGTGCAGACCGGACAAGCCCGGGTGCACTCCCGGCGGGCCTTCATAGAGGGGGCGCAACTTGCCTAGCAGAGCCAACAGCTCCGAGCGCTCGGCCGGGGTTAGACCGGCGCACAGCGTGTCTTCGATATTGATGGCCACTTCAAAGGCTTTCTGCAGGGCCCGCCGACCCTTGGCCGTCAACACCAGGGCGTACGCCCGCCGGTCGCTGGGGTGCGGCCGGCGTTGCACGAACCGGAGGCGCTCGAGGTCGTCCACGAGAGCGACCATCCGGTTGGGGTGGATGTCGAGGGCCTGACCGATGGCCCGCTGAGACTGGCCTTCGTTGATGGCGAGCGTCCGCAACAAACCGAAATGCCGTGGCTCGAGGCCCAGGGGAGCGAGACCTTCAGTCAGTCGGTTCCCTACCTCGAAGCCCAGCCTGGAGACAATAAACGCGACGCTTGGCGGAGGTGCCGCGGGAGCAATGGCGGCGGCCTCGGCGTCGGCCTCAATCGAGTCGTGCGGCATTTATTCTATGCTAACGCGCAGGGACTGATCAGGAGGCATATTGTCCAGTAATGTGATCATACGTGACCATTACGTGATACCTTCGGCGCGCCAACGCCAAGGAGTGCCGGCCTAGTCCCTGGCATCCTGACAAGAGGACTGAAACCTCGACCGGGCCGGCCTTTCATCTTCCACTTGAGGCCGGTTTCCAGCCACAGAGAGACGCGACGCCAGCCATCCCCGATCACGTCCTCGTGTTCTGCGAAGGCGCGTGGGACGATGAGGTCGCCGACCGGTTCGACACCTGCTTCGGCGTCCTGCCGGCGAGGGGACGTGATGAGTGGACAGGTCGCGATCGAGCAACTCGTCAACCGTGGCTGCTCTTGCGTAACGCCAAGGCAGTCCTCGTGCTGCACCGTTATGACATGCCGCTCATCGGGGTCATCCGCCAGGACGGCGATCTTTATCTGTGCCGCTGCATCGAGGGTCAAACCGAGGGTTGACGAAAAGCTCGCTCACCTCGTCGTCTGAGCTGAAGTTCGGCTAACCTCGAGACAAACCTTGTTGTCTTCTGCCATCACGCCGTCGGTTTTGGCATTCATTGGCCAACCCGTGCCACACTGTTTCTCGACCAAGGCGGCGGCACGGCTCCGAAGTCTCCCCGGCTTTGCGCCTCGTAGTCCTTTGCTTGTGCGGGCGACGCTGGGTGACGGCATCGAGCACATGCTGACCACGTCAGAAGGAAACGTCTGGATCGGGTACTCCAAGCGAGGGTATCTACGGGAACTGCGGCTGGGGACGTCCGGACGGCTCTGTGCCGATTGGCGTTTCAGGCATCGTTTCTTTCACCGGCGACCTCGATTGAGGTGTACGCCACCAACCACGACAGCTCTCTGAGCCCGTCCTGATCTGTGCCTGTCACCTCCAGCCGGTCCCACGTCAGGGCCAGTCGCGTCCCAAATGGCAGGCGGCCACCGCCCGCGCAAACAGGGGCGACTGAGTGTTGATCGAGCTCGGAATCACGAAACTAACGCCGCCGAGTGTCAACACCGCGACGCCCGGCGGAGGGGGGCCGGGCGGCGGTTTGGTGGTCGGGTCCGGGAAGTCCGGCAAACCGTGCGCGCGCAGACATTCCGCGGCCACCAACATGTGTTTCAGGTAGGAGGCGGATACTGATCCGGGTGGTACGTGGCCGGAGAGGTACTTACCACACGCCTGCTGGGCCGCCTGGAAGACTGGTGCGGACGCTCCGGCGGTGCCCGCGATGTTGAGGCTGCCGTTGCGCGTTGGGTCCGGGAAGTCCGGCACCCCGTGCTTGCGCATGCACACCGAGTACTCAAGCGGGCCCGAATTGAAGCTCGAGGCGCTATTGGTGGTACTCGTCTTGCCGTGGCCCACGCCGGCGACGCCACCGTGCGCCGCCCCACCCCCGCAGGCGGCCACGAGGAAGCCCAGGCCGGCCAATGCGGCCATGACGGCTACCGGCCGGGTAGCAAATTTGGCCACCTCCGTAATGTAGCGCCGCGTCATGACAGGGACGCGGCCAATCCAGTGGATGGCGGCACTTTGGTTGTCCTCCCGGTAGAGAGCGATAAGGCGTCTGCTCCAGCGGTCCGCCACAAAGCAGTCATAAGGGAGCGCCGCCGGGAGCTACACGCGGGCGGCAGTGCCACTCCACCATGCTCGCACCCGGCGTACTTTTGCCGGATTTCTTAGCCCGGAGGGAGCAC
>DATJUH010000390.1:0-8402 GCA_035502515.1 Acidimicrobiales bacterium
CGAGTGGCCATGGCTGTACCCCAGAGCTGTTCAACGGTTGACGCCGGCGGCTTCCCGGAGGCGTTTGCCACCGCCTACGACGCTCTTTTTTCCCAGGGCCGCCTCAGTATCGGGGAGCGGGCATTGGTGACGGGGGCAGCCGGCGGGGTGGGGATGGCGGGCGTACAGCTGGCCCTGGCCGGTGGGGCCAGGGTCGTCGCCAGCGTGCGCCATGACGAGCTCCGCGACGGCGTAGCGGGGCTGGGCGCTACGTCCGTAGTTCCCGACGAGGCCTTTGCGCACGGGCCGTTCGACGTGGTGCTCGAGCTGGTCGGCGGTCCGGGGGTGCCGTCCGCGCTGGCCGCACTCGCGCCGCAAGGTCGCCTCGTCGTAATCGGCATAGGCGCCGGCGGGCGGGTCGAGCTGGACCTGGGCGCTCTCATGCACCGGAGGGCGGTCCTGCGGGGGTCGACTTTGCGAACTCGCTCACTCGAGGAGAAAGCGGTGCTGGCCCGCCAACTGGAGAACCACGTCCTGCCGCTCCTCGATGCCGGCAAGGTGAAGGTTATTGTCGCGGCCACGTTCCCGTTCGAGAAAGCGGCGGAGGCGTATGACCGGTTCGAAACCGGCCATAAGTTCGGCAAGATTGTCCTCACTTCTCTACCGGTGGCGACGCCGTAAACCCGACTAGCCCGATTTCTGTTCCCTGATCAGCCGGGCAGCAAAATGCCGGGACGAGTGCCGACAACGTAAACCCGATAGCCCAATAGAACGCATTGTTGAACGTGATGGCCGGGAGACGCGGCCAGCTCCCGGGTGACGGCACCATGATGTCCCGCCTTCGGTCCCGGCGGCGTGGCCCGCCAACCGTGGCCGATAGGCGGGCCAGGACCACCACCAGGGCGGGCGCCAGGACGCCCAACATCGAGGAACGTTTTGCCATGACCATCGGACGAAATAGTGGGAGACGCCGATTCTGGGTGCGAAGATCTGCTTTGGGTACCAGAACCCAATGGTAACAACGGTTTTGGCACCCAGTCCCGGGCGGCGGGGAGGGCCGGTGGCCTTTGGGCGCCGGGGACGGCCGGCGGCAGTGGCCGGCGGGGACGGCCAGCGGCAGTGGCCGGCGGGGAGGGCCAGCGGCAGTGGCCGGCGGGGAGGGCCGGCGGCAGTGGCCGGCGGGGAGGGCCGGCGGCCTTGGGCGGGGGACGGGCCGGTGGCAGTGGCCGGGGGAACGGGCCAACGCTATGGCTCGCCCGGGGACGCCCGCCGGCTCACGCCATGCGCGACTCGCCGGCAGCACCAGCCGGCACCACCGGCCATTTCGGGGCCACTGCGTCCAGCCGAAATGGTTCTGCCCGCAATGGTTCCGCCCGTAATGACACCGCCCGCATTGACCGCCCCGTAGACGGCCCCGCCGCAGCCTCTCCCGGCCGGCCCGGACGGTCATGGCCGTAGGAGGGCTCGAGGGCGGGCCTCGGGTCGGGCTCACCTTTGTTGGGCCAGTAAGAAAAGGCTCGCTCGGCCATGGCCGTGATGGTCAAGGCCGGGTTGGCCCCCGGGTTGGCGGGCACGGCGGAACCGTCCACCACGTGCAAGCCCGGGTAAGAGTACACCCGGTGAAACCGGTCGATGACGCCGTCGGAAGCAGATGCACCGATCACGCAACCACCTAGGAAATGGGCCGTCATCGGCATGCCGAATATCTCCCCCCACGTGCCTGCCGGCTCCCCGCCGATGGCGCGGGCCAGCCGGCGGGCGACGTCGTGACCTACCGGCAACCAGGTCGGGCTGGGTTGTCCGTGCCCCGGCCGGCTGACCAGCCTCGTCCGCCCAAAGCACCCGCGTCTCGACGATATTGTCAGCGAATTGTCATGGGACTGCATCACCAGGGCGATAACGGTCCGTTCCGACCACCGCCGCAGGTCGAGAGCCCCGAGCAGAGAGCGTGGCTCCCGCACAACCGCGGAAGCGAGCCGCATCAAGCCCGCTCGCCGTCCCATCCCGTCCGAGCCGTCCGAGCCGTCCGAGCCGTCCGAGCCCTCGGTGCCCTCCTGGACCTCGACCATGACCGTCCCGAAAAGGCCCATCAAGTTGGAACCGTGACCGTACCTGACGGGCTCCACGTGAGTGCCGGGCTCAGGGTAAAACGAAGACGTTATGGCCACCCCCCGGCTGAAGTCCGGCCCGGGCGCGCCATGGGGGACGACGGCGCCGAGCAACGACTCGGAGTTCGTACGGGTCAGTTCGCCCAACCGGGGCGACAATCGGGGCAACTGGCCGCCGAGGGCCATGGCCTGGAGCAACCTCTGGGTGCCAACTGCACCTGCAGCCAGGACAACCTGCCCGGCCGAAAATAGCCGGCGCCGGTGCTGGTCGGGGCGCGGCCCAGAGCCGAGGCGAGCGGTCCGGACCGTCCCTACTAGCCACCCACCACCGGCGCGGGGCGCCAACGACTCCACGGTTGTCATCGGGACGACTACCGCCCCGGCCCGCTCGGCCAGATATAGGTAGTTGGTGAGGAGCGTGTTCTTGGCCCCGTGGCGACAGCCTGTCATGCACTCGCCGCACTGCAAGCACGCTCGCCTCGCCGGCCCGGCTCCCCCGAAGTAAGGGTCGGCAAAAGATGCGCCCGGCCGGGCGCCGGGCGGACCGAAGAAAACTCCCACCGGCGCCGGCCGGAAAGTCTCGCCTACCCCCATTTCCGCCGCCACCTGGCGCATGGCCTCGTCGGCCGGGGTAATGGTCGGGTTGTCCACCACCCCGAGCACCCGTCTCGCCCGGTCGAAATAGGGCGCCAGTTCAGCGCGCCAGTCTACGTCTGAGGGCCACTGTGGGTCGTCGTAAAAGGGCGGCAGAGGCTCATAAAGAGTGTTGGCATAATTGAGGGAGCCGCCACCCACGCCCGCCCCGGCCAGCACGAGCACGTGGCGCAAGAAATGCACCCGCTGGATGCCATAACATCCAATTGACGGCGCCCACAAAAAACGGCGCACTTCCCAGGATGTGCGGGGCAGGTTGGCGGCGTCAAAGCGCCTTCCCGCCTCGAGTACGGCCACCCGGTAGCCCTTTTCCGACAGGCGGAGGGCGGCTACGGAGCCACCAAAACCGGAACCGATTATTATTACGTCGTAATCGAGCCGGCTTTGGTTGGCGCCGTCCTCTATCGGGGGCGGATCGGCCAACGCCGACTAACCGCCGGAAACGTCCTGCGGGCGAGGCCCCCCGGAAGAAAGGAACGGCATCATCGCCCGGAGTTCGGCGCCGACCTTCTCGATCGGGTGCTCGGACCCTTCTTTCTGCAGACGGCGGTAATTGGGGAGGCCGTTGCGGTTTTCCTCGACCCACTCTTGGGCGAAGGCTCCGGACTGAATGTCCGCCAGGATCTTTTTCATCTCGGCCCGGACCGAATCGTTGATCACCCGTGGCCCACGCGTCATGTCGCCGTACTCGGCCGTGGTCGAGATGGAGTACCGCATCCCGGTGATCCCGTGCTCGTACATGAGGTCGACGATCAATTTCACCTCGTGCAGGCATTCGAAATAGGCCGACTCGGGCTGGTAACCGGCCTCCACCAGGGTGTCGAAACCGGCCTTTACCAGGGAGGTCAGCCCACCGCACAGGACGACCTGCTCGCCGAACAAGTCGGTCTCGGTCTCTTCTTTGAACGTCGTCTCGAGCACGCCGGCGCGGGTCGAGCCGAGCGCCCAGGCATACGACAGGCCGAGAGGTTTGGCCTTACCGCTGGCGTCGCGCTCCACGGCCAGCAAGCTGGGGACGCCGCCCCCGCCTTCGTAGGTGCGCCGCACGAGGTGTCCAGGGCCTTTCGGGGCCACCATAACGACGTCGGTGCCGTCCGGCGGGTCGATCAAACCGAAGCGGATGTTGAAGCCGTGAGCGAACATCAACGCGTCACCCGGCTTGAGGTTGGCCTCTATCGATTCTTTGTAGATGGCCTGCTGAGCCGTATCCGGCGCCAAGAGCATGATGACGTCGGCTTCGGAGGCCGCCGTCGCCGGGTCGGTCACTCGCAGGCCTGCTGATGTCGCCTTTTCAACAGATGATGAGCCGGTGCGCAACCCGACCGTTACGTCGACGCCCGAATCCCGCAGATTGAGGGCGTGCGCGTGACCCTGGGACCCATAGCCGATTATCGCCACGCGGCGCGAGGTAATGAGAGATGGGTCCGCGTCACGGTCGTAATAGATGGTTGCCATTTAGCTCACCTTTCTCAATAGCGGCTGGGTCTCAATAGCGCAGGGTCTCAATAGCGGCTGGGGCCACGCCGCACCGGCGGCCGCTCCAGTTTAGGCAGGGCCACCCGGCCGGTGCGCTGGATCTCGATAATCCCATATGGTTTCAAGAGCTCTTCGAAGTCGTCGAGGACCGCCGGTTGGGCGGCCAGCATGACCGTGAGAGCCTCCTGGCCGACGTCGACGATCGTGCCGCCGAAGATCCGGACCAGGTCCCCGACCTCACCCCGGGAGGGGCCGGGGCCGCCCGGCGGCGCGCACCGCACCGACAGCATGGCCAGTTCGCGTTCGATAGCCTCCCCCGGCGCAAGTTCAGTGATCTTCACCACGTTGACCAGTTTGAAAAGCTGTTTCGTCAGTTGCTCCACCGAGGTTTCCTCGAGGTCGACCACGATCGTGACGCGGCTGAAAGCTTCGTCGTCCGTGGGCGCCACCGCCAGCGAGATTATATTGTAACCCCGGCGGGCAAAAAGGGCTGCTATGCGAGCCAGTACGCCGGCGCGGTTCTCGACGATAATGGAGATGGTCTGGTGGTGGAGCCGGCCGCTCCCGGACACCCACGTACTGACCGGGCTGGCTACCGACATTACTGCACCACCTTTTCCCCGCCGGGACGCAGCCCGGGATGGACGATGACGTCACTGTTGGACAGACCGGCCGGGACCATGGGGAAGACCTTCTCCTGAGAATCCGTGCGGAAGTCGATGACCACGGGCCGGTCGTCTATGGAATTGGCCTTTTCGACGACAGGGGCAACGTCGGCGGCGTGCTCGACCCGGAAGGCGACACACCCCATGGACTCGGCCCATTTCACATAATCCGGGAGGTCGGGCGACAAGTAAACCTCCGAATAGCGCTCTTCGTAGAACAATTCCTGCCACTGACGGACCATACCGAGGTAGGCATTGTTGAGGATGGCAACCTTTATAGGGATGCGTTCGCTCGAGGCTGTCACCAGTTCCTGGGCGGTCATCTGGAAACAGCCGTCGCCATCTATGGCCCAGACGGTTCGGTCGGGCCGGCCCACCTTGGCGCCGATCGCCGCCGGCACGGCAAAGCCCATGGTGCCCAGGCCGCCGGAATTGACCCACGTGTACGGGTGGTCGAAACGCCAATATTGGCTGGCCCACATCTGATGCTGGCCCACGCCGGCAACGACAGTGGTGTCTTCGGGGCTGGCGTCCCGGATGGCCTCGATGACAGCCTGGGGCTTCAAAAGGTCGCCGTCCGCCTGTGGCTCGTAATACAGGGGGAACTGTGACTGCCATTGCCTTATTTGCTCCCACCAAGGGGAGCGGTCGGGTTGAGGTTCCCCGCTGGCTATCAGCACCCGGGCCAGTTCCTCTATCACCAGGCGGCAATCGCCGACAATAGGGACCTCGGGGCGCCGGATTTTGCCCAGCTCGGCCGGGTCGATGTCGACATGCACCACCTTGGCGCCGGGGGCGAAAGAACCGACCCGCCCGGTCACCCTGTCGTCGAACCGGGTCCCGAGGGCGATCAAAAGGTCAGCCTCTTGCATCGCAGTTATGGCCGCGTAATTGCCGTGCATACCGGGCATCCCCAGGCAGAGCGGGTGGCTGTCCGGGAAGGCGCCCCGCGCCATGAGCGTGGTGACGACCGGCGCGCCGGTAAGCTCGGCCAACTTGCGCAGCGCGTCCGTGGCCCGGGCTTTCAAAATCCCACCGCCGGCATAAATGACAGGCCGCGTCGAAGCAGTTATCAGCCTTACTGCTTCGCGCACCATACGCGGATGACCTTTGATAGTCGGCTTGTACCCGGGGAGCGAGGCGGCCACCTCTTCGTCGTCCGGCCAATGCCACTCGAAGTGGGCCGTGAGGACGTCTTTGGGCACGTCGAGCAGGACCGGCCCGGGACGGCCCGTAGTGGCCAGCAAAAACGCCTGCCGGACGGCCAGGGCTATGTCCTGCGGCTCCATCACCAGCTCGTTGTGCTTGGTCACCGATCGGGTAATTCCCACCGTGTCCGCTTCCTGGAACGAGTCGGTCCCGATCACGGCCCGGCTCACCTGCCCGGTAATGGCCACGAGCGGGACCGAGTCCATATACGCGTCGCACAATGGCGTTACGAGGTTGGTCGCCCCCGGGCCACTCGTAACCATCACCACGCCCGGCTGGCCCGCCACCTGGGCGTAGCCCTCGGCCATGTGACCGGCGCCCTGTTCGTGGCGGACGAGTATGTGACGTATGGGCGAGTCGAGTATCGGGTCGTAGGCCGGCAGGATGGCGCCACCCGGGAGGCCGAAGATGACCTCCGTGTGTTCCATTTCCAGGCTCTTTATGAGGGCTTGCGCCCCGGTCAGTTGCATCTGCGACCTCTTTGTTTGTCCTCGGTTTAACTTGTCCTCGGCTTCGGCGGTCCTCGGGTTGGTCCCTGCTTCAGGGGCGGGAAACAAAACGACCTCCCTGAAAGGGAGGTCGTTCGACGCGCACGTTGTTCGACGTGCGCGTCAAGTAATTACTACGAGGCCTGAAAAGGCCGCGCCGGGAGTGGCACCGGGTATAGCCGTGCCCTTGAGCGCCACTGCCACGGACCAATGATGCCACAGCCTTCGGCACCTCGCAAACAGTAGGCGTCGTCAACGTGTCTCCCGGTGCTGGGACGGCCCAGGCACCGTGAAAAGGGCTCAGCGGGCGCCCGGGTTACGATGCCACCGTGGTGCATATCCCTGCCGGCTCGTCCAGGCTCCCCCTCGACGACGGCCTAGACGAACTGGACGAGGCCTGGCTCCGCTCCAAGCCCGGTGCGAAGTGGGCCAGGGCCGGCGCCGGGGTTATCCCGTCCTGGATCGCGGACATGGACTTCCCCACCCCCCGGCCAGTACGAGACGCACTCGTCGCGCTAGCCGAGGGTGGCGACCTCGGGTACTCGAGCGGCACCGACACGGCCCTCCTGGAGGAGAAGTGGGCGGCGCGGATGGCGACCAGGTACGGCTGGGCCCCTGATGGCGGGCACTTCCGGCTGTTCTGTGACGTCGTCCAGGCTGTCCAGGCCGCCGTCGACGTGACCACCTCGCCCGGTGACGGGATCCTCCTGCTCACACCCTCCTACCCGCCGCTGTGGCGAGCCATCGAAGACTCAGGCCGGCGTTTGTTGGCCGTGCCCGCGCTGGAGGCAGAGGCGGGCTGGCCCTTCGACCTGGACTTAGCCGAGGAACAGGCCGGCCGCGCCAAGCTGTTGCTGCTGGCCAACCCCCATAACCCGACAGGGCGGGTGCTTTCCCGCCTCGAACTCCTACGGCTCGGCGACCTGGTGGAGCGCCACAACCTGCTTGTGGTGGCCGACGAGGTCCACGCCGACCTGGTCCTCACCGGCGGTCCTCACATCCCGTTCGCGTCCCTGTCCGGGGACCTGGCTGGCCGGACGGTCACGCTTTATTCGGCCAGCAAGTCCTACAACCTCGGTGGGATGCGCTGCGCCGTTGCTTACATCGGTCCAGCCGAAGTGGAGCGGCGGCTGGCGAGCTTCCCCAGTGAGCTCTTCGGGCGGGTCAGCGTGGCCGCACTGGTCAGCACCCTGGCGTCATGGACTAAGCCCGGCGACGAATGGCTGGACCGCTGCCTGGCCCGACTGCGGGCCAACCGGGACATCATCGCTCAGTGGTTGACGGGAGCAGGCGCTGAGGCCGGCGTACACGGTTCCCCGTCCGAGGGAACTTACCTTCAGTGGCTCGACTTTCGCCCGGCCGGCCTGAGCGACGACCCCGCCGCCTGGCTCCTGGAACACGCCAAGGTGATGATGGGCTCAGGACCGCATTTCGGGCCGGGCGGTCCCGGCTTTGCCCGCCTCAATTTCGCCACTACTCCGGCGGTCCTCGAGGAGGTTCTGTCCCGGGTGCACGGCGCCATCACGGGGGCGGAGCCCAATACAGCGGAGCCCAATACAGCGGAGCCCAATACAGCGGAGCCCAATACGGCGGAGCCCAGTACAACAGCGGGCACAACTCCAACCGTGGGCACCAGCCGGGTCAGGACGAGTACTCAGTAAGCCATAGGCTTCCTCACCGAGCTATCGTCACGCCAGTTTCGTCCTCGGGGCAAGCAAAGGATCGGGCATCGAACGGCCGGGCAACGAACGACCGGGCAAAGAACGGCCGGGCATCAAACCGCCGGGCATCAAACCGCCGGGCATCAAACCGCCGGGCAACGA
>DATJUH010000391.1:0-2467 GCA_035502515.1 Acidimicrobiales bacterium
AGTGAAAAGCGGCGATGCCCAAGACGAAGGCAACGGCTATACAAAGGCCGGCCAGCATGAAGAACGTCCGGGCCGTACTCCCCCTGGCGCTGTTGGCCAGGGCCGCAGCGCCGGCGATGAAGAATATGCCTCCTATGGCGCCCACGATGAACCCGATCTCACCCAGGCGTCTGGCGGTGCCGGCGGCCAACGCGACGAGGCTCATGCCCAACCCCATGGCCGGAGGGTAGCACCGCGGGTCATCGGCGTCGTGGATAGCCGAGAGCCGACATAACTGGCCGGCGATCATGCCGGGGTGCGGCGCTATAACCGGTCCGTCGGTCAAGCCTCTCTCGTCAGACAACTGACTGGGGATTAACGAGCGTCACCGGGGAGGTGCTCAAAGGGGTTGGTGGCTCTGGCCCGGCCCAGTTCCCGGCCGTCCTGCAGGTCTTCGGTCAGCAGTACCTCGCAACCCGCCCTATTGGCCGAAGCAACGATCAACGCATCCCAGAAGGACAGGCCGTAGGCATCCTCGATCTCCAAGGCCTGAACCGTCAAAGCTCCATCCAGGGGGTCGGGCCGCCAGGCCAGAAGAGCTGCTACATCGGCGCGGGCCTCATCCCGGGGCAAGCCGGGACGCAACTTGCGGGTCGCTGTTACGTAGAACTCATGAAGGACCTGGGTGCTCAACCGTCCGTCACGACTTCCCCAGAGGTGAGCCATCCAGGCCTGTGCCTTTGACTGCTTCTCCGGTTCTGATGAGTCCCGGCAACACACCAGGACGTTGGCGTCAACGAAGACCGGCACGGTCGTGCAAGGCCTCCCGAGTTGCCCTCTGCGCCGCATAGCCCAAAGGACGTGGCTGGCGAGATAGATAAGACTTCATGGCGCGTTCGTAGCCGCCGTCGTCGAGCATCCGCTCCCGCAGCACCTGACCAACGAACTTAGAGACGCTGGTCTCCCGTTTTGCAGCCTCCAGGCGTACCCAGCGCGCCGTCTCTTCGTCGAGGGTGATGGTGACGTTCTTTAGCATCACGAAATCAGCGTAACACGAAGTTCGTGGACCCTGGCTTGATTTGACCTCTACGACCTGGCCCAATGCATATTCACCGGACTCGACGAGCTGCCGTCATGGTGACGGGACACGTCAATTAGCCTTTATGCGAAATGCAAAGTCGAAAGATCGCCGATCTAGCGAGCTTCGACCTCCAGCGGCTCAGGCTGCGGGACCAGCTGAAAGCCCAGTACAAAATCGGAGGGGCGCAAGCGCTCCCTCCAATGGCCCTTGGGGCTCTCGAACGGGCCGAACTCGGTTTAGAGGGAATCGCCCAAAGTGTCCCGGGGCTACGGAGCGCGGCAGATTTTCTCAATGCGATAAGGATGGAATCGGGCTGGAGGCACGAGGCAACGTGGCCACGGGACTGCGACCTGAGCTCGTACGAGCGCCGCGAGTACTCGCAGAACGGCGAAGACGGGATCCTTGAGCGGATCTTCGACCAGATCGGGACGACCAACCGATCATTCGTCGAGATAGGCGCCTCGGACGGAGAAGAGAACTGCACCAGGAACCTTCTCGAATCAGGTTGGACCGGGATTTGGGTCGAAGCCGAGCGAGAACGAGCGGACCATGCTCGTCGCGTGGCGGCACAACGCGCGGTGGTAGTGGGCGCGCCGGCGGAGCCGGCAACGATAGGCACCGTGTTGCGAAGGGCTGGAGTTCCGGCTGAGCCAGATTTGGTGGTCCTCGACATAGACGGCAACGACTGGTGGGTGCTATTTGCCGTGCTTCTGGATGTCGCGCCACGAGTACTAGTCGTGGAATACAACAGCACCTATCGACCCGGACGGTGGTGGGTCGAGCCATACCGTGAGGGGTTGACTTGGGACCACTCAGTCCGGCACGGCGCTAGCTTGGGGGCGATCGCCAGCCTCGCGGCGACGTTCGGTCTCACGCTCGTGGGCTGCGACTCTACTGGCGTCAATTCGTTCTTCATCGACCATGAGGTACTCAGCTCCCGGTCCCTTGAAGCCCCGGGACCGATCGACAGCCTCTACCGAGGGCCGTGGTTCGCTCCGGGGCTTTGGGGCCACCCGCGGCAGCGAAATGCCGGAGCCAACACCCCCTCACTGCGCCCGCTCGGCGACCGCGAGCTCCACCGAATCTCTCTTCAGGCCAAGAGGTGGCCAGGGAGTGCTGCCAGGCCGCTTGCTGCTGGTCAGCCTGTGGTAGTCCAGGCGACTGTTAGAAATGGGACCGATGAACTGCTCACGAGCGAAGGCAGTACTCCCTTACAGCTAGCTTTGCGATGGCGACGCAGCAATGACCCGGCAACGCTCTGGAGTGATGAGCCGCGAATTAAGCTGTGGCCCATTCGGCCAAACCAGATTGGTCGGACCCGCTTGTGGAGCCGAGCCCCGTCCTTTGCCGGCACCTACCGGCTCGAGTTGTCCCTGGTCCAGGAGAACGTCCGTTGGCTTGACGCTG
>DATJUH010000392.1:0-18711 GCA_035502515.1 Acidimicrobiales bacterium
TGGCGATGCCGTGTTTGCGCAGCTCTCACGTGGGCGGGTAGCCTTGGCTGGCGTTTTGCTCGTTCTCGGTGGAGACCGATGCCGTCCCTGCGCTCGTCGCGATGCGCTGGTAAGAATCCTCCATCAGGGTGGAAGCGTGCACATAGGTGGTCCGTGGCGTCATGAAGCCGTGCTCCCACATCAGCCCGATGCTGTCGTCGTCAGTGGCGCCCCACACGCCGGCGTGGGTGGTGACGGCCAGGCCGAGTTCACGGGCGGCCTCAAATGCTCCTTTTTCGGGGAAGTCGGATCGCCGGTGACATCGAACGCCAGCTGCAGCCCCAACATGTCGTCCGGCCCGAAGCCGTTCACGAATTCTTTGAAGTCCTTGCTGTTGGCCCATTCCCAGGGCGCACCGAGGAGGTCCCCGTAAGCGAGGACGAAACGGCCGGGTGCCCCCCCGAGAGCTTCGAGGGCGGCTGCCCGTCCCCGGAGGAGCTGTAGAGGGTCACCATGCGCTGGCCGTGCCACGCCGTCAAGCGTGACGGTACACCCGGGATTGGCTATATGCGGCCGTGGTGGGCTTCCTGGCCAGGGCCTCCGGCCAGTTGCCGGTCAAGGGGAGCGTCGGGTAAACAGCCCTACAAGATGGAAGATCGGGGTAACGAGGCCGGCCTGGGCGGCAAGGTGATCGTCATAACGGGTGCCAGCTCCGGCATCGGCCGGGCGGTGGCGAGGCGGTTCGCCGGCCGGGGGACGAAGCTGGTGCTGGCGGGCAGGTCCGAAGACCGCCTGGCCCGCCTCGTCACCGAGCTGGGGACCGCGGCAATCGCCGTCAGCGGCGACCTGACAGCCCCGGGGGAAGCGACAAGGCTGGTAAATGCCGCCATTGACGCCTTTGCCGGGGTCGACGTTCTCTTCGCCAATGCCGGCACCTACCTGTCCGGACCGGTGGCCGAGGGCGACCCAGAAGCGTGGTCACGGCTCGTGGACACCAACGTCAGCGCTGTGTTCAGGCTCGTTCACGCCGCCTTGGGGCCGATGAAAGCGCAGGGATCGGGTGATGTGGTCGTGACCAGTTCCATTTCGGGCCATCAGGCCATTGCCTGGGAGCCGGTGTACAGCGCATCAAAACATGCGGTGCAGGCCTTCGTTCACGGCGTTCGGCGCCAGGTGGCGCAGTATGGTGTGAGGGTTTCCAGTCTGGCGCCCGGTCGGGTGGTCAATGAGTTGTGGGGGATAAGTTCGGAGGCCGAGATCCAGCGAGAGGTGGCCGCGGGCACGGGGCTACGGTCGGAGGACGTAGCCGAAGCTCTCGAGTTCATGGTCACCCGGCCCCGGCACGTGACTGTCCGGGACCTGGTGATGCTGCCCCGATGCCAGGATCTGTGAGCACACAGGGATCCTGAGCGGCTAACACTGAAGAAGACACGACAAACCGGAGAAAGAGGGACCGTCATGCGCGCTGTTGTTTGTCACGGGCCTGGTGATTACCGGCTGGAGAGCGTCCCCGAGCCGAAGCCGCCCGATGACGGAGCCGTCATTCGGGTCGAAGCGGTCGGGATTTGCGCCAGTGACGTGAAATGCTTCCAGGGGGCGCCGATGTTCTGGGGCGATGCGACCCGGCCGCGCTACTGCGAGCCCCCGGTCGTGCCCGGGCACGAGCTCGTCGGGAGGGTGGCCGAGATCGACGCCGGGGCCGCCTCGCGCTGGGGGGTGCAGGCCGGGGACCGGGTGGTTGCCGAACAGATCGTCCCGTGCGGGGAGTGCCGTTATTGTCAGCGGGGGCAGTACTGGTTGTGCCGCCGGAACGACGTGTTCGGGTTCCACCAGCGCACTCAGGGGGCGATGGCCGAGTACATGGCTGTGCCGCCGCTATCGCGCGTCCACCGCATTGACGGGGACCTGCCGGCGGCGCACGCCGCTTTCGCCGAGCCACTCTCGTGCGCGCTGCACGCCGTCGAGCGCGGCGACGTGGGCTTCGACGACGTCGTGGTCGTGGCCGGCGTCGGGCCCATCGGTATGGGCATGGTAGCCGGGGCCAAGCTGCGCCACCCGCGGTCCCTGGTGGCCGTCGACAACAACCCGGCCCGCCTGGAACTGGCCAAAACCTGCGGCGCCGACCTGGTGGTCGACGTTTCCCACGAGGATCCCGTGAGCATCGTTCTGGAGCTCACTGAGGGCTACGGTTGCGACGTCTACTTCGACGCCACCGGGCACCCTTCGGGAGTGGCCCAGGGCCTGTCCATGCTGCGAAAAGCGGGCCGTTTCGTCGAGTACAGCGTGATGCGGGAGCCGGCCACCGTCGACTGGACCGTCATCGGCGACAGCAAGGAACTCGACGTCAGGGGCGCCCACCTCGGGCCCTATTGCTGGCCACCGGCGATCGACTTGCTCGAACGCGGTGAGCTGCCGATGGACCAGATCGTCACGCATCAACTGGGTATCGAGGACTTCGAGGAGGGGCTGAAGCTGGTGGCCGACGGCCGCACCTCCGTGAAGGTCTCACTCGTCGGGTTTTAGGCCCTCGCCGCCGGCGGGGCCTGTCGCCCGAGGTGTCGGTCGGCCGCTGGGGGACGATCTCGGTGCAGTAATTGCTTCTTGTCGCGCTCCAGTGTCGTTAGTGCACTGGAACGCGACGAGAAGCCCCAGTTGCACCGAGAAGGCCCAGTTGCACCGAGAAGGCCCAGTTGCACCGAGAAGCCCAGTTGCACCGAGACGGCCAAACTGGAACACGCTCCCAGCTATGCGGCGCCCTCGCCCAGATAGGCCCGCCTGACACGGTCGTCGTCGAGCAGCGTGACGGCCTGGTCGGACATCACGATATGCCCATTTTCGAGCACGTAGCCACGGTCGGCGACCTGCAAGGCCTGAGCCGCATTTTGCTCGACCAGCAAGATGGTGGCGCCGGAGGACCGGATCTGCTCGATGATGTCGAAGATGGCTTCCACGATAAGGGGAGCCAGGCCCATCGAGGGCTCGTCGAGCAGCAGGAGGCGAGGCCGGCTCATGAGAGCCCGGCCGATGGCCAACATCTGTTGCTCGCCGCCCGACAGCGTGCCGCCATCCTGGCGCCGGCGTTGTTCGAGGATGGGGAAAAGCGCAAAGATCCGCTCGAAATCCTCATTCAACCTGCCCTTCCGGCGGTACGCCCCCATTTCCAGGTTTTCCATGACGCTCAAGCGAGGGAATATCCGGCGACCTTCAGGGACGTGGCCGATGCCGAAGGCGACAACCTCATGAGCAGGGAAATGGCTTATGTCCCACTCGTCGAAGTGGACCGTCCCGCTCGAGGGGTGCACCAGCCCCGAAATGGTCCGCAATGTGGTCGTCTTGCCGGCCCCGTTCGCTCCGAGCAAAGCGACGATCTCGCCCTCCTCGACGGAGATGTCCACATTACGAAGGGCGGGGATGGCACCGTACCGCACGGAGATGTCCGCCAGCTCCAGCAGCGCCATTACTACTTGTCCTCGGCGCTGGGCGACACTGTGCTGGGCGACACTGTGCTGGGCGACCCTGTGCTGGGCGAGACCGTCGGGCTGCTGTTCGTGGAGTTGGCATCGGCTTCCACCGGACGGTCAGGACCTTTGTCGCTGTGGCGGGACTTGCCCAGGTAGGCCTCGATAACGGCCGGGTCCCGCTGGACCTCAGCCGGGGTGCCGGCGGCGATTATTTTCCCGAAATTGAGCACTATGACCCGCTCCGTGATGGACATCACGAGGCCCATGTCGTGCTCGATGAGCAGTACCGAGACGCCGAGCTGGCGGTTCACGGCCCGGATGACGGCGGCCAGCTCGAGTTTCTCAGACGGGTTCGTCCCCGCCGCCGGTTCGTCCAGTAACAGCAGCTGCGGCTTGGTGCCCAGTGCGCGAGCTATCTCGAGGCGACGCCTGTCGCCGTAGGGCAGCGAGGCGGCCAGGTCGTTGGATCTATGGCGCAGGCCGACGAAGTCCAGCAGCTCGAGGGCGGCGCCGTCGCTGGCGTGCTCCTCCCGGCGAGCTCGGGGCGAGTGGAGCATGGCGCCAACGGGCCCCGTGTGCTGGCGTGACTCCACCCCGATCTTTACGTTCTCGAAGGTGGTGAGGGCATTGAACAACCGGCTGGTCTGGAACGTGCGGGCGATGCCGGCCTGGTTGACCTGGTGGGGTTTGCGCCCGACGACCATGGTTTTGCGGCCGCCGGCGCCATGGAACACGATCCAACCGTGTTGGGGCTTGTACACGCCTGTCAGGCAGTTGAACAGCGAAGTCTTCCCCGCTCCGTTCGGCCCTATGACGGACAGGATCTCGCCCCGCCGCTGGTTGAGGCTCACATCCGACAGACTCGTGACGCCACCGAAGCTGAGGGTGACGTTGCCCACTTCGACGATGACGTCGCCCTCTACGCAGGCTGCGCCGTCAACGTTCACAGGCCCGACGTTCACAGGCTTGGTGGTCACACAGCCTGCCCGACCGGCTCGCTCAAGGCATCGGCCGTCCCGACGCCGTGCTCGGCCAGCCCGATCTCACGCTTGCGCCGCCGGGACGGGATCATGCCTTCGGGCCGGAAGATCATCATGACTATCAACAAAGCTCCAAGGTACATGTAGAGGTCCTGCGGCTGGTACCCGAACAGCGGGTGGACCTGCAGGAACCATTGGAACCACTCGATCACGGCGGCGCCGATGAGAGCGCCCCATATGGACCCCATACCGCCGAAGACCACCAGGACGAGGATCAGGATGGAGACCTGCACGGTGAAGTCGCCGGGATTTATATAGGAGATCTGGCTGGCGGTGAGGAGGCCGGCAAACCCGGCGGTGGAAGCGCCGATGGCGAACGCCATGACCTTGTACTTGAGGACGTTGATACCACTGGCTTCGGCTGCCACCTCGTCCTCACGAATGGCGGACCACGCCCGGCCCACACGGGAATTGTCCAGGGACCAGAAGGCCACCATGCTGATGACGACAAAACCGAGCAGCAGGTAGTAATAGGGAAGGTCGGCAATGCCCCAGACGTAGTGCAGCCCGAGCAGGTTGAACCGAAAATGCGGGATCCCGAGCGCCCCCTGGGCCCCGCCGGTGAAACCGCCCAGGTTGGTGGCGACGATCTCTATTATCTCGCCGAACCCGAGCGTCACTATGGCCAAGTAGTCGCCCCGAAGGCGCAGGGTCGGGGTGCCCAGGATGACGCCGGCGAGCATGGCCGCCAGGATGGCGAAGGGGATTATCCAGAACATGTTCAAGACGATGGGAGGGTGGACCGGGAGCGCCCCCGACCAATAGGCGGCGGTGTAGGCCCCGATGGCATAGAAGGCGACGTAGCCGAGGTCGAGCAGGCCGGCGAACCCGACCACCACGTTGAGGCCCAGGGCGAGCAGTACGTAAATGCCGATCTGCTGGACCAGCACGCCCTGCCAGTACCCGGAAATGTGCATCGGTACGACCACGGCGAACGCCAAGGCGGCAACGTAAAACCCGTACCGTGCCCTCCGGTCGGGTAGCAGTCGTCTCGGGACCGAGGTGACGCGGTCGCTGGCCCGGCGGATCTGCGGGCCGTAGCGGTCCTGGGCCGTCATCACCAACCCCAGCGCCAGGCCGAGGCCGACGAAAATCAGGACCCGGGGGGTGAACAGTGAGCTGGTGACCCCAGACAACGGCGCAGTAGCACTCCCTTCCGGGCCCAGCATGACGGCCAGTACCAGGAAACCGATGACGCAGGCGAAGCCCCGGCGGAAGTTGCGGTTCGCCTTCAGTCTTTGCCACGCTGACGGGCGTTCGGGGGCGGGCGGTCTCCGCTTGGTGGGTGCCGCCGGCGCCAGCAGGCCAGTGGCCGACGGCCGCGGCCTCTGCTCGCCGGTCGCAGGGGCAGTCGCAGGCTCAGTCACGCGGGCTTCCTCATGCCGACCGGCCGAGACGCTCACCGAGCAAGCCCGTAGGCCGGAACAACAGCACCAGGACGAGGATGCCAAAGGCGACGACGTCCCGCCACGACGCCCCGACACAGGCGCTGGGCAGGTTCTCGGCCACGCCCAGGGTCAGGCCGCCCAGGACGGCGCCCCGGAGGTTGCCGATGCCTCCGAGGACGGCGGCGGTAAAAGCTTTGAGGGCGGGAGTGAAGCCCATGGTGTAGACGACCCCGGCGCTGATGCCGAACAGGAAGCCCGCCGCCCCCCCGAGCAGGCCGCCCAGGACGAAGGTCTGGGAGATGACGCGGTCGATGTCGACGCCCATCAGGCTGGCTGTCTCAGCGTCCTCCGCCACCGCCCGGATGCCCCGGCCGAGCTTGGTCAAGGCCACGACGCGGTCGAGGAACACGAACATCACGATGGCGGACACCGCGATCAGGACGTAATAGCTCTGTATCTGAGCTCCGAAGACGGTGAAAAGGGTGCCGGTAAAGGTGACCGGGACCTCGACCGCGTCTCGCCCGAACTCCTTACCGGCCAGGTTGAAAAGGAAGTACGAGGCGCCGATGGCGCTGATCAGGAAGGCCAACCGGGGCGCATGCCGCCGGCGCAGTGGCCTGTAGGCCACGCGCTCGAGGAGGTAGGCGACCAACCCGCCGGCGAGGGCCCCACCGACGATGCCAATAAGGGCCAAGCCGACCTCGCCGACCCCGGTTGGCTGCCGGCTGCCGACCATGGCCTCGAGGATGAAATAACCGGCGAACCCGCCGGACATGAAGACTTCGCTATGGGCGAAATTGATCAGCCGCAATACGCCATAGACGAGGGTATAGCCAATGGCGATCAGTGCGTACAGGCAACCGTTGGCCAGACCTCCGATAAGCAGGCTCCAGAAGTTCTCGGTGAAGCACATCGACAGGTTCTCCAGTGGGCCGCACAAGCAACGGCGACCGGGGTGCTCAGGAAAAGCTGCGCCCCCGGTCGCCCGGTTACTGGTGTTGGTTTATTTGGCCTGGTTTAGGGGGCCAACCCCACGACGCCGATCTTGCCGTTCTTCACGTTGTAGATGTAGACGGCCGTGCCGGCGATATTGCCATTGGGCTTGAAATGTACGAGCTTGGTCAAGCCCATGTAACTGACTTTGTGCAACGCGCTGACGATGCCGGCCCGGCTGACCTTGCTCCCGAGGGACTTCATTACGTAGATGATGACGTTGGTGGCATCGTATGCCTCGGCGGAGTAGGTACCGACGGGGAACTTGGCCAGCTTTTCGAACGCCTTGGCGAACGGCGCCGCGGCTGCTTGAGACGTGAGGTCGGCGCAGGCGCAGCTGATGTACGTACCGTTGGCCACCTTGGCCCCGGCCTCGCTGATGTAGTGCGGGTCAAGGCTGCCGTCGTCGGACATCAGCCTGCCGGTGTAACCCGCCGTCCGCAACGCCTTGGCCAGCAGGGCGAAGTCGCAGTAATAGCCGGCGTAGAACGTGACCGGCGCTTTGCTGGACTTAATCGTGGTGGCCAAAGCAGGGTACTGGTCGACGTTGCCGGTGTTGCCGCTCCCGCACTGGCTGGTGGCCAGAGCCGTCTGGTGCGTCACCTTAATGCCGAGCGTCTTGGCCTCATTGTTGAACGCCGTCACGAGCCCGCTGGCATAAGCACTGCCGTCGTCGACGCTATAAACGGACTTGGCCCCCAGCTTGTCCTTTACGAACTGGGCATCAGCCGGCCCCTGGGCGTCGTCGTCGGCCACCACGCGGAAGAAGTTGTGCCATCCCTTTTGGGCCAGGATCGGGGCCGTGGCCGAGGGGCTGACGGTGGCCAGGTCGGCGGCGGAGAAAGTGGGCTCGGCCGCCTCGGTGGCGCCTGAGAATGCGGGCCCGACCACGGCCATCACCTGGGAATTGCTGACCAGTTCCTGGGCTGTAGTGGGCGAGACCGTGGCCGACCCCTGGTCGTCGGCGGCCTTGAACTTGAGGACGAAGGGGAGCGTGCCCTTGGCGTTGGCGTTGTTGATGGCCAGCTCGACGGAATACTCCATGTTGAGACCAAGCTGGGCGTTGCCTCCCGAGAGCGGTCCCTCGTAGGCGATGATGTAAGTAGGTTTCATGCTGCTGGCATAAGCGGGAAGGGCGGTCGCAGTAAGCGATAAAGCCGAGACCGCGACGGCCAGGGCAGGCGCGAGGGCCTTTTTCCAATTTCCGTGCATGTATCTCCTCTCATGCGCGCGTGCCTGACGACGAAGCCATGTTCGGCCGCCGGCGGATAAGCGCGGCGTTTTGGCGCGGCCCGTCGACAGGTCGGTGCCTTGACGTGTCAGGCCGGGACCAAACGGGCTACCTGGTTCTGCTCGAAGCATTGGCGGCGAGTATAGAGGGGTTCTGTTATCGCTTTATTTCGCGCTACCACCAGGATGCTGGAGTGAATGCTGCCCGGAGCGGCGTCACCGCCACTTAGCGCGGTCAGGCGAGCCCTTTAAGACGCCAGTGTTACCGGGCTGCAGCCAAGGCGACGACCTTGGCCGAGGTGAGCGCCACCAGATCCCGGGGCTCGATGGAGAAGACGGCTCTGGGTGTGCCTGCCGCTGCCCACACCACATCGTGGTCGAGCAAGTGCTCTTCGAGGAAAGTCTCGATCGCTTCGGCGTGGCCGATGGGAGGCACACCCCCGATGGCGAACCCGGTGCGGGCGCGCACGAACTTGGCCGGCGCCTGCTCGACGGGCCCGACCAAGTGGGCGAGGCGGTCTTCGTCCACCCGGTCCGCCCCCGAGGCAAGCACGAGCACCGGCGCGTCGCCCGGCACCGAGCGGAAGACCAGCGATTTCACTATCTGCGAGATGTCACACCCGATAGCGGCGGCGGCCTCCGCGGCCGAGCGGGTGCTTTCCGGCATCTCCACGACGTTGGTGGAAATCCCTCGTCGCCGCAGTTCTTCGGCCACCCGGGTGGCGCTCGCACTTAGCTCGTCCATGGCGGCCGTTTTATCTCAAAGCCCACTGCGCTCGCAGCCCCATACCATGACGTTTATGGCAGACCTCGATGGCGCCGCTAAGCCAGTCGCGACTGGCGCGGCGTCGCCCCGGCCCGAGCACAGCGGGGCCGGGCATCAACCGCTGGTTCGTATTGGTGGGGACCAACTGCAGGCGGGCACGGCCCAGTCGCCGGGTATGCAGCGGCTGGAGGCCATCTCGGGAAAACGAGTCGGGGCCGAGCACATATGGATGGGCCGCACGCACGTGGCACCGGGCGCGAAGTCCGCCGACCATCATCACGGGCCGTCCGAGACGGCCATCCACGTCGTGTCCGGCCACCCCGTGTTCGTCTTCCTGGACGAGGGCGAGGAAGTACGGGTGGAGACCCAACCCGGCGATTTCGTCTGGGTCCCGCCGTATACGCCGCATCGCGAAGAGAACCCGGATACGGAAAACGAGGCCGTCGTGATCATCGCCCGCAGCACGCAGGAGGCCATCGTGGTCAACCTGCCGGGCCTCAGTCCCTGAAAACAGTGTGAGAGCGAAAACGACGTGAAATCGGCGGGAACTCCGGCGCCGCGCCGTGCTAGCGGCGAGGCGGGACCATGACCTGGAGCCGGTCCCACGGCAGCCCGACGATGACCTGGTACGCCTGTTCGTAGTTGTCCGCGGTGCTCTTGAACGACTCCTCGAGCGGGCCGCCGCCACCGGCGAATATGCAGCATTGGCCGTTGGCGTTACGTTGCCAGGAAATCATCGGGCCGGGGTTGCCCTCGTCGTTCCATGTCCCGGTGGCGTAGTCGGCTTCGATGCCTACCGACCCGCCCTGATCGACAACGACAAAGCCGTATTGCTTGCCTGCCAGGCAAACCTCGTGCTCGAACGGGGTCGATTCGTAGTCGGCGCAGTTGACGCCCGGGGCAAAGCGGAACCACTGGCCTTCGGCCGGGGTGCCCGGGTCGTAATTGCAGTCTCCCCGGTTGGCCGGGTAGGTGAACGTGGTGCAGTCGACCACCTGCATCCCGATCGCATGGTCGATCGAGCCGGAAAGCACGTCGGCTTCGGTGACTTCGGTGGCCAGGTTGGAAATTCCGGTGGCGGTTTCCCCGAAGGGGGAAGGGAAGATCCCGGAGAAAGTGTTGAGCGTTGCTTTGCCCGCCGAACAGGCGCTCCATCCGACATGAGCACCGCGGCTGCTGCCGTCTCCACTGTTTTTCCCGATCGTCACTCGACGGGCCTGCCAAAATTCCCAGACGGCATCGCGGCTCGGTTGATAAACGGTGAGGATGTAGTCGGTGTTCCCACCAGTGGGTGCCCACGGCGGGATGGGGGCCGACGTCCCTGTATCGGCCTGGAAGCTGCGACAACCATGCTGCACCAAAAGGGGCACCATGGGCTGGTCTGCCGGCACCCACACTACGGGGCGGCCGTTCACTCCGACGCTGCCGTAGTTCTCTCGCCAGTCGCGATTGAACTGGGCCACGATCGTGCCGCTGTCCCGGGCCACCGGCCACGAGGCCACATCCCGGTTGAACAGGCTGTGGGGCATCAATGACGCCGGCGGCACCGTATCGCCGGCCTGGCCGGCGCCGCTGGTGGCGCACGATGTGGCCCCGCCCGCGGTGGCCGAGCCGCTGGTCAGAGCCGGCCCAACGCCACAGAGCGACGTCGTCGAGGGCGAAGCCGTGGTTGTGGTCGAGGCCGGAACCGGGGCCGGAGCGATTGTGGAGAGCCCCAGCGCCAGCATTGCGGCCAGGGGTGTAACCGCCGCCACCATCACTCCATTAAACCTCGGATCTCCGGGCCCTGCACTTGAAGCGAACGCCACCGGCGAGGGCGCCGGCCCCGTCGACGGTGGCCACCGTGGCCGGCCTAATAGTAAGAAGTGGTTGCGCAGGGGGTATAGAGGCGCCGACCGCTGAAGTGCGGGTTGAGTATCGATATCCAGCGGTCCTTCGGTCCCGGGGCCCACGCCTTGATGGGGTACGTGCGGGCGGCCAGCGCCAGTGAGTCACGTGAGTCTGTGATGTCGGCCCCTTCGCCGGTCACGACCACGTCCCAGCCCTCGTGCGTGGCCCGATCTATTTGATCGGCCTCGAAAGCGACGTGGCCGAGGGGCGCCCACGCCTCGATTACGTGCGAAGCCGTTGTGAAAACGACGGTATGGCCATGGACTGCGAAGTTGACCGGGAAAATCTGGGGGTGCCGGTCGCCCGTTACGATCGCCACCCGGCCGAACTCAACTTCCTTCAGCAGTTCCAGGCATTGCTTTTCGTCGAGTGCCTCGAACGCGGCGTCCGACATCACAGCCTCCTCTTCTTGCCGGGGGTACCGCCCGGTCCGTAGCGCCGTCCGGCGCCCACCCACCAGCATCGCACCAACGCTACCCCGAGCGGGAGGGTCGAAAGTCACCAGGGACGCTCCCATTGCCCGCCGGCCTGCGGGGCAGGCTCCGTCGGCGTAAAAAGCGGGTCTTCACGGCACAGCGGGCGCTAGTCGTGCACAGACGCCGCGGTCGTCGGGGGCGCCCGCGCCTCAGTCCTCGGGCTTCTGCCCGCTTCTCGTGCGAGTGGCGTAGACAGCAGCCTCTGTCCGGCGGGAGAAGCCCATTTTCTGGAGGAGGTTGGACACGTAGTTCTTGACCGTCTTTTCCGCCAGGAACATCTCGGCCCCGATCTGGCGGTTGGTCTTGCCCTCCGCGATCAGATCCAGGATGCGCCGTTCCTGGGGGGACAGTTTGGCGATCCGCTGGTCCTCCTGCTTACCCCGCAGCCGTTCCATGACCCCCGCCGTGAGGGCGGGATCTATGAGCGACTGGCCTTCGGCGACGCGCCTCACGGCGGTGACCAGCTCGGTGCCCCGGATCTGCTTGAGAAGGTAACCGCTGGCCCCGGCGAGCACGGCGGAGAACAGAGCATCATCATCGGCGAACGACGTCAGCATCAAGCACCTGAGCTCTGGCATCGCCGCCCGCAGGTCACGGCAGACCTCGATCCCGCTGGCGCCCGGGAGCCGTACGTCGAGCACGGCGACGTCGGGCCGGGTGGGAGGTACCCTGGTCATGGCCTCTTCGGCGTTGGAGGCTTCGCCTACTACCTCGAGGTCGTCCTGGGCGTCGAACAGCTCACGCAGCCCACGGCGGACGATCTCGTGGTCGTCGAGCAAGAATATTCGTACCGTCACAGGCTCCTCCAGAGTTGCTGGAGCCCAGGATATCCGAGCGCCGCCCCACACCCGGGCCACCTGCCGCTTGTGTCCTAAGCAGCGCTCCTCCGGTACAGGCTCAGAGCGATAGCGAAGAAGACCACGAACAGCCCAACTGACCATGCCACTGCCTGAATGGCCCAGTGAGCGGTGGGCCCGCCTTCGAGGAGCGAGCGTACCGCCGCTATCGTGACGCTGAGAGGCTGGTTACGGGCAAAGGGCTGAAGCCATCCCGGCATGGTGGTCAATGGCACGATGGCGTTGCTGGCGAACATGAGCACGAAGAACGGCAGGATGCCGGCCACCTGGGCGGTCTCGGGATCCTTGGTCGCCAAGCCGATCGTGGCGTACATCCAGGAAAACGCGTAACCAAAGCCTACGATCAGGGCCAGCCCGGCCACGACGGCGACTACGCCGTTGTGGAAGTGAAAGCCGACCGCCAGCCCGAGGCCGACCATGATCGCCAGCGAGAGCAAACTACGCGCCAGGTCGGCAAGGGTACGGCCGGCCAGCACCGCAGAACGGGACATCGGCAGGCTCCGGAAACGGTCCATGATCCCGCTTTTCATGTCTGTAGCAAGGCTGATCGAGGTGGTCATGCCGCCGATCAGGACCGCTTCAAGGAAGACTGCCGGTACGACGTAATCGACGTAGCTGCCGCCTGGCACCGCTATGGCTCCGCCGAGGACATAGCGGAACAGCACCAGCAACATAGCCGGCTGAATTGCGCCTATCACAAGCATCTGAGGGGTGCGGACTATACGCAATAGGTTGCGCTTGGCCACGCCCAGTGTGTCGCGCAGGCCGAGCCACGGCGTAAATGGCCGGGGCGGCACATTCAGTCCGCTGAGCGTGGTGCTGGTCATCTGCTCGCACCGGTCGGCTCATGAGCGCGTTCGTTTTCGGCCCCTTCGCTACCAGTGGTGCCTTCCCCGGTGAACGATAGGAACACATCGTCCAACGACGGCCGGCGAATGCCCAGGTCGTCCAGGACAATATGCTCATCCTCCAATAGGCGCCCCGCCCCGATGAGGAACCCGGTCCCGGCCTTAGCCGGGACGGTGACGGTTTGCCCGTTGACGTCGACGTGCGGCGGGCTTGCGGCGAATTCGGCCAGCAAGGCCGCGGTGTGATCAAGGTCCGAGAGGTTCTGGACGCGCACCTCGAGGACGCTGGTCCCGAGTTGCTCCTTCAGCTCGTAAGCACTGCCCCGGGCGACCACTCTGCCGGCGTCCAGAAGGACGATGTAATGGGCCAGCCGTTCGGCCTCTTCCATGTACTGGGTCGTAAGTAGGACTGTCGTACCAACCGTAACCAGTTCTTCCACGAACTCCCATACGTCCTGGCGCGTTCGCGGGTCGAGCCCTGTCGTCGGCTCGTCAAGGAAAAGGACCGGCGGCCGGCCGATCAGGCTGGCTGCGATATCCAGGCGCCGCCGCATCCCCCCCGAGTATGTCTTCACCAGGCGGTCACCGGCGTCTGTCAACGAGAAACGCTCCAAAGCTTCTTGGGCGCGCCGCCGGTAATCCCTCTTGGGCAGGTGGTACCAGAGCCCGACCAGTTCGAGGTTCTCCCGACCCGTGAGCAGTTCGTCAATTGTTGCGTACTGGCCGGCGAGGCCAATAAGAGGACGAAGAGCGGTTGCTTGGGCGACTACGTCATAGCCTGCTACTCGCGCTTGGCCACCGTCTGGCATGAGCAGGGTGGTGAGAATGCGCACAAACGTAGTCTTGCCGGCGCCGTTGGGACCTAGCAGGGCGACGACCTGCCCCTTCTGAGCGCGCAGATCCACGCTATCGAGCACGAGAAGCGGGCCAAACCGCTTTGTCAACTGCTCTACCTCAATCATCGAGCTCGTCGTGGCCGACCGAGGGGCATCACTTATGGCCGTCATCCTTGTCCCCCAAGCGCGAAACGCAAGCGGTCACGACGTGGTCATGACCGGCAGGGTTCTGATCTATGGAAGAAGGCTCGAGTTCCTCCAAGGCGTCGTTGAGGCGGTCGAGAGCGGCCGGGCTGACGCCGTGGCCGATGGCCAGTCTGATCAAATGGGCAACCGCGGTGTGGCATTCCTCTAAGCGTTGCACGCCGGCGATCAGCGACCTGATCTCTTCTTCGGCCTCGTCGAGGGTGTACATGTACGTACCGTGCCTTGTCAGTCGAGCCGATAGTGCTTGAAGATCGGGGACTTTCTCGTCGGCCGAATATCTGCTCGTCATGCCGCGACCTGCCTTTCGTGGCAGCAATGCACCCGTTTTCTTTGCGACGCAGAGGTTACTCAGCCAAGCCTAGGTAAGGAGCCCCTCCCCGTGGTAGGGCCGAACGTCCGCGCCAAGCCGGCACTACTTCCCCCTTTCGGGCCCGCTTAACCCGGGATGCGGGGATAGCCGGCACTGCGTAGCCTCCGCCACCGGGCTCTCCGCCGGTACGAAAACGCCGACTCCGGGTGGACGAAATACCTTACTGTGGGCCCGTGGCGAGATGTGTCGAGGGCCGTGGCCGCGTCAAGGGCCCGAAGGTCGGCCGTTGTGTACCGGGACCTCTGGCGGAGGTAGTCCCCCCACGACGGGACCACGAAGGATTCCACGAAATGGCCAGGGGTGGTGGCGTCTTCGAACAAGCCCCAACGAGAGGCACCGATGCGGCGCCTTACTACACGGACCTCTTCCAATAGCTCGATGAACCTCTCCTGGTCCTCGTTCGCCACCACATAGTCGGCGATCACCATGACGGGGCCGTCGTCGGTCTCCGGTTCCACGGCGACGTCGGGGTGGGGCCGGGGCACGACCTCCATCTCCCCCCTGTCCACCACCGGGAGGCCGAGCCACCGGATAACCAACAACCCAGGGACGAACATGGCCGAGGCGACAACGAGAGTCCACCGGACCCCGATACCGTCGGCCACTCCTCCCCAGACCAGTGCGCCCACGACGATCGAGGCCTGGAAGACCATGAGGTAGGCGCCCAAGGCCCGCGACACCACCCAGGACGGCACCGCCTTTCTGGCCGCCAGGTTTAAAGTTGTCACGCCTACCAGCCATGCCGCGCCGGCGCCGGCGAGGGCGAAGCCGGCGACGACGTGGTCCGGGAGGGCAACGAGGAGCAGGGTGCATAAACAAAAGGTCACGCTGGCAATAATCAACATGCGGTCCAAGTGGAGCCGGTCGCTCAGGTTGGGGAGTACCAGCGCTCCGGCGACAGACCCGGCCCCCATCGCGGCGAGGAGCAAACCGTAGCCCTCGGCCCCGACGTGGAGGTCTCTGGCCGCAAACAGCGGCAAGAGGGCGCTCAGAGCGCCGGCCGGGAGCACGAAGAGGAACGCCCGGCAACAGGTCACCTGGAGGGCGGGAGCGTTGGCTAAATAGCGGGCTCCTGCTGTGACCGCGCCCAGTATTTTCTCGGACGCCCCTTCGCCCGGCGTCGACAGGCGGCTCCTGTGCCGGCCCCGCCAAATGAGCAAAAAGCCCACCACCGCGGTCATGAGCGCCGCTGCCACCGCGAACATGGCGCCGGCCCCGACCGTGGCGAGCAGAAAACCGCCGACGACGGGCCCGACAATCTGACCGATGTTCCATTGGAACCCATCGAGGCTGAGCGCTCTGGACAGCAACCGCTCGGGGACCAGGTCGCCCATGGTCGCCCACCAGGCGGGTGAAGAGAAAGTCGCCACCGTCCCCAACGCCATTGCGAACACCAAGAGGGCGAACGGCGACAAGCCGCCGGCCAGGGCCAGCAATGCGAGCCCCAAAGTACAAAGGAAAAATAGTGCCTTTGCAGACAACAAAACGAGGCGCCGGTCGGCGGCGTCGGAAACCGACCCCGCTGGAAGAGCGAAGATCACTCCGGGCAGAGACGTGGCCAGGGGCAAAGCGGCCACCAGTGAGGGCACATGAGTCAACCTCGCCATCACAAACCCGGCCATGACCGACTCCATCCAGACGCCGATGTTCGAGGCCAGGGCGCTGGACCAAAGCAGCCGGAAAGGGCGGACCGAGAGGGGGGCCGCCCACGAGGGCGCGTGTTGCTCTACTGGCCTTCCGGCCGGTGCGGGGCCCGGCTGTGCAGTGATTTCGTCATGGCCTTCGGCCGTTCCGGCCCTTCCCAGGCTCGTGGGAAAGACCGACCGATTATCGGGGCCGTGCTGGTACCGCTTCATGCGGGCAGTTGAAATATGGCGGTGCGTCGCTGCCGGCAGGGTGGCCGCCAGCCTCGGTGGTTGGCGGCCAGAAGGGGTGGGTCCCCGCCCCCGTCTTCGGGGCGCCCGTCCCATCGGTAGCCCCGAAGCCCATTTCACAAGTCCTCCAAGCAGCCACTCCTACTGAGTAAACATCGTTATTCGCACGATAGGTTCCTTGCCGTCAGGCACTTAGGGCCATCCGTCAGGAACCCGTCCTGGGCCAATTCAGCGGCGAAAGGACAAGTCCTTTTGCCCTAGTGGTGCGCGGGCTGCCTGCGATTGGGCTCGGGGCTTCGAGCATCGGAGGGCGAGGTGGTTGCCGTGGCTCGCTCCGGCGCCCTGGCCAAAGGCAAGTCTTCACCTTCGTCCAGAGCACGGCCGAGCTGTGCCGCTATACGGTGCTCCTCGCCCTGGCCCAACTTATCGACCATTTCCACATGCGCCCCGGCCAGCGCAGCATGTTCTATGACCTTGTCCACAACGTCCGGCAGTGCGCCGTGTACATCTCGCGTCGCGGAAAGAAGCAGCCGCTTGCTTCCGTCCGTCAACCGTCCAGCGCACCAGTAATCCCGCTCCACCCACATACGCTCGACTTGTCCGGCCTGAATGGCCTCCCATACCTTTTCCAAGCCCCACACCACATCGCCCTTCCTGTCTGCTTCAGCTAAGGCGTCCAGATAGGTTTGCGTGTGCTGTTCGCGCCAGGCGCGGATGAGAGGGGCGGCCAGTTCTCCGATGGATGCCCGGGAGTGCATCGAACCCCACGCTTCGACCTCGCCCACAACAGAGGAGGCATGAGGAGACCGCTTCCGGAACTCGCTGAGGAGCCGTTTGCGGCCGATAACGATGAGTGGTAACCGGCCGATAACGGCGACCCTTACTCCGATGGCGCGGTCTGCTTCGTCGAGAGCGGCCCGCCGGCGTTGGCTCGTCGTCCACGCCGATGAGCGGGCCCGGCGGGGCGATGGGTTGGGTACCTGCCAGTCCAGGACGTCGGTGAGCCGTTCGCCCTCCCCTTCGAGGAGCCGAAAGCCCGGCCCCCGCAGGACCAGGGCCCGGTACATGGGGAAAGTCTGCAATGCGTCCAGCAAATCGCGCGTCGCAAAGGTGTGGTTCACCACCGCTCTCTCGCGGGGCGAGAACGGTAAGGGGACTACCGCCGTCTGGGACTGGCTTACGAACACAGCCAGGCCGTGGTCCGTTGGGCTGCTCTCGGCTGCCCGTACTGCTTCTGCCAGTCTCGCTTCCACGTGCCGGCGAGCTTCACCCCTGAGCTCGCCGGAAATCTGTTCGATAGCGGAGTTGGCCAACTGGTGTAAGTCGGCCGAGTCCGCTGCTGTCATCACCGCCGCTGGCGTCGTCCACAGGAGCAACGACACCGATGGGCCACCCTCGGCGGACTGCAACTTGCGTAGCAGAGCCCAGTCGAGGACGGCCTGTCTCTCCAGTTGACCGGCCAGGCCGGCCGTTCGCTTCATGAGATGAGCTTCACGGATATGCCAATCCAGCTCAGAGTGGAAAGCGAAGTCCAACCCGCAAACCGGGCAATGCCAAGTAGCCATCGCAGGTTCTCCTTCCAAGCCCTTTAAGTCTTTCAGAAGAGATCGCGCCCGCCCTAGGGCCACAAGTCACGTCTTTCACGGTCAACGGTCTACGGTGGGAGGGACGGCCGGGCGTCACTTTTTTGGGAAGCGGGCAGTAACCAACTGTCGGGGATAAAAGGTGACCGGCCCTTGACCACAGGCGGGCCTAGCCGCCGTGGTCCACTACGGCACTACGAGGACCGGCCGGCGGCCCGTCGCCAGCAGCCGGCGCGGCACGCCACCGAGGTGCAACGCCGGGTGGCGGGAACGGCCCACCACGAGCAGGTCGGCGCGGCAACGGTCCGCCAACGCCTCGAGCTCGCGGGCGACGTCACCTTCAAGGCATGTAAATTTGCCTTCTATGCCTGCCGCTTGTAACTCTTCGGTTACCCTCTGGGCCAGTTCCCCACCGTCTTCGTCGGGTGCCAGCCCGGGCGGAGGTTGGACAAGGAAGTCTGCGGCGGCGGGGGCAGGTACATGGAAAACAAAACACGCATGGATAAATGCCTTTTCTCTTTCCGCCACACCGAGGGCCAACCAAAAAGCGCGCCAACTGGCCGGTGAGCCGTCGAGGCCGACGATTATCTCCAGTAATTCGCTCATCGGCCCTGCCTCTGACGTCTGGAGCGTGGCCGGTGAGCCAGATGACCGACCCGCTCGCCAACGGTGCGGTGCCTACGGTCCCGCCCGGGCCCAGCCATCGGTACCGAACGAGGCCTTGACGCCTGGCCCGGCCCGATCGTGAAAGCGGGGGCTTCGGCCATCGGCTGGACCTGGCGCTGGGACGGCGGCGGCGAGGTGACGCCGCCCCCATCCATAGCCGGTCGTGCGTGGGGGGGCCCCGCCAGTGCCGGTCCCGCCGATGGCGTTGGGCCAGTTATCAACAAAGCCTTTTGGGCGCGAGACTCGT
>DATJUH010000393.1:0-20902 GCA_035502515.1 Acidimicrobiales bacterium
CGTGAGGGGCGGTCGGCCCCGCGCCGAGGTCGCCGTCGTCGTGGACGCCGGCCTCGGCGACTCCCCCGGGCCCGCCGTCATCGGTGCTGTGCGTGTCCTTCAGCAGCTCCGCCACCAGTTCGACGTCGTCGACGTCGAAGCACCGCTCGACGCGTTCAAGGTGGTCGTAGTGCCTGACTCGACGCCTATCGACCAGTCCCTGGCGACACGGCTGCAGGTTTACGTGGACGCCGGCGGCGCTCTTCTCCTCTCGGCCGCGGCAGCGGACGCAAGCCAAGAGGGGAAGGGGCTGATCCGCACCCTGGGTTGGGAAGTTGTGGGGAGGGCGCCCTTCAGCACTACCTTCCTCCGGCTGGCGTCGTCAGAATGGCTCACCCCCCCCGTCCCCCGCGACGTGAGGGTGCATGGGGAAAGCTTGCTGCTCGATGACAGGGTGCAGGCCGAGACCGTCGTCGAGCTCGTTTACCCTTATTTTGAGCGTAGTTTCGACCACTTCAGCGGCCATTCCTATACACCACCCGAAAAGCCCTCAGGGCGGGCCGCTGTTGCCCGAAACGGCAAAGTGGTCGTTTTCGCGGTGCCCCTTTTCGCTGGGGTGGCTGACGAAGGCAACGAACAGTACCGTCAGCTCATCGGTGAATGCCTCCACCACTTGCTACCCGAGCCGCTCCTCCGGGCCGGCGGGCCCGTCCACCTCGAGACCGCCGTTGTCGAGACGGACAACGCTACAGTCGTCCACTTACTCAGCTTCGTGCCCGCCCGACTTGGCAGTGACCTCGACCTCGTCTACGACCCATTCCCACTCGTAGACATCGACATCGCTCTCCGGCTCGAGAATACCCCCAGGCGGGTCACGCTTCAGCCCGCGGGCCAGGAGCTCACTTTCTGGGATAACGGCAGCTACACCTCGACTCGCGTAACCCTGCTTTATGGCCACGGTATCGTGGCATTCGAAAAGTGAGATAAGGGCGATCCGGATTCTCGATTATGCCGGGATCCTGGAGGTCCGCACGCGGTCAGGCACCTATGTGTCCGAGACGGCGCTGGCCAAGGGGATCGAACTTCGCGCCCACGCCGCACTTCGTGGCGAGGAGAGCCCGCTGGACACAATGGTGGCCCGCAGAGCCCTCGAGCCAGTAAACGCAAGATATGCAGCTCTCAACCGGCACGTCAGGGATCTCAGTTCATTGAAGAGGTCGGTGCGCGATCAACGACGACTCATCGACCGCGGCGACGACCCCAACGAAGTGGACAGAGACTTCCACATCGCCGTGGCGGCCGCCTCCCACAATCCTATCCTGAGCCTATTGTTCGAGAGAGTGGCTGACGTGATGCACCAGCGCACCTGGACCGAGCTCAAGCATAACTCGCGGAGCAAAGGCGATCACCAGGAACGTTACCTGCGTCAGCATCACTCAATTCTGGATGCCATAGAACGGGGAGACTCGGCGGCTGCGTCCAGCGCGATGCTTGAGCACCTTGATGCTGTCGAAGAAGGCTTACTGGAACAGCTGGATTAAAACCCGCACTCGCCGTCGCCCTTCTTCAGCGTGCCCGGTTGGTGCCGCCATCGCCCGACAGGGCTGCTCGACCAGAAACATGTGGACCGCCGCTCGCAAATATGTGGTAGCGCGTCGCCATGCTGACCATTCTCCGCTAAGCCTCGCAACTGGTACGATAACGGCGCTTTATGGCCGGGACGGCAATTACCCCGCCTCCCAGTTCGCCTTCGCTCAGCGAAATCGTGTCGGCGCAGGGGGGCCCATCTATTCCGCCGCCTACTTATGTGACTATACGCCAGTGACGGTCTTCTTGGGCGCAGAGAGAGAGTGAAATCCGATGCGACTTGTTCTTTGTCGAATATTACCACCTGTCTGATTGCCTTATGAAAAATGTGGTGGGGGGGAATCCTGACGTCAGTCACCGTCAGTGATGTTCACACCCATATCCAAAATTCCCCCTCGCTTATCATTTGTCGTGATATTTGTAATGCGCATAAACACCACACCGTCACTCAGGGCGCGCAAAAACGGTGCCCCGCATTCGTTCGGTTGTCATCGATCCGCCAGGGGCGACATTGACTATAGAGGATAATTGGGCGCTTCATCACCTACGACACACGATGCCCGTATGAGCGAGGACTGTTGATACAGTGAGCCGGTTCTGCGACCCTCTAGGCATCCAGGACGACCTCAGCAGTCGCTCCGCCACACCGGGTCGCCATGTTGGTCGCCGCCATCGCCCTCGATGGCATGCTGGCGACTCGAATCGTACCGTCGGGGCCGGCGCAACCACTGCCGGAGCGCGTGAGACCTCTTGCCGTGGCACGCCGGCGGACTTCCCTGAGGCATCAGCTCGCCCAGACTGCGGCTCACCAGCCCCGCTGGCCACAACGGCCAAAGCAACAAGCGTGCACGAGGCCCAAGCGCCCACCAATCTCGATGGCTAGGCCGGCGACCTCGATGCCTTCATCGCCGCTAAATGTGATCGAGACCGTCCACTAACTCCCCCGAAACCTCCTCCGAAGCTATACCAGCAGTGGGGGGCAGGGGCTCCGTTGTTCCCTTGACCTGGACCTTTCTGGGCGCGTGGCAGCCCCAACGGGATTTGAACCGTGTTTTCACCTTGGGAGGGTCGTGCGGTGGGCTGTTCGCCGGGAGCACTCTCCTATTTACCAACCATTACGCGACGCGGTGCCACCTGTTGCCACGTTTTGCTCGATCGCTGGCCCACGCTTGGCCCACGAAGCTCAGGTGGAGACGCGCGGACTCCACCGGCAAGCTCGCCAGCTTCCGCCGCCTGGCCCTCGAACTGATGCTGTCGGCCAAGACCCAGCGTTGGGCCCCTACGGCTGAGAGGAGGAAGCCCTCGCCCATGTCATCTTTTTAACCCGGACCTCACGCCATCGGGCGGATTGGACGGCGTGACTGGCGCGCCGGAGCGATCGTCCGCCACGGCGGCCTCGGCCCCTACAACGTCACGTTCGTCGCGGCTCGCCCGCGGCTTTGATCGATTGGGCTTTGGCCGAGCGGGGGAACCCCCTTCAGGACGTGCCCAGCTCGCCTGGTACGCGGTTCCACTCTGGCTGCCGGCCATGTGGACAGACGCCGGGCTCCGTTCCCTGCCACCATTCGCACGCAGGCTCAGCGCCCTCTGTGAGGGCTACGTCTGGGAGGGCGAGCGCGCCGGAAGTAGACGCGTGGCAGCACTGCAGGTGGGGGAGCGGGATCGGCTGCTCACATGGGGAAGAGACGGCGTCCACCACGGTCCCACCTCTTGGCCAACGATCAGCTCGAGGGCGAGATCCGCTGGCAGATGCCCACCGCCGGCAGTTGGGCTGAGCCGGTCCGGGCGGCGATGCTTCAATGCCGGTCCCCGACCCGTGCCCCGGTCCAAGACCGGGTGCACGTGGATCTGGTACCCACCCACCGAACGCGAGAGGAAGAGGTAAAGCGCCTCCTCGAGCTGGGTCACACCCTGGTCGAGGAACACGGGGACGCGGCCGTAGCTTCGGGTTGCCCAGGCTGGCCGACCCAGAAGACAGCAGTTCTCTGGGTCGAGGTGAGCGCCGCCAAACGAGCCCCCACCGGACGTCCAAGCCCTTTCGCATTACCGAGAACGGCTGAGCCTGCCTGCTGGCTTGAATGCTCCAGCTAGGGCAGCCCGAGGCTTGTGCAGCGAGCTGGTCCAAATACGCTAAACAGAGGCAAACGAGTTACTCAAAGGTGGATGGGGTGCCAGAAGGGCAGGTACTGACATCGTCGCTTAAGTGTTTCGCCGTGCTTGACGCGCTGGCAGCCGCTTCCGAGCCCCTCAGCCTGGGCGAACTGGCATCCTCGACGGGGTCCCTGCGCGGGACGGTGCACAAACAAGTTCGGACGCTGGTCACAGCTGGCTGGGTGGAGCAGCTCGCCGGTGGGAGTTACCGCCTGTCGCTCCGGGCGGTGGAAGTGGCGGCCGCCGTTCTCGAGCAGGCCGACCTAGGGTCTCGGGTGCTCCCGTCGCTGGCAGAGCTGGCCGCCAACACGGGTGAAACCTCTGCTATTGCCGTATTGCGCCATCAATCGGCATTGGTCCTCCAGCGCGTCGAGACCGACCACGCCCTCCGTGTTGACATCTCGGTCGGGACGCGCATGCCGCTCAGTACGTCGGCTTCGGGCCGGGTGCTGGTCGCTTTCGCCCCGGAGGAGGAGCTCGACCGGTTGCAGCACGGCAAGGTCGACCTCCCTTCAGCCAATGTCCTCCAGACAGTTCGTCGCGACGGATACGCCTCGTCGGTCGATGAGTACCTCGTTGGCATGTCGTCCATAGCGGTCCCGCTTTCGACGAAGAGGCTCGGCATGGTTGCTCTCTCTGTCACGGCACCAACCACCCGTTTCGAGCTCGACCCGCTCCTACAGGAGCTGGTCGCGGCCGAGGCAAAGATCTCGGGGATTATTAACGGCTAGTTAAGCCCCCCACAGGGTACTTGACCCTGGGGAGGGACCCTCCCTAAACTGTCGTCGTATCAATGACGTCGTTTCCGTATTGGAAACAGATACAGATACATATACGCAGTGCCGCAACAACAAAGAGCAGAGGCCGGTGTGAGGTTCGGGGGGCCGACGAGGGTCGGGAGCTAATGATGAACGAGGTCGAGCGCCGGTTTCCCAACGGCGCACGAGTGTTGGCTAGCGTCTCGATAAGCAAGGCATACGGCCACGTTCAAGCTCTCAACGACGTTTCGGTCGATGTGCACCGGGGTGAAGTGGTAGCTATCTTCGGTGATAACGGAGCGGGCAAGTCGACGCTCGCGAAGTGCCTGTGCGGTGTCACCGAGCCCGATAGCGGGCGCATCGAGTCCGAATCGGGACCGGTCGTACTGCACTCGATCCGGGATGCCGAAGCACTTGGGATCACCGCGGTGCACCAGGATCTTGCTTTGGCGCCCGACCTTACTGTCCTGGAGAACATGTTCCTCGGCCACGAGCTTGTCCGCACCGGATGGCCCGGCCTTTTTGGCGTCGTGGCCCGTCGTGCCATGGCTGAGCGCTCGGCCGAGGCGCTCGCCGGACTCGCTATAAAGCTGCCATCGGTCCGCACTCCGGTCCGCGAGTTGTCGGGCGGGCAAAAGCAGGCCGTCGCGGTCGCCCGAGCCGCGATGTGGACACGCAGCGGCATCCTCATGGACGAGCCGACGGCTGCGCTCGGCACCCTCCAGAGCGATATCGTGTGCGAGCTCATCCGAACGACCGCCAAAAAAGGTCTCGGCATCCTCGTCATTTCTCATGACATCCCGAGGGTCATGGAAGTGGCGGACACTGTCGTTGTACTGCGCCACGGTCGGGTGGCATTGTGCGAGCCCGCTCACAACGTCGCGCGCAGGGACATCATCGACGCCATGGTCGGTTACAGCGAAGCCGTGAGTGGGCGCGGGCCATGACCATCGCTGAAGCGCGTACCCAGCAGCCCTCCGGGAGCGAAGCGCCGTACCTGGCACCCTCCAACCTGGTCCGCCGGGTTTCCGGTGAAACTGCTACGTGGATATTCGCGCTCGACATCCTTCTGGTCACCTTTCTTTCTATTTTTACGGCGAACCATGACTTCTGGTCCATCGCCAGCTTTCAGAACATCGCCTCGGACTCGGCAGAAGGCATCGTGCTGGCTGTCGGGATGGCTCTGCTTTTGGGCTCCGGGGAGTTTGACATTTCTCTTGGCGCCAACTTGCTGCTCGCCTCGGTGCTCGGCGGTATGGTCGCGGCGGCCGTCGCCGGGCCGAACGGATCTGACCTCTGGCCGGCCGGGTTGCTCGCCGCTTTGGTATGCGTGCTTTCCGGTGCCGGTGTTGGTCTCGTCAACGGGCTCGTAGTGACACGGTTACGGGTTAATTCGTTGATCGCGACGCTCGCTATGCTGGGCATCGCCACGGGCGTGGCGGACATCCTGACCGGGGGCACGGACCTTTCAGACATCCCGCAGGGACTCCAGTACGACTTCGGCATAAAGCTGGTCGTCGGCATCCCGCTCCCGGCTTTGATCGCTTTGGTCGTCTGGCTGGTGGCGTGGGTGGGAGTGGCCACGACCCGTTACGGGATGCGGCTCTTGGCCATGGGGTCGTCACGCGACGCTGCGGTGCGCGCCGGCCTCCACGTCGAGCGCCAGCTCACGTCGACGTTCGTGGTCGTCGGCGGCCTGGCCGGGCTATGTGGGCTCTTCGACCTGACCCGGTTCGCAACTACTAACCTTAGCGGTCACCAGACCGACGCCCTCGCCGCGCTAACGGCCGCAGTAATCGGCGGTACCAGCCTGTTCGGTGGTCACATCTCGATGCCGGGAGTCCTTGCTGGGGCCCTGCTGGCCATAATACTCCAGGACGGCTTGATCATCCTCGGCCTCTCGGCGTTTTACCAGCTCGTCGCCATTGGCGTAGTGCTTATCGTCGCCGTCTTCATTGACCAGCGGCGACGGCCGCGCTCCGACACGGTGTTCAGGAGGCGGTAACAGTATTTCTTTTGCACCACCTTCACCTGCCAGCAATTAGAAACTGCTAATAACCAGAAAGGAAAGAAATGAAGGCACGAGCCAGTTTGATTGGTGTAGTGGTCCTCGGGGCAGCCACTGCGACCGCTATCGCCCCGGCTAACGCGAGTGTTGTGCACGCCGCCACCAGCAATATAACGGTGGCGTACGTGACCGGTGACCAGGGTGACCCATACTTCATAACTGAACGTTGCGGCGCGATGGCCCAAGCCAAAAGCATGGGCGCCACGTTGAAATGGTTCGGCACGGCCAGTACTGCGGTAGCGAACGAGTTTTCGCTTTTCAATTCAGCGGCTGTAACCAACCCGAGCGCCCTCGTGTTGGCGCCCTTCTCCAATACTGGTTTCAGCGCTTCCGTTGACAGCTTGATGAAGAAGGGCATCCCGGTGTCTCTAACGGGCGGCAACCTCACGCCGGCGGCCGGTTACCAGGTGGTCGAGAGCAACTACACCGCCGGTGGAGAATTGCTGGCCAGCGTAATCGGCAAGATCACCGGGGGCACGGGGACTATTGCCATCATCGCCCAGAGCACAGGCAACCCGCCGGACGCCGAACGTTACGTCGGCCTGGAGGGCATGTTGAAAAAGGATTACCCCAATTTGAAGGTACTGGCGCCGCAGTACGGGCAGGCCTCGTCGGCCACATCGGCCTCCATCGCATCCTCTCTCATCGTCGCTAACCCTGGCCTCAAGTTGATCTACGCCACGAACGGCCCGCAAGCCATTGGCGCGGCGTCGGCGATCGCCGCGGCCGGTGACACATCGAAGATCAAGCTTGTGTCCTTCGACTCAACGCCGGACCAGGTCAACCTGATCAAAGAGGGCAAGCTCGTCGCCACGGTGGCACAATCGCCCTATTACACGGCCGCTCTCGGTGTGAAAGCGGTTGTGAGTTACCTGAAGTCCCACCCAGCCGTTGCCCCCGTCAAGCCTTCCGGCGCCGCAGTTATCCACACACCGCTACAGCTCCTGACCCCTGCGAACATCAACACACCATTGGCCAAGAAGTTCGAGTACGTGACATCCTGCTCGGTGTTCTCTTAGGCCCCCCAAATTCGACTTATCGAGGGAAAAGATGCCACAACAACGCTTTAGCTTTGGTTACCATCTCAATAGTTGGGACCTCGGTGGGCTCCCACTGGAGGACGGGCTCCACTTCCTCGCCAAACAGGGTTTCCGCTGGACCGAGGCCCTAGCGAGGGACACGTTCTCCAACGACTTTGCCCGCCGGCGCATGCAAACGGGTTTCGTCGACGTCCCCGAGATAACGCTCGACATCGATTTCATGCGCAGAGTTGCGCTGTTCTCCCGTATACAAGCTGAAGACGGGTTGCAGATTTCCTCGTTGTACATGAACGTCGAGCTCATAAACCCCAACACTTGGGGGCGCGAGCTCGACACGATGCAGGCCGTGGCCCGCTTGCTGAAGGGTTTCGGTTCTCCCGTCCTCGTGCTTGGGGGTGGGCCGCCGGCAGCGCCGGACCACCCCCACGAGCCGGACGAGTACGTCACCTTCGCGGCGCGCCTGGGCGAGATCGGAGCTTACTGCCGGGATCTCGGCATGTGGGCCTGTTACCACCCACACCTCGACTGCTTCGTCGAGACGCGCGAGCAGCTCGACCACGTCATGGAGCACCTGGACACGAGCCGGGCAGGCTTGTGCATCGACCCGGCCCACCTCGTCTTCTCGGCGACAGACCCAGTCAAGGTTGTTCGCGACTACTTCGACGCCGTCCATTACATGCACTACAAGGACACGAAGCTGGTCCCGGGCCTGAAAGGCGCCCAAAGGTACGCTGCCTTTTGCGAGCTCGGTGCCGGTGTCGTCGACTTGGAGGGGATAACGGCCGTCTTGCTCGAGCGGGGCTATGACAGTCTGGCCATCATCGAACTGGACGTGAGCCAGAAGGGCGCCGAAGAGAGCACAATCGAATCGATTTCCTATATCCGAGACACGCTGGGGCTCGAGATCAACGCGCCGGCATAGAGGTGGCCAAGGTGCGACGCCATGACTGAGACGATCGGTGTGGGGGTGATCGGCTGCGGTGAGATCGCCCAGGTCATGCACTTGCCCGTCCTCGAGCAACTAGAAGAGTTCGAGACGGTGGCACTTTGCGATGTCTCTCCGTCCCTGGTTGAGGCACTCGGTTCCCGGTACGGTGTCAAGCGCAGGTTCACCGCGTATAACGACCTGCTCGAATGCGAGCAGGTCGACGCCGTCGTCGTCTGCACCTACGACCACGCCGAGATCGTCCGCCGTGCCATTGAGGCCGGCAAGCACGTGCTATGCGAGAAACCGCTCGGCTTTACCGTCGAGGAGGTGGAAGATCTCCCTGGTCTCGTAGGTGAAAAAGAGGTGGTCGCGCTGGTCGGTTACATGAAGCTCTTCGACCCCGGCTACGAGTACGGCCGGGAGCGCATTGCCAATCTCGACAGTCTGACGTCCTTGCACGTCCACGACCTGGCCGGTCGGTTCGACCGTTATCAGCAGCTGTATACGTTGCTGCGAGCTAATGACGTCCCTCCAGGCGTGGTCGCGACAATCCGGGAGGAGGTGGCGGCCAGGATCCAGACCAGCGTTGGGCCAAAGCACGCGCAGTGGGCTGCTATGTACACGATGCTGTTAATGCTCGCCAGCCATGACCTGGCCGTCACACGCGGTTTGCTCGGTGGAAGGCCACAGGTTGAATTCTCGCGTGCGGTCGGTTCTTCGCAGCTGTTGGCCGTCCTCGAGTACCCGAGCGGAGTGCCGGTCGTTTTCCACGCCGGGGTGGGAACGCGGTACGAATGGTGGGACGAGTGGGTGACAGCTTACGCGGCCAATTCGGAAGTCCGGATCGAGTTCGGCCACCCGTACGTTCGGTTCGCTCCAACGGTGGTGCGAGTCAGGGAGCCGCTCGGCGCCGGTCCTTCAGAGGTCGTGAGCCCAGTTTCGCACGACTCACCGTTCCGGCGGGAATGGGCCCACTTTGCCGCGTGTATCCGTGATGGTGCGGTCCCCTACTCGAGTTTTGCCGGCGGAGTGGAGGATATTGCCCTGGCCCGCGACATCATCCGGTCCCTCCCTTCGGTGTCGCCATGAGGGTGGTCGTCACGGGTTCCCTCGGCCTCGTCGGGCGCCACGTGGTCGCGGCTCTTCGCAACGACGGCCATGACGTGACGGGCGTCGATCGACAGGCCGGTCCAGGCGTTTCAGGCGACCAGATCATCGCCGACCTTCAGGACCTTGGCTCGGTAATCGAAGCGCTTTCAGGTGCGGACGCGGTGGTCCACGCCGCCGCTTTCCCCCGTCCTACCGGGCATGTACCTGCGGATGTCTTTACGAATAATACGTTGGCGACCTTCAACGTCGTCGAGGCATGCATGGCGCTCGGAGTGCGGCGCATCATCTATGCTTCGTCGTTCAGCGTCGTTGGCTTGCCATTTAATGAACTGCCAGTGAAGATCCATTACCTGCCCCTGGATGAAGCCCACCCGTGCGCGCCGCAAGACTCGTACGCACTGTCGAAATACGTGGGAGAGGAAATTGTTGACGCCGCGGTCCGCCGTGGCCGTCTGACGGCAACGAGCATCCGGATGCCATGGGTGCAAACGGGCGAGAGCTTCGAGACCGACATACGTCTGGCCCGGAAGGACCCCACCGTTGCCAGCCGAAACCTCTGGGCCTATGTCGATGCGCGGGATGCCGGACAGGCCTTCGCCCATGCACTTGCCCACGAGAATGAGGGCCATATGCGGGTCCTTGTTTCGGCGGTAGACACATTTATGGAACAAGAAACGAAAGACCTGGTACCGACAGCATTTGCGGGCGTCGAGATCCGGCGAGCATTGAACGGGCACTCGAGCCTGATCAATTGCAGTTTGGCTCAGGAATGTCTGGGCTTCGTAGCCAAGCACTCGTGGAGAGACTACGGCCTGTGAACGAGCACCGCTTCGATGGAACAGTTGTCCTTGTGACCGGCGGCGGTGGAGCAATAGGGAGTGCCACCGCCCGCGAATGCGCCCGTGAAGGGGCACGCGTCGTGGTCTCTGACAAAGACGGCGACGCCGCGGACCGGGTTGTCGAGCAGATAAACGGCGCCGGTGGTAACGCCTGCGCGGTTGTTGGTGACATCGCCGAGCCCGAGGGCGCAGCGGGAGCCGTCGTCGCGGCGGTCGAACGGTTCGGCAGCCTCGGAGTGGTGTTCAATAATGCCGGCATATCGGGGCCGAGCACCCTGGTAGCCGAGTTGGCCACGGATGACTGGGACGAGGTCGTCCGGGTCAACTTGCGGGGCGTGTTCTTGGTCCTGCGAGAGGCAGCCAAGGCCATGATTGCCCACCGCACCGGAGGGTCCATAGTAAACATGGCTTCGTCTATGTCCGCCTGGGACGTGCTCGAGGGCGGGGCCGCTTACGCGGCCAGCAAGGCAGGTATCCTTGGGCTCACTCGAGTGGCAGCGCTCGAGATGGCCCGGCACGGTATCCGTGTCAACGCGGTCTGCCCGGGAGTAATCGAGACCAGCCTCGGCGTGCCAGGGCTCGGCCGAAGTCCCGAAGCCTCGCCGGCATTGGACCGTTTCCGTTCGCGGATACCGTTGCGCAGAGTAGGGCAGCCAGAGGATGTGGCAAGCGTTGTATGTTTCCTGGCGTCGGCCGAAAGTGCCCACGTCACCGGTGCGGGTTGGCTCATAGACGGAGGCCAGACCCTGCAAAGCTGGTCCAACGCGCCCGCTGCCGATCACTACCCGCGCTCCGACGACGTGTCGGGCTAACGAGGTTTGGGGACTATGGACGGAATGGTCAGAGCGGTCCGACTTCTACGTGGGTTGGTCGTCGGCTGCGGCCAGGGCGAAGGGAGCCAACGATTTCTCGGGAACCGTTGGCATAACTACAGAGGAGGAACATATGTCAGTTGAGGTCAGGACCCAACCACGCGTCGTGCCCCGGGGCGACCTGCCACCGGGTGTCGTGGTGCGAAAATGGGTGTCACAAGTGGAGGACATTCTCCGCGACGGCGAGCGACCGGTCGAGCCGCCACTACGCCGAGTCGTCGTGGCGGCCGTCATTTCCAATCCTTACGCCAATAAATGGTCTGACTCGCTCGAAAGTCTCATCGACGCCGGCGAGGTCCTGGCGAGCGAGCTTACAACCAGGGCGCAGGAGCTCCTTGATGCCCCCATCGAAGCGTACGGGAAAGGCGGCATCGTTGGAGAACACGGGGAGCTCGAGCACGTCGCGGCTGTGCTGCACCCCAAGTTCGGGGCACCCACCAGGCAGTTATCGGAGGGCGTGTCGATCCTGCCCAGCGTGAAGAAGCTGGGGGGTGTGGGCGCCGCGATTGATATACCTGTCCACCACAAAAAGGCGATGCTGGTGCGCTCGCATTTCGACGCCGTCGAGTTCCGTGTTGGAGATGCGCCGCGCGCCGACGAACTGCTCATCGCCCTGGCTGTCACCGGTGGGCCCCGTCCTCACGCCCGCGTCGGAGGGCTTCGGGCGGAGGACGCCGAGGGCACTGATGGTCTCCACTAGCGAGCCAGGCTCGCCCGAGGGGAAGTCGCCCGACGTCGCCCACCCCGACCTGTTCTCGGCTCAGCAAGCTACGGCGGACTCGGTGCCCCTGGCGGTCCCGGTCACCCAGACGGCGGTGCTCGTGGTCGACATGGTAAACGATTATCTGGATCCGGCCGGCGCTATGCCTCTCCCGGACACCGAAGCCGTCATCGCGGCTACCGCTTCGCTTGTCAAAGGGGCCCAGGCCGCCGGGGCTCTTGTTGCCTGGGTACGTCCAGGCCACCGGGAGGCCGCTGACGGCTTGTTCCGCAAACGGATTGTCCACGCCGTCGGGGAAAGCTGGGGCGCGCAGTTCCATCCGGCCCTGAGCACAGCCCCGGGTGAGCAGATTTTCAGGAAGCGCCGTTATTCGGCCTTCTTCCAAACTGACCTTGATTGCTACCTCCGAGAGCATGACGTGCTTCGCGTCATCATCTGCGGGGTAGCCCTCAATATATGCGTCAGGTCGACCGTCCACGACGCCTTTTTCCTGGGTTACGACGTCTGGGTCGCAGAAGACGCATGCCAGGCCACGAGCACTCGCGAACGCGACTCAACGCTTTATGACATCGAGACGCATTTCGGCCATGTAGTCACAGTGGAGAACGTTATAGAGGCGTGGACGTGAGCGACCCGCTGCTGCTCTTCGGGGCGGACCGGATCATCACAGGAGTGGTCGAAGACCCTGTCGTCAAGGGTGACGGAGTGCTCCTCGACGCAAACAAGGTTCGCGCAGTTGGGTGGAGGGACGATATAGATCCCGGTGGGTCGATCCGCAGGTTGGACGTATGTGGCGGTGTCATCACGCCGGGATTGGTCGACCCGCATACCCACCCGGTGCTCGGCGACTATACGCCCCGGCAAAACACGACCGGATGGATTGCGAACTATCTGCATGGCGGCGTCACGACGCTAATTTCGGCGGGCGAAACTCATTGGCCTGGGCGGCCAAAATCGGCTGTTGGCGCCAAGGCGATGACCATAGCGGCTTGCCTTAGTTCGGCGACTCTGCGACCAGGTGGAGCCAAATTGCATGGAGGTGCTCTACTGCTCGAGCATGGCCTCGAAGAGCAAGACTTCGACGAGATGAACGCCGCTGGCGTGCGCCTCCTCGGGGAGGTGGGCCTGGGGGGTGTCATTGAACCCGACGAGCTACTTCCAATGGTGGGGTGGGCACGAGCGCGGGGTTGGACAATACCGATGCACGTCGGCGGCGCCTCGGTCCCGGGGTCGAATGTCGTGGACGCGGAAATGACTCTCGCCGTCCAGCCGGACGTGGCGAGCCACCTGAACGGTGGTCCCACGGCCCGCCCAATTGACGAGATTCGAAAGATCATCGAGGGCACGGCCGCGGCTGTCGAGGTCGTTCAAGCCGGCAACCTGAGCGCTCTCGTCGCCATAGTGACCTTATTGCGAGAGCGGCAGGAAGAAACACGGCTACAGGTCGCAACCGACACGCCTTCAGGGACTGGAGTAATCCCGCTCGGCATGTTGCGGACAATCTCCACTTGTGTCGCGCTCGGTGGCCTTGACCCGGAAGTGGCGATCTGCTGTGCTACGGGTTCGACTGCAGCCCGCTATGGCCTGGAGACGGGCAGACTGTTGCCGGGGCGGCCGGCCGACGTAGTAGTCCTGCATGCTCCGGTGGGCGGCGCGACTGCGACCGCCGTCGACGCATTACGGGTCGGCGATACCCCCGCCGTGGCGCTGGCCGTTGTTGATGGCGAGGTGCAAGTGACGCGAAGCAGGATGACCCCTCCGCCCCTGTACGACGTACGTTCGGTGGACGTCTAGAGGGGCGGACCGGCGAAGTCCGCCCCTGTTGGCGACGGTCGAATGTTTAGGCCGACGGTCTGACAAAACTTTTGGCCGAAGCCGGCCTGGCCTCGACCCCCGACCTGGAGCGCTTGGCGGCCGAGGCCTGTGAGGCGGCGCCGAAACTGTTGTTGGTGGCCGACTGGGCCCAGCAGGGGGCGGTCGGCCCCGCCATGCTGGCCGAGGACCGGGGCAACGCTCCTGAACTGGTCGAGCCACGGCGCTGCGAAGGAGCCTAGGGATCGGTTGTCAGTACATGTTCTTCGCTACTTTTTGGATTCTTCCGGCCTCACCATTAGTCCGGCGGTCCCTGAAGGCGAGTGAGATCAGCTTGCCCTGCCGTCGTTTTCGTCGGCCACACATGGTCTGAGCTGCCCTCTTGTAGTTCTATTTGGGGTCGAGGAGGCCAGTTTGGGCCGCCGTTGACGGGAGTTGTTGCCCAAATAGTTGCCCAACCGGTAGGCCAGACCAATTGTCCGACCAGGTCGTCCCAAGGGCTAGTCAACGTGGCTGACCAGGGAGAATGCCTCGCTCAGGAGTGCGGACGGATAATCCGGAGGTCTTGGGTTATATCCGCTGCTCTGGGGATAGCGGCTACTTCAGGTATGTCGTTACACCGCGGCGGAGCGTTCCCAACTGTGGGCAAGCGCGTCTGCTCAATCGTTGTTCTGCGCAGCCGGTCGCTGGGGCCTTGGCCGCAACAGAAATCGGTGGGCGAGTCCGGGTATACGGGGCTAGAAGGAGAAAGTGCAAAGGCCCCCTGAGGGACGATCCGTTCTGCTCACGATCGCACTTTTAAGCGACACCACTAGAGGCTCGCGACCTTCTCGGCAGGCCGGTGATCGCGCCCTGGCCCCACCGGCAAGTCCGCAGCGTGTCCGAAGGCCCTCGTGGCTGATGTCGTCGACCACCCCCTCGGCGACCAGAAAGTCGGCCAGCTTGGCCAGGCTCCAGGTCGAGAACGGTAGCCCGTGGTCGACGGGCCGCGACAAGGCGATCTTTTTTACCTGCTGGCGCTGGGGCAGGGTAAAAGTGGGAGGACGGCCGCCCGAGTGCTTCGGGAACAAGGAGTCAAAGTCGTCCTCGTTGAAGTTGTTTATGACCTCCCGCACCCGGTCGGGGCTGGTGAAGGTGACCTTGGCGATGCCGGCCACGTCCATGCCCTGGACCGACAGCAGCATCATCTGCGCCCTCCTCCAGGTCACCACCGACCCGAGGAGCGGCGGACAATGCGTAACAGCCGGTTTCCGTCCTCGTTGGTCACCTCTCTGGCTCGCAAGCCCTCCCGGGACACGACCACCTCCTATCTGACGGAACAAACCTGCCAGATCAGGATGCGTGACCGGACGTGCCAGGTGGTGGATTTAGAGGCTAACGTTCGCTGACGCGGCACAACCACCAAGAACCCGATCCAGCGCAGGAACTAGCCCCCTGGCTTACTCTTGCGCCGTAACGGCCCGTCGGTTTCGCTGCTTGGCCAGCAGCTAACACTTACACCAAGAACCTCGACCCGCTCAACAAATCAAAGTTCCGTCCTCCGGGTAGCTACCCCTTCGGCACCAGGTGCAGCAGCACCACCTCGTCGTCAGGGACGACCCCCGGGCCCGGCTCAGCGTAAGGGTTTTGCGGCGTCGGCCACCCCGAGAAAGTGCGCGTTTCGTACTGGTACCAGATCACGCCCTCGGTTGTTGGGACCACGGGCACGTCCGACAGCATCACCTGTTCCAGCTGGTCGACAATCGTGTGCTGCAGCGCGGTGTTCGTCGTGGCAGAGTACTCGTTGAAGAGCTTGTCAGTCGCTGGGTCCGAGTAGCGCTCCCAGTTCGTGGTCGCATCAGTCCCGATGGCGGCAGTGTTGGCACTGTCGAGCAACGAGCGCAGCTCGTAATAGGGTGTCGGCCCCCCCGTCTCCTCACCGATGGCAAGCTGGTACTTGCCAGGGTAAAGGTCGGCGTCGTAAGCAGTCCCGGTCAGGTTGTCCGTTGCCACCTTAATCCCAACGGCAGCCAACTCCTGCTGGATTACCTGGACATCGGCGACCCAGTCCGGGTAGGCCCCAATGTTGATAATGCTGAACGAGAGCTGCTTCCCGTTCTTTTCGAAGATGCCGTTCGACCCGCGCTTGTAGCCGGCCTTCTCCAAGACCGAGATCGCCTTGGCCGGGTCGTAAGAGTAGTTGTACTTCGACAACAGGCCCTTGTCGAGCCACGCAGAAAACGTCGGGGTTACGACGCCAGCCTGGTTGGACGCCGGCTCATAGCCGTACTCACCGATCGACGACACGCGCTGGCGGTCGATCGCGTAGGCCAGGGCCTGGCGGACCGCCAATTGGTTGAGCGGGGCCACCGTGAGGTTGATGAAAACGTCGACGTTGGAGGTCGGAGGGTACCAGTAGTGGTTGTCGGGGCTCTTCGAGAGGTAGAACGACTTGACGTTCGGGATGAACTGCGCTCCCCACTGGCCGTCCCCGCTGGCGAGCATACCGTTTTCTGTTGAGGCGCTCAGGATCGCCGGCCACTGGACTGTCTTCACCTTCGGCAACCCCGGCTGCCAGTAGGTCGGGTTGGCGGTGTAGACGACATTTTCGGAGGCGCACTTGCTCACTGTGTAAGGGCCTGTACCAACTGGGTCCGCGTCTGCGTAGGTCACCGGGTTTTTCACCGAGGCCCAAATATGCTCTGGGAGGATGTAGGTCTGATCGGCAACGTAGTAGAAGTAAGGTACTGCGGCCGTCTTGAATTTGAGGACAACGTTGTCGCCCTGCTGGGTGACGCTCCCCAGCACGCTCCAGATCGAGCTCAGGTCAAGGCCTGGGTACTTCTTGAGTAGATCGAAGGTGAAAACCACGTCCGCAGCTGTCATCGGCGTGCCATCGCTCCACTTCACGCCCTTGCGGATCGTGAACGTGAGGACCTTGTTGCCGTCGCTCCACGCCCACGAGGTGGCCAACCACGGCGTCGCCTTGCCGTTCTCGAGCGTGTCCATGTAGACGAGGGGTTCGTAGATCAACCCCCCCGTACCGAACTGCCAACTCGGGTTGTACGGGTTGAACACGCAACCCCACAGCGACCCAAACCCGTTTATGATCGTAAGGCTTGGTGAAGCAGGGGCCTGAGCTCGTTCGAGGCTCGTCTTCGGGGCCCCTATAGCCGTCGAGCTTGTTGTGACAAGCAGCGCTGCGATACCGGTCGTCGCTGCCACTGTTCTCAGTCCAGTTCTCTTCATGAAGGACCTCTCTCTTAGGATAGAAATCTTTATAAAGTAATGCTCCTTAGGGGTTGCTCGTTAAGGTACGGACCACTTTGCCAAGCGGACGTGGCTGAACCGTACAACCCGATCCTCCCGGGGGGTATTTCCCCTGTATGGGTAGCACAAAGAGCCTCGGCTTGTAAGCCCCGACCGCCGGAAAAGTCGAAGTCACTGCGGGGACGGTGTGGCCTGAAAGGTCAAAATGCTGTTTTGCGGGTGTAGGGTTCGATGCTCCGCGCCATCTAGTCCCTTCTGTTCACGACCGCAGCGTGCGGCGGACAGCTGCCCGGCTTGTATCGGTGGACCACGGCATCCGGCACACAGGACCGGGCTCGTTGGCGCTCTTGTGGATCTCATGTATTGACCTGCCGGCGGTACCACGAAAAGGTCTGGTGAGACGCCAAAGGTCGGAGGTAACTAGGCGACATCGGCAGTCGCTCGTCCCGAAGTCCCAGCGCCGAAGTAGTGCGCACGACCGCCGCGGCGAAGACTGGAGACCACGAGCTCGACCGCGTGTGCCGTATCTGGGAGGACCCTGGCCACGGCCAGAGGGACTTCCTGGTCTTTCGCATTCAGCAGTTCGAGAACCTTTAAAAGGCACAACAGGTCAATATCTGCGGTCTGCGGGTACGGGGCTTCCGTCAGGATGTCGTAGCGCTGCGCAGAGCCGGCGCTGTCGGCCGGAGTCACCGACCGATGGCGATGGTCGGCTGTGCTCTCAGTCATTAGTTTCCGCGCCTCTTGGGGCGGCCGAGCCGGGAGTGCACGACCAGGTAGGTGGTTTCTAATGCAGTACAGGCCGCGTCATAGGTCCGCTGCGCAACGCCGACGAAAATGGAGTCCACCACTGTCAGCTGTGCGCTTCGGCTCGCCATAGCCGCCGAGCGGAACATTATCTCCCTGGTCGCCGTGGTCAGGACAAGCTCGGCATGGCGCGTAATGGAGGACCGAGGGAAGTTCGTAATGGCGACGGTCGTCGCGCCGTTCTCCTGGGCGACGGCAAGAGGCTCAATGGTGCCGTTGGTCTCGCCGCTATGGGAGATGCCGATGGCGACGTCCCCTCGCGTGAGCAACGACGCGCTGGTAAGGGAAAGGTCCAAACTGTCCCACGCAAACGAGGTCAGGCCTATCCGGTGGAGTTTCTGCTGAAGGTCGACAGCCACGAGTGCGCCTGCCCCGATCCCGTAGATGTCCACCCGCCGTGCTTCCGCCACCGCCGTAATCGTCTGCTCGAGCACACCGAGGTCAAGTTGTTCGGCAGTGTCTTGGACAGCCTGCGCGTTGGCGAAGGCGACCTTCGACACCACTTGGCCCAAGTCGTCTCCGGGCAGGATGTCGCCACCCGCCAGGCGTTTCGGGGGTTGATCCCCGGCCGCGCTTGCGAGGGTGATCCTGAGCTGGGGGTAACCGGCCAGCCCGATGGCCTTGCAGAACCGGGTGACCGTCGTCTCTGACGTATGGCAAAACTTGGCCAGCTGGCTAATCGTGGATGCTGCCACCATGGCCGGATCGAGCAAGACTGCGTCAGCTACCCGCCTTTCGGCCGGCCGCAGTGCGGGCAAGAGCGCACGGACCTGCACTGCGAGCCGACCGGCGGGCGAGGTGGCCCTGTCAGATTTTACCGTCTCTCTCGGAATGTAGGAGACTTTACAACCTCCGATAGAGCACGACAACTTCTCACACGATGTTGCCGTACTGAACCCCAAAGGGGCAATGACGTGGCGGATAGTTCGGCTGGCGCCGGTCGCCCTCGACGCCCTGTGCCGGAGCAGGACCAAACAAGGGCACCACTACGCCCGTTTCGACCCCTTGGCCACGACGACCTTGCCCCTGTTCGAGGCCGTCCTCGCAGGTGAGCACACGATCGTCGGGTTCCGCAACGCCGACCTTGCCGCCCGCATCTACCGCCACCCCCCGGCCAACCCCGACGATGCCCAGCGCCGCTGTGCCCGCATCTCTCGCCTCATCGCCAAGCTGCGGGGCCACGGCCTGGTCGCCAAAGTCCCACGTCTACGCCTCTGCCGGGTCACCCCCTACGGCCACAAGGTCATGACTGCCGCACTTGCCCTCCACGACGACGCTTTCCCAGAAGAGTACTCTCGAGCCGCATAATCTCGTCCTTACAAAAGCTCTAATTCTGTCGGCGCGAGTCTCGGCACGTAATTCAATAATGCCACCCCATAACGACCTCGGAAGTGATGCTGAACTCTGTGTGTTAAATGTTCGCGGTAATGGTACGGGAGGGATGAACGAGGTTGCGAATAACCCGGTCTAAACACTAACGGTGGCTCAATACGTTACATGACGGTTCGCTCTTGGCCTTGACTACATTGGGCCTCTCTGACAAAGGCCCCGTTCTCTAGCCGCGCTTGAGAAGCCTCTTCTGCATTTTTCAAGCAAATTTTGGGTCGAGCAGCGAGTTGACCGCATTTGACAAAGGAGATCAGTTCTCGTTCGTAGTCGCGCCACGCGGCGGCGAGGCGGGGGGGCCGTGGACGCGCCAGTTGTGCGAGGTCAGTGAGGGTGGGGACGACGACACGGGTGCCGAGGTGGGTGAAGAAGGTAGCAATGCGTAGGCCTTCGGGAGTGACACGGTAGGTGTTGGTGCCGGGTGGGCGACAGATGAAGCCCTTTAGGCGCAGGCGCCGCAAGTCGTACGTGGCCTGGGCGGGGCGGTAGCCGGGCTGGAAAAGGGCGGCCATGCAGGCCCACAGGCCTTTGTTGGTGAGGCCACCGATTATATGGGCGAAAGCGGCTGCGGAGGCGAGCAAGGCCATGGTGCGGGAGTCCCCAGTTTTTTGAGCACCGCTAGGACCCCTCTAGGCCCGTAGGCCCTCGCCGACGAACTCGACGTCATGGGGCCTTCTCGCCAGGCCCTGCAGTACCGGCTAACACAGATCGGGCAGATGGCGGATGTTCTGGCCCACGGTTGCAGGCCACGATGTACCTGTCGAGATCAACCCGATCCCGGCACAGCCCCAGAAGGAGCGCTCAATAAAGAAAGCGCCGAGCCTTCCATGGTCCCCCACCATTACCGCCCTCTGAATAGGCGTACCTGCGCTGGGTGACCTCCTTATTGCCTTCTGGAGCACTTCGGAGCTTATCGGCAAACGATCTGCTGGGGATCGGTCGGGAGCCTCATTCAAAGGGATAAAAGGAAGAAGCAACATGAACGCACGGAAACTCGTATGTGCCGCCGCCACCCTGGTGACGGCCCTATCCCTCAGCGCCCAGGCCTACGCCGCGACGACCACAGCGACCACGCCCACCGTGGCCAGCGCTATCGTCGCCCTCGAGAGCGCCCAGAACGCCCTTGACGTGGTCCTCGGTTCGTACACGCCCAACAACGCCAACTGGACAGCCAGCTACACCAAGGCCGAAGCCGAGGTGGTAGCGGAGCAAGCTGCGCTCAACAAGGCCATCGCCGCTGCAACGCCGGCAGCCCCGACGACCTGGCACGAACTCGGGACCGGCACGGTGACCGGCGACTTCTACGACGGCGTCAGCGTCCCTACGATTACCGCACCGGGCTACTACACCGGCACGTTCAAGGCCGTCGTCAAGTTGAACACCGCCGCACCGAGCCTGGACTACACGACCCCTGCACGGCCTGTTGAGAGCATCTCTTGGCAGCTTTTCTGCACCGCTATCTACGGCGTCGGGACCGACAACACCTCGGGGAACGCCACCCTGGCCGGGACCAGAGTGGACGACAACGCGGCCGTCATGGCTGGGTCGGTCGTGAACGGCTCGTATGTCCTGCCCATCCCGGCGCACATGCGCGA
>DATJUH010000394.1:0-6077 GCA_035502515.1 Acidimicrobiales bacterium
CGCCGTCACCCACCCGGAAGGCCCGCTGCTAGTCGTGGCCGGCGCCGGCTCCGGCAAAACCCGCGTCCTTACGCACCGAATTGCGTGGCTGGTGCGCGAAAAAGGTCTTTCCCCCTTTTCCATCCTGGCCATCACGTTCACCAATAAGGCGGCAGACGAAATGCGCAGCCGGGTGGCGCAGCTCATTGGCCGGGTGGCACAACGTATGTGGGTGTCGACTTTTCACTCCGCCTGCGTGCGTATATTGCGGCGGGAAGCGCCGCTGCTCGGTTACCAGTCGTCGTTTTCCATTTACGACCAGGCCGACGCCGTCCGGCTCACCGGCTATGTAGTAAGGGACCTCGGCCTCGACATCAAGAAATTCCCCGCGAGGGCCGTGCACGCGGTAATTTCCGGGGCCAAGAACGAGCTCGTCAACGCCACGGCTTACGCCGAACGTGCCCGCCGTAGCTCCCTTTTCGAGCGCAAGATCGGTGATGTTTACCAGGAGTACCAGCGGCGGTTAGTAGCAGCCAACGCCATGGATTTCGACGACCTGCTTATGCTAACCGTCCAGCTATTCAAGGAGCACCCCGAGGCCCTCGAGGCGTACCGGCAGCGATTTCTGCATGTTTTAGTGGACGAGTACCAGGACACCAACCGGGCCCAAAACGAGCTAATCCTGCAGCTGGCCGGCGGGCATCAGCAAGTGACAGTGGTGGGCGATTCAGACCAGTCCATCTACGGTTGGCGAGGGGCGGACGTACGCAACATATTGCAGTTCGAGCGGGCCTTCCCCGACGCCACCGTCGTCGTGCTCGACCAGAACTACCGCTCCACCCAGAGGATCCTTGATGCCGCCAATGCCGTTATCTCGAACAACGTGGCTCGCAAGCCCAAGGACTTGTGGACGTCTCGGGGCAGCGGCGAACAGCTGGTCCGCTATATAGCCGAGGACGAGCACGACGAGGGCGCCTGGCTGGCCTCAGAAGTAATGCGACTGCGCCGGGAAGAAGGTTACCGGTGGGGGGATATTGCCGTTTTCTACCGGACCAACGCCCAGAGCCGGGCCGTCGAAGAGGAATTGGTCCGCCAGGGGGTGCCCTACAAAGTAGTTGGAGGCGCTCGCTTCTACGAGCGCCGAGAAGTGAAAGACGTGCTCGCTTATTTGCACGCCATTGCCAACCCCGAGGACGAGGTCTCCTTGAAGAGGGTTATCAACGTTCCCCGGCGCGGAGTGGGCGACACCAGCGTGGGAAAGCTCGACGCCTGGGCTACAGCCAAAGGCGTGCCGTTCGCCGATGCCCTCGCCCACGCGCAGGAGGCGGGCATCACCGGTAAGGCCCTGGCCGGGATCTCCTCGTTCCTTGGCCTAATGAGCGACTTGCGAACGATGTTGGCGGGCGACGAAGACAGCGACGAAGACGACGGCACCAATGGGGGCCCGGCTTTCGGCACCCTCGCTGGTAATGGGCCGGCCGCCGGAGAAAACGGGAACCGTTCCGCCCTAAACAGGGCTCGAGGCCGCCCGCCGGCGGGGCCGGCGGAGCTGCTGGAGGCGGTGCTCGACCGGACCAATTACATCGAAGAGCTCCGTGCCCAGGGGGGCAGCCCGCTCGAAGTCGAAGGCCGGGTGGAGAACGTCGAAGAGCTGCTGGGAGCGGCGGCCGAGGTCGGCACCTTGGCCGACTTCCTCACGGAGGTCAGCCTGGTGTCGGACACGGACGAAGTCGACCAGGACGACTCGAACGTCACGTTGATGACCCTGCATACGGCCAAAGGCCTCGAGTACCCGGTCGTCTTCCTGACGGGCATGGAGGAAGGAGTGTTCCCGCACCTGCGTTCTCTAGGCGAACCCGAAGAGCTAGAGGAGGAACGGCGCCTCTGCTACGTCGGCGTGACCCGGGCCAAAGAACGCCTCTACCTTTCGTACGCCTGGTGCCGGAGCCTGTGGGGTGAGACCCAGTACAACCCGCCCAGCCGGTTCATTGGCGAAATACCGGATGATCTGGTCCGCACGAGCGGGGGGCAGCTGCGCACTCACCGCCGGAGCAGGGAGCAAGCGCGGCGGGACTTGGTCGATGCGGCGCTACGCCGCGGCCGCCCTGACATGCCGGTGCACGGTACCGGGGCGGAGGCGCTCGGGCTGCGGGCCGGCGACGCCGTTGTGCACGCCCGCTACGGCGAGGGTGTGGTGATCGAGACGAGCGGTGAAGGACCGGACGCGGAAGCGACCATAAGGTTCCCCTCGGTGGGTGAGAAACGCTTCAGCCTTCACCTAACGCCGCTCAAACGGGCATGAAGCATACGGGCCGGGGTGGCCCGGGCCCGGGCTCGGGGGGCGCCGCACGGCCGGCAGGTGCCGGGACCGGCCTTCTGGCGCCTGGTCCTGCTACTACCGGCGGTCGTCGTCGTCCAGCGGGACCTCGCGGGCCTGGTCGAGGGCGTCTGCTTCGGGCACCTCGAACGCTGTCGGTCGCGGCCGCCCCTGAGCCGGCGCCGGCGTTGCTTCCGCCTCGTTCCCCTCAGGGGACGCTGGTTGGGACTGTTCGATGGCGTCGGCCTCTGGGACCTCCGGGTCTGCCGGCATACAACGCAAAATCTACACCCCGGCACCGCGTAACTTGGCGCCCCGTCGCCAGGCCGGGTGATCAGCCAGATGACGGGCCAGATGACCGGCCAGATGACCGGTCAGATGACCGGCCAGATGGCAGCGCGGTGCAGGGCGAACGGGGCGCGGGGCGGCACCAGCGCGCCGGGTGCTGTGCCGGCAGCCCAAGGTGGACAACCACCCACCTCACTTTTGGGCCCCGTAGGATCGCTTGACTATGGAAAAGCGCCGAGTGGTCGTGACGGGTGTGGGGGCGGTCAGCCCTCTCGGCTTGGACGTCGAGCAGACCTGGCAGTCGCTCCTCGCCGGTCGCAGCGGCGTCAGGACGATCACTGCCTTCGATGCCAAGGACTCGCCCGTCCGCATAGCCGCTGAGGTCGACGGTTTCGACCCGGTAGGCGTGTTCGGCCGCCGCCGGGCCAGGCACCTCGACCGGGTTGTACAACTGGCGCTGGTGGCGACCAAGGAAGCCATCGAAACGTCCAAGCTCGACGTGGCCTCGGCCGCCGAACGGATCGGCGTCGTCTATGCCTCCGGCATCGGCGGCATCCGCACGCTCGAGGACGGCATCCGCACATTGATCGACCGTGGCGCCGAGTGGGTCAACCCTTACGTGGTGCCCATGATGATCCCCAACATGGCGGCCGGCGAGATAGCCATGGAATGGCAGCTCTTCGGCTACAACTGCTGCACCGTCACGGCCTGTTCGGCTTCGGCCCATGCCATCGGTACCGCGTTCGACGCTATCCGCCTCGGCCGGGCCGACGCCGTGGTCACGGGCGGGAGCGAAGCGGCCGTGACCCCGGTAGGGATTGCCGGCTTCGCCGCCATGAAGGCTCTATCCACCCGCAACCACGAGCCCGAGCGGGCCTCCCGGCCTTTCGATGTCGACCGGGACGGTTTTGTCCTCGGCGAGGGCGCCGCCAGCCTTGTCCTCGAGGAAAGGGAGTTCGCCCTGCGCCGAGGGGCTCCCGTACTGGCCGAGCTCACTGGCTACGGCGCCACATCTGACGCCTACCACATCACCCAGCCTCACCCCCAGGGTGACGGGGCCGTGCGGGCCATGCAGGCGGCCATCGCGGACGCCGGGCTGTCGCCCGCCGATATCGACTACGTCAACGCCCATGGCACGTCGACGCCGCCGAACGACCGGGTCGAGACCCACGCCCTGAAGCGGGTGTTCGGGGAGAGCGTGCCCCTGGTGTCCTCGACCAAGTCGATGACGGGGCACACACTTGGTGCGGCCGGGGCGCTCGAGTCCGTCTTCTGCATCCTGGCCCTGCAGAACTCGGTAGTGCCGCCCACCATCAACCTGGACAACCCTGACCCCGCCTGTGACCTCGATTACGTGGCCAAGAAGGCCCGGCCGGCCGACATCCGCTATGCCATGACCAACAGCCTCGGTTTTGGAGGCCACAACGCCTCCCTGGTGTTCGGGCAGGTGGGAGGAGAGCCGGAGCCCAAATCTGGCTCCGCCGATTAGGGTGGCCAGAGCCAGCTAGACCGGCTAGACCGGCCAGGGCGGCCAGGGCGGCCAGGGCGGCCTACCCGCCAGAGGCGGAGCGGGGGAGCTGTCGGTCTTGTTCGGCCGGCAGTCTGGCTGGCGCCCGTCCGTTACTTTGGCAGCGCTTCGGGGGCCCGAAACTGGCCGGCAATGGAGCGTCAGGGGTCGCAGAGGGCTCTTCTTGGCGTAGTTCTTGCTTCTCGTCGCGCTTTGGTGCACAAGACGCACTGAAACGCGACGAGAAGCTGCGATTGCACCAAGAACGAGGGCAGCCAGGGCCATACCGAGCCCAGTCAACTACCCATAGTGTGCTGTTCATCGCGGACAGTCGTAAACCGTCCGATCATCGCCCTGTGCGCGCCAGCCCATCACGCGCTCCCATAAAAAAGCCGCTCCGTAACGCGCCGAGCCCGCCTGGTAAGCCGCCGGTATTGGTCCCGCAGCGCGGGCGCGGTAGTGCCCAGGCTCCTGGCCAGGCTGGTCAGGTAATGACCGGGCGCCGGCAAGGCATCCCCGGGCCGGCCCCGCACCAGGTAGAGGCGATTACGGGTCGCCTCACAGAAACGGTACGACTCGGCCAGCACCCGGGCGTCGCCGGTGTCCAGGACGCCGGCGGAAGTCAGCGCCTCCAGCGCGTCGAGGGTGCCTTCCGCTCTGATCCCGTTCTGGAGCTGCAACAGCTGCACGGTCCATTCGACATCAGACAGCGAGCCCGGCCCCAGCTTCAAGTGGAACTCCGGGTCCTCGCCGGGCGGCACACGCTCGCGCTCGACGCGCGCTTTGAGCCTCCTGATCTCGACGATGTCGTCCTCCGAGAGCGGCGAACCCCAGAGGAACTGCCGCGCCAGTTCCCCGAACTGCCGGCCGACGGCGGGGTCGCCGGCGACGAAGCGGCCCCGGGTGAGGGCCTGCCTTTCCCACACTTGCGCCCAGCGGTCGTAATAGCCCTCGTAGGCCTTCAGGCTCCGGGCCAGCGGCCCCTTGCGGCCTTCCGGACGCAGTGACATATCGAGCTCGTACAGCCGCTGTACGGGGGTCACGCCCCGCAGCAGCCGGAGGAGCTCCTCTGCCATGGTCTCCGCCTCTTCAGCCGGGATCTTGGCGTCGTCGAAAACGAACAGCACGTCGAGGTCACTGGCGTAAGCCAGCTCGGAGCCGCCGAAGCGGCCCATGGCCACGAGCGCCATCCCCTCCACTCGGCCCGGCCCCTCCACTCGGCCCGGCCCCTCGCTGGACGGCGCCTCCTCTGGGGATGGCCCGTCCGTTAGCGCCAGCCCGCCGGCCACCACCTTCAGCGCCACGTCGAGCACGGCCTCGGCCAGACGGGCCAGCGAGCGACCGGTAGCAGCCACGTCTTCGAGGCCGAGCACGTCGCGTGCCTGTGCCCGGAGGAGTTCGCTCCTCTGCAGGCTGGCCAGACCGCGCCACGATTCCGGCCGGGGCCGCCAGGCGATAGCCTCCAGAGCCCGCCGCTCCAGTTCGTCCCGGTCCGGGACGGCGGGCAGCCCGCCTTCCAGCTTCGCCAGCTGTTCGGGATGATGCTCGTAGCCGCCGGCAAAGAGCGGGCTGGTGCCGAGCAGGATGCAGAGGTGGCGGGCCGCTTCGGGAGACTCCCTGAACAGGGCGTTGAGCTGCCCCCGGCGGTGCGGTCCGGTGGTCAGCCGGCGCAGCCCGAGCAGGCCGAGGTCGGGGTCCGGCGATTCCGAGAGCCAGTCGAGGACGAGGGGCACCATGGCCTGCATGAGGCGAGAAGTCCGCGAGAAGCCCTGGGTCAGCTCCACCACCGCGTCCCGGGTACGCCTGGCGTCCGAGAACCCGAAGGCGTTCAACCGTTCAGTGATGGCGCTTTCGCTGAGGAGGGCCGACGGGCTGACGCCGGCGACCGGGCCGCCTGCCACCGCGCCCCCCACTGGGCCGCCGGCCACCAGGCCTCCCCCGACGGCGCCGCCCGCCAGCGCGCCGCCTCCAACCGCGCCGCCCGCC
>DATJUH010000395.1:0-10285 GCA_035502515.1 Acidimicrobiales bacterium
AGTCTTTTATGCCCACGACGGGAAGCTGCCCGAGAAGCTCGACCGAAATTCCGGGAGCAGATACCCGGGGAAAGTGATAGGCCAAGATCGGTAGCGATCCCGCGGCCGAGGCAACTCGAGCGAAATAGGGCGCGGGATCGGCCAGGCCAGGTGGGGGCATCACCAGGGCAGCGTCTGCCCCGGATTTCACCGCCTCAGCTGTGAGTTTCGCGGCCTTGCCACTCCAGGACGCCCCGGTCCCGGCGATCACGGGAACGTCGGTGACAGCATTGCGAATGCCTTCCAGTAGTGTTAGTACCTCATCAGCGCTAAGCATCGCAGCCTCGCCCGTCGTTCCGGCGACGATCACAGCTTGGACCCCAAGATCTACCAGTCGCAAAGCATGATCTCGGGTGGCGACAGTATCAACGCTGCCATCTTCCTTATATAGAGTGGCGAGAGCAACGCCGACTCCGGTAAACAACGGCCTAGTTCTCACTCGAGTGGTCCTCCGGGCAAGGGGAGATTAAGTCCGCCAGGGCTCGGATAAACTGCGGGACCGTCATGCACGGTACCACTATAGGGGAGGTCGGCGGGAGAACAAGCAGGTCGAGAAGGACGGTCGAGAACGACTGTTTCTCACCTGGCGCGATCATGACCAGCACTGAAGGGTAATCGACCTTGGCAGAACGTTTCCCGTCTCCGCGGGCATCTGCGGCAATGCTTGTGGGCAAATCGGCGGGATTGGGACAGCTCTGAGCGAGATTTATACCCGCTTGGCGGTGCGGCTGCCGGCGGTGTGGGCGTACCCGTCGTCAGTAACCGCGGTCTGCATGGTAGAGGTTGCGCATCGGGGCTCCGGAGCGGAACCGTCGCAGGTTTTCGAGGAACAACTCGACGAGCGTGGCGTTCTCGGTGGCGAAGGTCGAAGCGGAGTGCGGGCAGATGAGCACGTTGTCGAGGTCCCATAGCGGCGAGTCCTGCGGCAGGGGCTCGACCCGCGCCACGTCGAGCACCGCCGCGCCGAGCCGGCGAGCCCGGAGCGCCTCGGTCATCGCCTCCTCGTCGACAAGCTGGCCGCGCCCGATATTGACGACGATCGCATGCTCGGGTAGCAGGGCGAGCTCGGTCCGGCCGATTATCCCCTCGGTTTCGGGGGTGAGCGGGCAGCAGAGCACGAGGATGTCGCATCCAGGGAGCATCCCGGCGAGCTCGGTGGTCGAGCCCAGCCGGGCCAGCGCGGGCGCGTCGTAGCTGCCCCCCGGCCTGCCCACCCCCCACACGTCAACGCCGAGAGCGGCGAGCACCTCGCCGACGCGCCGCCCGACGTTGCCGAGCCCGACTACGACGGCGCGCCGCCCGGCCAGGGCGGCCACCGCCGTCCGTTGCCAGCGGTGCTCGCCCTGCCGCGCTTGTAGCAAACGGATGTCCTTCACGAAATGCAGCACACCGGTGAGGACCCATTCCGAGAGCGGGACAGCATGGACGCCGGCGGCGGTCGTCACCGTGATGGAACTGGCCGACAGCCCGGTGCGGTCCATGAACCCGCCGATCCCGGCGCTCGTCGCCTGTATCCAGCGCAGCTTCGGGGCGCGCTCGGGCAACCTGGCCGGTTGGTCCCAGTCGAAGTCGAAGCAGACCTGGGCCGCGGCGAGCAGTTCGCCCCAGGCGCGAAGCCCCGCCTCGTCAAGGTCCCGACGTACGCCGGTGTGGTCGCAGGCGTAGCGCGGCTCCGGCAGCAGCTCGGGGGCGTTCAGCACTTCGACGCCTGGCGTGGCTGCGATCAGGTCGACGAGCGGCGGCTCGAGGAAGGAGCAGATCAGAACAGGGAGCAGGGGGACCACGCCTCAGTGCCGGCCCGGCCGGCATGCCTTCTGCAGGGCAGCGACTGCGGTCGCCGTCGGTGCCGAGACCTCGACTGCGAGCTGGCGCGCCGCCTCGTCGCCGGCGAGGACGCGGTGAATGTGACGCAACATGGCGCTGAAGGACCTGACGTCGGTGGTCGGGCGCTCGACCACCGGCTTCTCACGTTCGGCGAGGACCGTCAAGGTGTCGCCCGGCCCCGGATGGTAGGGATTGGTCAGGCGCAGCTCCCCGGTCGTGCCGATAACGCGGGTGAAAGTGTCCAAGCTGCGGTGGAAACCCACCGAGAGCATGAGGCGAGCCGCTCCCCAGGCCACGATCGCTGAGGCGTCGGTCTCGACGTCGTGGCCGTGGTCAATGGCTTCGCACCATAACTGTGCGGGCTCGGGAGGGGGGCCGATCAGCTCCTGGGCCAGACGCACCGGGTAGCAACCGACATCGGCGAGCGCGCCGCCGCCGAGCTCGGCGTTGAGCCGGATGTTCGAGGGCTGGGTGAGCCGGAAGTGGTACGAGCTGACAATCTCACAGGGATCGCCGATCGTCCCCGATGCGACGAGCTCCAAAAGGCGCTGGTGTTGGTTTTGGAACGGGAAGACGAAGGCCTCCCACAACCGTGCGCCGGGCCGTCGGGCGGCCTCGAGCACGGGGCCGAGCTCGGCGGGGTGGCGGCATAGCATCTTCTCGCACAGGACGGCCTTGCCTGCCGAGAGGGCCCGCACCGTCCACTCTGCGTGCAGCGAGTTGGGGAGGGCGATGTAGACCACGTCGACCTCGCCTGAGCCGAGGACCGTCTCGTAGCCGGCAACACCGGCCTCGACCCCCTCGGCAGCCGCCCATTCCGCCACACGGCGGCCGTCGCGCCCGGCGACGAGCACGGCGCGGCCGCCGCCCACCTCAGCCAGGGCAGGGAGGAACTGGCGCCGGGCGATGTTGGCTGTGCCGAGGATGCCCCAGCGGACCGGGCGCTCCCCGGTCATCGGACCGTCTTCATGGGCGGGCGTACTTGATCAAATTCGTAGATAGGAGGCGCCGTTGAAGTCCAGCACGGCTCCGGTGGCGTACTCGGCCTCGGGTGACGCCAGGTAGACGATGGCTCTCGCCAGTTCTTGCGGGTAAGCGGCCCGCCCGAGTGGGCTCTCCTGCCTCCGCCGCTCGCCGTCGGGGCCGTCCAAGGCGATGGAGGACATGTCCGTTTCGGTCCATCCCGGGGCCACGGTGGTCACCGCGATGCGCCTCGGTCCGAGCGCCCGTGCGAGCGACTGTCCAAACGCCGTCAGTGCCGCCTTGCTTGCCCCGTAGGCGGGATGACGGGGCTCGCCTCGAAAGGCACCCCGGGATCCGACGTTTACGATGCGACCGCCGTTGCCCATGTGCCGCACAGCGCACCAGGTCACGTTGGCGGCGCCGAAGAGGTTGACCGCCAGTGTCTCGGACCAGGCCTGCTGCCACTGCTCGTAGGAAACCTCGAGGATCTCATGCGGCGTGTAGATCCCGGCATTGTTTACGAGGACGTCGACGCCGCCCATGGCCACCGCGACGCGGTCGACCATCTCGCGGACGGCAACCGGGTCGGCGAGATCGGCTGGGGCGAGTACGTGGCCCTGTCCGGCAAGCGAGCGGAGGACCTCCTCGGCTGACGACGGCGACGACGAGTAGTTGACCGCCACCCGGTCGCCCGCCTCGGCGAACGCTCGAGCGGTGGCGGCGCCGATCCCCCGCGATGCTCCAGTGACGAGCACAGACCTTCCCTCGGAGACCATGGCTACATACTTGCAGGGACGGGTACTCCGCTTCGCCGCCCTCCGGCGACGAGGAGCCGGGGCCCCGCCCAGCGCCGGCTACCGTTGCTGCAGCCGGACCTCGACGGCGTCGCGTAGGCCGTCCCCGATGAAGTTGAAAGCGACGACCAGAGCGACTATGCACAGGCCCGCCGGCCAGATCTCCCACCAGTAGCCGGCGAACACGTAGTTCACGCCTTGAGAGAGCATCGAGCCCCAGTTGGCCGCCGGCGGCGGAATGCCGAGCCCGAGGAAGCTCAGGTAGGCGATGGCGAGGACAGCGTCGGCAACCTGGAACGTGGCGTTGACGACTACGGTCCCGAAGACATTGGGAATGATGTGACGGAAGACGATCCCCGCCGGCCGGCTGCCCGCCGCTCGCGAGGCGTCGACGTACTGGCTGGTACGCAAGGCCAGGGTCTCGGAACGGACCAGCCGTGACGGCACGAGCCAGGAGACGCCGGAGATAACGACGATCAACAGCAAGACCGACGGCGTGGCGATGGTCGCTACGAACAGAAGAAGGAACAGCGTCGGGATGGAGAGGATCGAGTCGACGATCCGCATCATCGCCCCATCTATCATTCCGCCGGCGAAGCCGGCGACTGCCCCCCAGATAGTGCCGAAACTAGTGGCGAGTACCGCCACAGCGAGTGCGACGATCAGTGTCGTCTGGCCCCCCGCCATCAGCCTTCCGACGACGTCGTAGCCGGCGTCATCCGTTCCGAGCAGGTGTTGGAGGCTGGGAGCCCGGTCCGAGATCACCGGGTTCGCCTGTACCTGATTGGTGTGGTAAACGAGTGGGCCGACGAAGCAGAACAGCACGAAGAACGCGACGATCCCGACTCCGACGACGGCCAGCCGGTTCTCCATGAACACGCGGATGGTGGGCTTGAGCAGGCCTGGGCGCTCCTCGCCGGCGTGTTCCTCGCGGGCCACCTTGATGACCGGTACCTCTTCGAAGGGGACCCCGGCGCCGATCATCCGCCCACCCTCTCGACGACCAATTTCCGGCCGCTCCTGCTCACGAGTAACGGACCCGGGGGTCGGCCACCGCATAGCACACGTCGGCTAGCAGGGAACCGAGGACGACCGCGACGCCGACGACCATCGTCGTGCCCAGCATCACCGGGTAGTCCTGGTTCTGCGCCGCGTTCCAGAACATCAAACCCATGCCTGGATAGTTGAACAACGACTCGACCACGAGGGCCCCGGAGAGGATGCCCGGGAGGCTCAAACCGATCAGCGTGATGATCGGCAGAAGGGCGTTGGGCATGGCGTGCAGGAACAGCACCCTCCGGTTCGACACGCCCTTGGCCCGGGCCGTGCGGACATAGTCCTGGACGAGGTTCTCGAGCACCGACGAGCGCATGTAGCGGCTGAACAGCGCCAGCGTGACGAGCGTGAGGGTGAGCACCGGGAGCACGAGATTGGGGAGCTGGTCCCAGATCGGGTTGACGGAATTAGGCCCGGTCGAGGGAAGAAGCGGCAGGATGTCGCTCAACACGATGATGAGGATGATCCCGAGGAAGAAGCTCGGCATCGAGTAGAAGACGAGCGACATGCCGGTGAGCACGTAGTCGTCCGGCTTGTTCCGGCGAACGGCCTGGTACGTACCCATCGGGATGGCGACGAGCAGCGCGATGATCGTCGAGGACCCGACGAGCACGAGCGACCGCGGGAGGTTCTCGCTGAGCAAGGTGTCCACGCTCTGGTTCTGCTTGTAGGAGAACCCGAGATTGCCCTGCAGGAGCTGGCCGAGCCAGGTGAGGTACTGCACGGGCAGCGGCTTGAGCAAACCGTACTTCACGTCGAAGGCGTGGATCGTCGCCGGGTTGGCCCGGAGCTGGAGCGCGGCGCGCGCCGGGCCACCCGGGAGCGCCTTTAGCAACAGGAACACGATCACCGAGACGCCGAACAGGACGACGATCGCTTGCAGGACACGGCGTACCAGGTATGCGGTCATGTCACCGACTGGCTTTGCCCACCGGTACGTCCCTCGGTGGGGTGGCGCGACCCGCGATGGCCAGCAGGAGCGCCGGGCCTCGCAAGCCGCCGAGGGCTCGGCCCGCCCGGCTCTCCGGCTAGCCCGAGATCGTCCAGTTCTGTGGGTACAGGTTCAGGTTCGGATCCTGCGGGAGGGCGCCGTGCAGCTTGTTGGAGATCACCGATAGCTGGTAGTAATAGTCCGGCTCCCACAGGTTGGGCAATGCCTTTTGGGCATAGGCGCCGAAGGCCTGGACGGCAGATGCCGAGGAGTTGACCTCGGTGGCGGCGATCAGGGCGTCCATCTCCGGGTTGCTGTAGCCCTGCACGTTATTGGCGCCATCGGTGGCGAACCACGGTCCTCCGGTCGGCAGGTACTCGGGCGAATACGTGGGGGTCTCGCCAGGCGAGCCGAAGTTGGCCATCTGCCAGGCGCAACCGGAGTTGCCGTTCTTGCACGGAGAAAGGCTGGCGTAGATCGCCCCGGGTGACTCCTGGCGTAGCGTGACCTGGATCCCGGCGAGCGACCAGGCGGACTGCATCGTCTCCGTTTCGGCGGTGAAGGGGGCCGACCCCGTAGCGACGAGCTCGTTGAAGCTGAGTTTCGCACCGGCGGCGATCCCGGCCCCGCACTCGTTCGAGGCGGTCCCGGGCCGGGCACAGGTGGAGGCCCCACCCGGGCGCACGGTCCATCCGTGCGAGGACAGGAGCGCTTTTGCCGCCGAGACGCTGTAGGGGTACGGGTTGCTCGTCATCTGCGGGGTGACGTACGGGTTGGGGGGCACGGTTGGCACAGGGCCGTAGTCCGGATAGGCCGCCCCGTGAAAAATGTCGTTGGCGATCTCCGGCTGATTGATCAGGTGCTGCATCGCCTGGCGCACGTAGAGCTGTTTGAAGATCGGCCCCACTTGGGGGTTGGTGAAGTTGACGAAGAAGTCGTTGAACCCGAAGTCGGTCCACTTGTCGATGGTGTAGCCCCGGCTCGTGAATTCCCGGGCCTGATTGATGTCCTCGGGGGGAAGGTACCCGTAGTCGAGTTGTCCCGAGCGCAAGGCGTCGAACTCGGCGATGTCGCTTGTGAAGGGGAGTTCCTCGATCTTGGCGATCTTCGGCTTGTCCGGGCCGCCGTAGTTGGGGTTGGGAACAAAGGCCGAGTAGCCAGTCGAAGGGCTGAAGGCCGAGAGGTTCCACGGGCCGTCGACGACCTTCCACAACGGGTTGCTGGTGTAGGTCGCCTGGTCGGTCGATTGTGCATTGAGGAATTTGTAAACTTTGAGGGCTCCTGACGGAGTCATGTCGTAGTTCCCGACCGCGCCAGAAGCCGAGGTCTTGTCCCAAACGTGCTGCGGGATGGGGGTGATCTGGCTCAGCTGGTTGTAGAGCAGCCAAAGGTGGCTGTAGGCCTTGTTGAAAGTGATGCTGAACGTGTACGGCGTGCTGGTCGGGAAGCTCATCGACGTGACGTCGTCGGGAATGCTGCCGACGGAGTAGGCGAGGTAGTTCTGCTTCTCGACCTTGAAGATGTTCATCCAGAGCTCAACGTCGCGGTTGGTGACCGGCTTACCGTCCGACCAGCGGTAGTCGCGGTTGAGCGTAATAGTGACGGTACGGCCGCCGTTGGAGTACACGGGCGGCTGGCCGACGCTCTGTGCGAAGTTGATGTTCGGCGTTTTCCCGTAGCCAAACCAATACAACGGCCGCCACAAGTAGGGGGTGAATTGGAAGAGGTCGATGTTGTTGGAGTTCGGCCCGCTCACGAAGGGGAAGATGTAGGTGGGGATGGATCCTGGTGGCAGGGCGAAGGTGACCGTTCCCGATGGAGCCGATGATGCCCTCGAAGCCGTGTAGGAGGCAGCCGATGCCGCCGTCACGGGTGCAAGTGTGGCGCCGACAAGCGCCAGCAGCGCCATGCCGAGGCGGGAAAGAAACCTCATACTGCGTCACCTCCGGCTCGAGCGCTCCCCTTTAAGCAGCGCTGGTGCCCACCCCTGAGAGTCGGACGCTAGCAAGGGCCGCTCGCGACTGTCAATCGCCTCTCGGGGGCGATTCACGTCGACTGCACGGGGATGCATCCCGCCGGCACCCCTTTCGAGGGCGGCGGCACGGGTTCGAATCTCGGCGGGTGGTCCTCATCGTTAGCCTGTCGTTCCCTATCCGGCGGTGGCGACGACCAGCAGCCAGGTGGCTAGCATCAGGTCATGCCCACGGTGCTAGCCGGTACCAAGACTGGCATCCTCCACTTCTCTGTCCCCACCAGCACCGCCGTCTCGCCGTCTTCCACACCCGTCGAGCTGGCCGGCCGCGAGGTGTGGGCCCTCGCCCCCGAGTCTTGGGCCCGTATCTGGGCGGTGGCCGGCGGCGACGAGATATGGCGCCGCGACCCAGATGGGGACTGGCGCCGGGTCGCCAGCGTCCAGGACGACGAGGCCCTCATCGGGCTCACAGCCCTTTGCCTGGCCGACACCCGGGCCAATGCCGAAGGAGGGATGCTCATCGGGACGTCGGGGGCCCACTTGGCCCGGGTGGGCGTCGACGGGCACTTGGGGGTAGTCGAGAGTTTCGAGCTCGCCCGGGGCCGCGACAGCTGGCACACGCCGTGGGGGGGACCGCCGGACACCCGTACCATCACCGAGGACGCCACTGCCGTGTTCGTGAACGTGCACGTCGGCGGGGTCCTTCGCTCCCGCGACGAAGGCGCGACCTGGGAGCCGACCATAGACATCGACGCCGACATCCACCGTGTCGTCACCGGCAACGGACGGCTTTACGCCGCTGGCGCCGGCGGTCTCTGGGTGAGCGAAGACCAGGGCGGCTCTTGGCGCTTGTCGACCGAGGGTTTGCACGCCACGTATTGCCGTTCGGCGGCGGTATGCGGCGACACTTTGCTCGTCTCCGCCTCCACCGGCCCCCATGGCGGACGCGGCGCGCTGTACCGGTCGAGCGTCGACGGCAATTATTTCGAGCGTTGCCGCGACGGCCTCCCCGAATGGTTCGAAGGCAATCTGGACAGCCTCAGCGTGGACGCGCTGCCGGACGGCTCGCTGGCGGCCTTCGCCACCGAAGATGGGGACGTCTACGCCTCCGCCGACCAAGGGTCGTCGTGGAACCGGCTGGCGGAAGGTGTCGGACCGGTCCACTGCGTGCTCACGCTCCCTGACCTTGTGGGTTTCTAGACCCGATCGGCGATGCGAAAGCCTGGCCGGGCTCGGTGGAAGTCAACGCCGTTCCCGTCAGTGTCGCTCGGAGGGCACGCCAGCCGACGCTCGGATCTACGACGGTGATCCGTACACCCCGCCATCAGGATGCAAGTGGTGGGGGGTCCCTTCACACCCGGGGGTGTGCGCTCAGCGCGTCCGTCCCTGCAGTTCCTCGACGGAATTGATTGGCATAGGCAGGCTGACAGCAGTTCACGTTCAGGCTGCTTCGGACTCGAGCACCTCAGCCACTGCCATACGCGCACCAAAGCGTGCCGGGACCGAGGTGAGCCCGGCGATGACGATGATCGTCCCGAGCACTGCTCCGACCAGAAACAAGGCTGGTGGCCGGTTGGAGGTCCCTCCCTTGCTACTGACTTCAGTCTCGGTGAGGGGTCAGGCAGGCTGGCCCACCGCGGCTGAGCTATTCGTGCGTGAGCCCCCACAGGTTGCCTGGACGGGAGCCAAAGACTGTCAGGACCTTTTTTTGGGGGGGGTGATGGGGAGGAAGTGGGTTTATGCCACTCCACGCGGGGCACCAACAAAGCCCGAACTATTAGGGCTACACTCGCCGACACTACGACTGACCCCTAACATTTGGAGGGACAATGAACGTAACAGCTGCTAGGGCGATGCGTACGGTTGTCGCTGCCCTAACACCGTTGGCAATAGTTGTGGCCGCCGGCGCCGGCACAGCCAACGCCAGCTCGACCCACGTGCCGAGTAAGTACGCGTCCGGTATTCGAATGGCCATGGACGCTTCCTATCCTCCCGACGAGTTTATCCGGAACGGTCATATCGTCGGGTTTGATGCCGATTTGGGACAAGCCCTCGGGAAGGTGATGGGCGTCAAGGTCACAATGGTGGATGCCACCTTCGATACCATCATCCCGGGGATCGTGGATGGCAAATTCGATGTGGGGAACTCGTCTTTCACCGACACCAAGGCCCGTGAGGGCCAGGTTGAGTTCGTCGACTACTTCCGGGCCGGAGAAGGTTTCTACGAGCGGGCCAATAGCACTCGCACTTTCAACGGGCTCAAGTCCCTGTGCGGTCACACCGTCGCCGTGGAGACGGGCACCACGGAGCAGAGCGACGCCCAGACACAGGGTAAGTCGTGCCATGTAACGGTGCTCTCCTACGCCGACCAGAACCAAGCCAACCTCGCCGTGTCCGACGGCCGCGCCGATCTCGGTTTCGCCGATTCCCAGGTGGCGGCCTACATCGTCCACCTTTCCAACGGGCAGTTCAAGCTGACAGGGACGCCTTTCTCGACCGCTCCGTACGGCTTCATTGTGGCCAAGAACAGTGGGCTCGCGGCCCCGTTGCTCTCCGCCGTCAAGACCCTCATGGCGGACGGCCAGTACAAGAAGATCCTCGATAAGTGGGGCGTCCAGCAGGGCGCCGTCACCACTGCTCAGATCGACGGCGCCTCTAGCTAGCCACCGCTGGGGTAGTTGACATACTCGATCAGGTAATGGCAAC
>DATJUH010000396.1:0-9056 GCA_035502515.1 Acidimicrobiales bacterium
GGGGACCTACTGTCACATCGTCATCGGCGCATCGTCATTGAGAAAGCCAACTCCGCGCCGCGGCGCCCCGGGTGAGCCGATCGAGGGGTGCTCGCCTCGGGTGGCCGGTGCTGGATTACGCTTCGTCCAATGCTCCGGGCGCTGTGCCGGGAGCCGAGCCTGCAGGGGAGGTAGGTAGACATGAAGGGTCGCCATCGGGCGCTCGCTTCTTCGGTGGCCGGAGCGGTGCTCACGCTCGGTTTACTCGGTGTGAGCAGCACGACCAGCGGGGCGTCCCCGGCCCGGCCGCTGCCGGAGGGGAAGGCATCGGGGGGGACGGTAACTTTTGCCGAACAGCCGGGTTCGCCCCCGACTTACATTTTCCCGCTCTACGACGGGGCCAACTCCGGGAACAACAACATCACGTACCTGCAGCCCTTGATGTGGCTGCCGCTTTATTGGTTCGGCCACAGCAATAGCCCGGACGCCACGGTCAATTACCCCCTGTCGATGGCGGATCCCCCCGTGTTCTCCAACGGCAACAAGACCGTCACCATGACCCTCAAAAAGTACGTCTGGTCCGACGGCACGCCGGTCACGGCCAGGGACCTGGTGTTCTGGATGAACCTGGCCGAGAACGAGAAGAACCAGGACGCCGCCTACGTGCCCGGCGGGTGGATGGACCACGTGGCCAGTTATTCGGCTCCTTCGCCCACCACTTTCGTGCTGAAGCTGAACCAGACCTACAACCCAACGTACCTCCTCTACAACGGGCTGGCCACGCTAACGCCCATCCCGCAACACGTCTGGGACAAGACGTCCGCCACCGGTGCGGTGGGCAATTACGACGAGACCGCGGCGGGGGCGAAAAAGGTCTACGCCTACCTCAACAGCGCGTCGCTGTCGTTGTCGACCTGGGACACCAACCCGCTCTGGCAGGTGGTGGACGGGCCGTGGCACCTGGAGCCGAAATCAGGCTTCCAGGTCACCGGGCAGACGACCTTGCTCCCGAACGACAAATACTCCGGCCCTGACAAGCCGAAGATCAGCGAGTTCGAGGAACTGCCTTTTACCAGCGCGACGGCCGAGTTCAACGCCCTCGAGTCCGGCAGCGTCGATTACGGGTACGTCCCCGCCACCGACGTGGGGGCGTTCGGCTCCCTCAAGTCCAAGGGTTTCTCGGTGGAGCCGTGGTACGAGTGGGGCATCACGTTCATCGTGTTCAATTTCAGCAACCCGAAGTACGCCGCCCTGGAGAACCAGCTCTATATCCGGGAGGCGATGCAGACCCTTATCGACCAGCCGGCGTACATCCGGGCCATCCTGGGCGGTTACGGGACCCCTACGTACAGCCCTGTCCCCACGTTCCCGGTCACGAACTTCCTCAGCCCGGCGGCCAAACGCAACCCCTACCCCTACAACCCGGGGGCGGCCAAGAAGCTCCTGGAGGAAAATGGCTGGTCGGTACCGTCATCGGGCGCGGCTACGTGCACCAAGGCGGGCACGGGCCGCGGCGAGTGCGGCGCCGACATCGCGGCCGGTACCAAGCTCGAGATCCCGCTTCTCTACTCGAGCGGCATGCCGCCTCTCGACGACGAGGTGGCGGTCATGCGCTCGTCCTTTAGCTCGGACGGGATCCAGCTGGCCCTGTCCCAGGCGCCGTTCAACACCGTGCTGGCCGACGGCTACGCCTGCATCGGCGAGACCACCGCCAAGTGCCCGGCCAGCTCGACCGCCCTCAGCTTGCTCTCGTCGCCGGTGTACACCTACGTCCCCATTTACTATCCCGACGGCGACAGCCTGTTCGGCTGTGGGGGAGCCACAAACGCCGGTAACTACTGCAATAAACAGGTGCAGCAGTTGATCGACGGGCTCATGACCGAAAACAATGCGGCGTCGATCCAGACCTTCTACAAGTACCAGGCCTTAGTGGCCAAGCAACTCCCGGTGCTCTGGTTCCCCAACGCCGCCTACCAGATCTCGGCCATCTCGCCCAAGCTGGGCGGCGTGGCCGCCCAGGACTCGACGGCCCACATCTACCCCTCGTCCTGGTTCCTCAAGTCCTAGAGGGATCCAGCCCTAGCGGGGATCAGTTGGGGGCGATGTGACCCAGTACCTTGTGAGGCGTACGGCTCAGGCCGTCGTCGTGGTCCTGGTCGTCACGTTGATCGTGTTCGCCATGTTGCATTTCCTACCTGGTAGCCCGGCGCGGGCGTTGCTCGGGATCCACGCCACGCCGGGCGCCATCCGGGCCTTCGACGATGCAAACGGTTACAACCGTTCACTGCCAATGCAATATGTGCTTTACCTCGACCGCCTCGTGCATGGCAACCTGGGCTTCTCTTATCATTTCGACCAATCCGTCAGGTCCCTGCTGGCGCTCGACCTGCCGAAGACGGCCCTGCTCGTAGGGCTTTCCTACGTGTTCGCATTGATCATCGCCATCCCCGTCGGTCTCATCCAGGCGCTCCGGCGCAACCAGTTGCTCGACCACACTTTTACGACGGTCTCTTTCGTGGGTTACTCGATGCCGACGTTCTGGCTGAGCATGCTCCTGATTATTGCCTTCTCGGTCCATTTCCATGTGTTCCCCTCCGAAGGGCCACAGGGAGCCGGCGTCGGGGCCGCGTTCGATGACCCCCAGGGGCTCGTACTGCCGGTGGCCACACTCACCATCGTCACCGTGGCGCAGTTCAGCCGGTTTATGCGCTCGTCGGCCATCGACAACCTGCTGCAGGATTACATCCGTACCGCCAGGGCCAAAGGCGCCTCGCAGCAGCGCCTGGTTACGCGGCACCTCCTGCGCAACAGCCTGCTCCCCATCGTTACTTTGATCGGCCTCAGCCTGCCTGCGGTGATCTCCGGTGCCGTGGTCGTCGAGGCGGTCTTCAACTATCCCGGGATGGGGTGGCTGTTCTGGAGTGCCGCCGGTGCCCGTGACTACTCCGTGCTCATGGGGTTCACCGTCGTCGTGGGTATTGCGACCGTACTCGGCAACCTGCTGGCCGACATTGCCTACGCCATTTTGGACCCGCGGATCAGGTATACGCCGAATGACTGAAGAAAACGCACTTCCATCTGCCACGGTCTCGCCGCCTGGCGCCGGCAATAAGCGTGCCCCACGGGCGGCTGCGACCACGGCGCCGCACCGGCGCTGGAGCTCATGGCGACTGACGGGCCAGGACTTCCTGCACCACCGCCTGGGAGTGGTGGGCTTGGTCATCATCATCGTCATGGCCCTGTTCAGCTTCGTGGGCCCGCTCATCTATCCCACGAACCAGTCCGCCACCAACCTTCTGCAGATCAACCTGCCGCCCAGTTCGCAGTTTCCTCTGGGCACCGACCCCGTGGGTTACAACATCCTCGGACGGTTGATGGTCGCCGGCCGGCCGTCGCTCGAAGTGGGCCTGGCCGCCGCCGCTATCGCGGCGATCTTCGGGACGCTCTGGGGCGCGATTGCCGGCTTCGTCGGAGGTTGGCTGGACGCGGGCATGATGAGGATCGTCGACGGCTTCGTCGCCATCCCGACCGTGCTCCTCGTGCTCCTGCTGGCCACCATCGTCACCCCCAGCGTGGGTACGTTGATCCTGATCCTCGGCTTCGTCTCGTGGCTGATAACCGCCCGCCTGGTCCGCAGCGAAGTCCTCGTGCTGCGGACGCTCGACTACGTGAAGGCGGCCGAGATGATCGGTGAACGACCGGTCAAGATCGTGTACCGTCACCTGGTCCGCAACGTGGTCGGGACGGTTGCCGTGCAATCCACGTTCGAGGTGGCCAATGCCATCCTGCTCCTGGCCGCCTTGAGCTTTTTGGGCCTTGGCCCCCCTCCGCCCGCCGCCAACTGGGGCGAAATGTTGACATCCGGCCTGGACTATATTTTCAGCAACTACTGGTGGCAGATCTATCCCGCCGGCCTGTGCATCGTCCTTACCGTGGTCGCCTTCAACCTTCTTGGCGATGCGGTCAGGGACACGCTGGAGGTGCGGTTGGCGCAACGGGGGCCGAGCCTCTGAAGGGGCGAGGTGCGAAGGCTTCGCCGAAATGAAAGGGCGCATGCATGAAAGTACACATTTCCGTTGACATGGAAGGGATCTCCGGCGTCGCCGATGCCGCTGACACGATGCTCGGCGCGCCGCATTATGAGTACTGCAGACGGTTGATGACGGCCGAATGCAACGCCGCCGTCGCCGGGTGCTTCGCGGCCGGGGCCACCGACGTCCTGGTGAACGATTCGCACGGGACCATGCTCAACCTGTTGCAGGAGCAACTCGACCCGCGCGTGAGGGTCATCCGTGGGCGGCCAAAATCCTTCGGGATGATGCAGGGGATAGACGACAAAACACGGGCCACCATGTTCGTCGGCTACCACGCCGCGGCCGGGCACGGCGACGGTGTGCTCAACCACACGATGCGTAGCCGCGACGTCCTCGGTGTGTTCCTCAACGATGAGCCCGCCGGTGAGTTGCGCCTCAATGCCGCCCTGGCCGGTTGGCTCGGGATCCCGGTCGCCCTTATCACCGGCGACGATGTCCTGTGCGAAGAGGGCCGAGATTGCCTGGGCGACGTGGAGGCGGTGGAGGTGAAAGAGGCCATCGACAAGTACACCGCCGCCTCGCTGCACCCCGTACGAGCTCAAGAGTTGATCAAGGAGGGGGCTCAGCGTGCCCTGGCCCGGCTGGGCGAGTTCCACCCTTACCGGGTGGAGTCGCCCACCACCCTGAGGGTGAGCTGGAACTCCACTTCCACGGCGGCCCTATGCGAGAACGTCCCCGGCATCAAGCGGGTGGCCTCTCGAGACATCGAGTACACGTCCAACAACTACCCCGAGATCTACCGTCTCCTCCGGGCCCTCTTGGCCCTGGCCGCGTCGGTGGCCGCTCTTCCTTATAGCTACGACTGATGCCGGAGGGCGCGAAGGAGACGGCACCGGAACAGTCGGCGTTCAGAGCCTGGATCGACCGGGTTTCGCGGCTGGGCGACCGGCGGGTAATCGAAACCGGCATCCCCATGCGCGATGGCGTCGAGCTGTCGGCCGACGTCTACCTTCCGCCCGAATTGGGGACCGGCGACGTCCCCGCCATCGTGGAACTGACGCCGTACGGGAAGGACAACGTCGCCCTCATGTCGGACGACGCCACGCTCTACCAGGACAACGGCTATGTGTTCGTCGCCGTCGACGTCCGGGGGCGCGGTAAGTCCGAGGGTGAATGGGTCGCATTTGCCAACGACGCCAAGGACACCTGCGATGTCATCGAGTGGGTGGCCATTCAGCCGTGGTGCGACGGCAACGTCGGGACCACCGGCCTCAGCTACATGGGCTGGGTGCAGTGGGCGGGGGCGTCCGAGCGGCCCCCGCACCTCCGGGCCATGGTCTCGACGTCGGCGGCCGGGCGCTGGCAGCAGGAGATCCCGTATACGAACGGCGTTTTTCAGCTCTATTTCGCCTGGTGGTGCTTTGCCACGCGGCGCAGGATCGAGGAGTCGCACGCACTGGAGCACACGGACTGGGACGAGGTCCTGCGGATGCTCCCAGTGAGAGCCATCGGCGATGTGATCGACGGCACGGGGCCCAACTGGGACCTGGTGAGCGGGCACGACACCCTCGACGAGTTTTGGCGCGCTCTTCGCTACGACGACCGTTACGACCAGATCGATGTACCCTGCCTGCACGTGACGGGGTGGTACGACCTGGAAGACCTCCTGGGCGCGTTCCATCATTACGAGCACATGCGGGATATGTCGCCTGCTCGGGACGCACAATATTTGTTAGTCGGGCCATGGAGCCACGTCAAGAGCCGGTACCCGGACCGCGAGTGCGGCGGCCTCGATTTCGGCCCGGAGGCGGCCTACGACATGGACGCCGAGCACCTGCGCTGGTTCGACTACTGGCTCAAGGGGATAGACACCGGGGTCCAGGGTCTCGACCGGGTCCGGGTGTTCGAACCGGGGCGAAATGTCTGGCGAGGAGCGGCACTTTGGCCGCTCAGCAACTCGGCCCTCTCACTTTACCTGGCCCCCGGTTCTCTTATTCGCGAGCCACGGGAATTGGCCTCATCGGACGAATTTCGGTACGACCCGCTCCAGCCGGCCACCATAGGGATGGACGTGCGCAAGTACCCGTTCGAGGATGTCCCGATGGAGCAAACTGAAAATGAAAAACGCGACGACGTCCTGGTTTATACGAGCGACCTTCTTACTGAGCCCGTCACTATCTCGGGCTGGGCCACGCTGCAACTCTTTGCCTGCTCCGACGGGGAAGACACGGATTGGCACGTCAAGCTCACCGACGTTAATCCCGAGGGAAGGTCGTTCAGGGTAACCCAGGGGTGCCTCCGGGCCGCGTGCCGGGTCTCCCTGGAGGAGCCGGAGCCCCTTGTCCCCGGCCAGATCTACGATTTTTCGGTGGAGTTGTGGCCCACCCATCACGTGTTCCTCCCCGGCCACCGCATCCGCCTGACCGTAACCAGCAGCGACTTCCCGTGGTTCGCCCGCAACCTCAACCGCTTCGGCGCCCCGCGCGAACTTGCCGATCCCCGCGTCGCGTTGAATACGATCTTTCACGGCGGCGATTACCCCTCCCGGTTGATCTTGCCGATAGAAGCGGCGTGAGTTCGTACCACCGTCCCGAAGGGGTTCTCGTGGTCGGGGCCGGCATCGTGGGTTTGTCGTGTGCCTGGTCGCTTCAGGACTACGGGGTCGAGGTCCGCGTGGTCGATCGCATGCACCCCGGCGCCGGTGCCTCCTGGCAGAACGCCGGGTTCGTGTCGCCCGCGCTGTGCGCTCCGTTGCCGGAGCCGGCCATACTTCGTTACGGCGTCAGGGCGGTCTTGAGCCCCGGTTCCCCTGTCCAGGTCTTGTGGCGCAGCGATCCCCGGCTCATATCGTTTATGGCCCGGTTGGCGTCCCATTGCACCGCCGGCCAGTGGCGTCGCGGCATGGCCGCCTACCGTCCTCTCAACGAACAGGTGGCCCAGTCCTACGAGCGGCAGTGTGCCGGAGGGGTCGAATCTGATCTGGCCTCCGGCGACGTCCTGGCCTGTTTTGCCGACCAAGCCGGGAGGGTGGCTTTTATGCACGAGGTCGAGGGGATAATGGGCAGCGGTCAGGACGTCAAGGTCGAACACCTTACGGGCGACGAAGCTCGGGAGCACGAACCGCACCTCTCCGCCCGGGTGGTGGCCGGGGTGCTGGTCAAGGGCCAGCAGTACCTGACCCCGTCCAATTACGTGGCTGCTCTTGCTCGCAGTGTGCGCGCCCGGGGGGCGGAGATCCTCGACAACACAACAATTAATGCGGTCGAGAGGCGCGACAGCATCCTCGTGGCCCACGGCCAGGACATCGACTTCGAGGCAGAAGCGGTCGTACTGGCGAATGGTGCCTGGCTGAGCTCGCTGGCTGCGAAGCACGGGGTGCGGGCGCCGGTCTCCGGCGGCCGAGGTTATAGCTTTACTCTCCCGTGCCCCGAACCCTTCAAGGCGCCTACCTATTTTCCCTCGGCCCGGGTCGCCGTCACGCCGCAGGGTGACCGCGTCCGCATGGCGGGGATCATGGAGTTCGGTTCGCCGGATGCCCCTCCCAGGAGCGAGCGCATCGAGACGATGGCGCGCTCGGTACGTCCCTTTCTTCAGGGCCTGGACTGGGCCGCCCGCCACGACGACTGGATGGGCCCCCGCCCGCTGACGCCGGACGGACTTCCCCTGGTGGGGGAGACGCGTACACCCGGCGTCTTCGTGGCCGGCGGTCACGGGATGTGGGGGGTGACGCTCGGTCCCTTGACCGGTGCGTTGCTGGCTGAGCGTATTGCCACTGGCGTTGCTCCTCCCGAACTGAGAGCTCTCGATCCCGGCCGCTGACATGCCTGGACGGGCCGTTTTATAAGGCTTCACCATGGCGGTCAGGAGATCCGCTTCGGGTGCGTCGCCGGTTGCTGACGGGGCGTTGAGCATTGTGGCATGTCAGCGCTCCTGGTGCGAGGTCGGTCGCCACACCAGGATCAGCGTAAGCAGGCGACCTTGGCATCTCAGCGATCTTTGTTTTCCGATGACGAATTGGGACATCGTGTCCGCAGTATTGCCTAGGGTATTTTCGACCTGACGGCCACCGCCGATATGTATGCGGCGTAGCTCCACGTAAGGTTGGCAACGCTTCTCTCATAACCTGTTTGTTGGTCGAACTGTTCGCTGAGCTCGTAATTGTTGGAGTGGTAGACGACGGCGTTGAGCATGTTGTCGCCGGCGGAGCGCAATGCGCCGACCACCTGGGCCGAAGGGGTCGACGACGTCAGCCCCAGCTGAGCGAAGAACTCATCGGCAAGCTGGTCGCCCGGCACGGACGCCCCGTTCGCGATCACGCCGGCCACCTCGTAGTAAAGCTGCGCGAACGCGCACGTGCAGACGGCCCAAGGGTGCCCCGTGTCGCTCGTCAGGCTGAGGCCGTCGTACTGGTCGCCAAGGTAACGGCCCAGGACAGGACCAAGGCCGATGTCGTTGTCAGCCGCGTTTATGGGGTAGGCCGCGGCGCCCCCGGCCGCCCATTGCGCCCGCACCTGGGCCGCTGTCGACAGTAGCTCTGGGTCAGTGGGCTCGATGCCGTTGCCGTACACACAGGCCAGTATGGGGTCGATGCTCGGGTCGTAGGGAGCCTGGGGGTCACCTGAAAGCCTCTCGGCGCCCAGCACTGACACGTAGTAGCTGCCCTGTTCCGACCAATGCGACGAGATGGCCTGGGCCAGCCACTGGGCGGCCGTCGACGTGCCGTTCGGGACCGTGAGCCCGAGGGCTTGGCCCTGTGCCATTACTTCGTTGAAGCATCGCAACTGGACGCAACGGGCGAAGAGGGACTGGCCATATGTGTCCTCCCAGTGCGTGACAGTGCCCGCCTGGTACCTGTCGTCGTCGAGCAGGTAGCCGAGATCGGCGGCGATGACCCCTGCTGCTAATTCCTGCTGAGCTGAGGGAAGGCTCGGCCAGCTTTGAAGGACGGTCAGAATGCGCAAAGCCGGGCCGTCGCTCTCGTCGGCCGCGTTTGTAGGGCCTCCCTCAGGTGTGTACTTGGCCTGGCCGAGGACGCCCCCGCCC
>DATJUH010000397.1:0-2590 GCA_035502515.1 Acidimicrobiales bacterium
GTACCGGTGTTGAAGGGCGCTGTGCAGGTTGTGGGGCAGTTGATACCAGCGGGGCCGCTGATCACCGTGCCCGTGCCGGTGCCCGTGAGCGTCGCGGTCAGCTCGGGGTCGGGTGCCCCGAGGGTTGGGAAGGAGAGTGCGCTGGTCCAGCTGGCCGGGCTCGTCGCGCTGACGGGGCTCGTCGCGCTGGCAAGGCTCGTCGCGCTGGCAGGGCTCGTCGCGCTGGCAGGGCTCGTCGCGCTGGCCGGAGAGGCGATGGAAGCTATAGCGGTAGCAGCGGCGAACACCGTAGCCGAAAAGGCGATCAAGGCCGACCGCAGCCAGGTAGCAGAGAATGAACTGCGGTGGGACCGGGGAACCGGTCCTGCTACAAGAGGAGCTTTGGTCAAGCCGACAGTCTGGAGATCCGATTCCGCTACCGACGACGCCACAAAAAACAGGTGCTTCCGAGATATCCGCATCTCGGGCCTCCTTCCCATCCCCCGCAGGATGGCCTTTTGGACCGTTGCGTTAATTAACGCGCGCCTAGTCACTCAAGGTCAACCAAAAATGTCTAGATACCGAGAAGCTCCTGGTAGAGCGTCATGTGATCGGCGATCATCCTGTCCCGGCCAAACCGCTCTGCTACCCGGCGACGGCCCTCCTCGGCCATGGCTTGCGCCACGTCGCGTTTGCTCAGTGCCCGTTCAAGCAGGGCGGCAAGGGAGATCGAATCTCCGGGAGAGCACAGCCACCCGGTCTCGGAGTCCTGGACTACGTGGCGTACGCCGCCAACATCGGTGGCGACGACAGGCCGGCCTGCGGCTAGAGCCTCGATAAGGACCGCAGGAGTCCCTTCGTTACGGCTGGACAGCGCCACGACGTCCAGGTCGGCCAAGGCGGCGGCCGCGTCACCCCACCACCCGGTGAAATGGGTGCGGTCGGCGATGCCGAGCTGACGGGCCACGCCTTCCAGCGACTGGCGAAGTTCGCCGTCGCCCAGCACGGCCAGGTGGACTTCAGGGATGGTGGCCACCGCCGAAAAGAGGGTGGCATGGTCTTTGATGGGGACGAGGCGACCGAGGATGCCCACCAGGGGGACGTCGCCGCCGAGCCCGAGCGCGGCGCGCAATTTGCCTCCGGCCGGGCCGCTTCTGTTCACAGCCAGGAAGGGGGCAAGGTCGAGCCCGAGGGGAATGACCCGGTACTGAGAGGGCTTGCCTACACCGAGGTCGACAAGCTCGTCACGGACCTCGGGACTTACGGCCACCAGGACGTCGGTCCGCCGGGCCAGTCGGCGCTCGAGTTCGACGAACGCCTTCTGCTGCGAGCCCGCAAAATAACCCTCCAGCACATGGCCGTGGAACGTGTGCACAAGGCGAGGCCGCGTTTTTGACGAGCCTGAGCTAAGCACGGCCAGGCGGCCGATAGTGCCGGCCTTGGCCATGTGGGTGTGCAGAACGCGTGGCTTGGTGTCGCCGACCAGACGACGCACGGCTGTCAGCGCCCGCAGGTCGGTGGCCGGACGTACGGGCCGTACCAGCGGGACATGGCGGACAGGCACCGCCGGGTCCGTCAACTCGCCTTCTCGAGCAGGTGGCGTGCCTGCGGCCAGCAGGGTGGCGAACTCGGGCGATAGTCCCTTGGCGAGAAGGAGGACCTGACCACCGGGCCCGCCAATGTTCAAGCGCGTTATGAGCAGCAAAACGTCGGCGTGAACCGGCGCAGTGCGGCCCTCCACTTCACGGATCGGCGCGGCCTCGCCAGGCGAGACGGGCGCAGCACTTGGTTGACCCACGCCGCCTAGCTGGTCCACGGTCCCACTCGTGCACCTAGCACCGACGTGGGTTCGAGCACCACTGCCCGCATTCCGCTACCCTACTCGGGACTCTTTGATCGCTTGTTCCCAGCGGGCGGGAGGAAAAGCGGGGAACAAGCTTCCAGCCGGGACCCTTGCGGACAGGCGCGGTAACCGTTACCCCAGCGCAAAAGTAACAGGAGCGTACCCACCGCGCGGTTACTCGGCACACTGCTGTAGGGGGGCGTCTTGACGGCGGTCAGGAGCCCGAGCAGGATCGCTTCATGCGGGAGCCGGTCCAGAAGGTAGTCGTCCTCGGCCAGGGCTACGTCGGCCTGCCGCTTGCCATGCGGGCGGTGGATGTCGGCTACCAGGTCGTCGGCTTCGACACCGATGCGAGGCGGGTGGAACTGCTGGCTGACGGCAGCTCTTACGTAGAGGACGTGAGTTCGGAGCAGTTATCGGAGGCCCTGGCCACCGGGCGCTACTTCCCTACTTCCTTCCCGGCGCGGCTCGAAGGGTTCGACGTTGCACTGATCACGGTGCCGACGCCCCTCAGAGAAGGGGGCCCCGACCTCTCTTTCGTGACGGACGCCGGCCGCACTCTGGCGGAGCACCTCGAGCCTGGCGCGCTGGTGGTGCTCGAGTCAACGACCTACCCGGGAACGACCGAGGAGTTGCTCTGGCGCGTCCTGGCCGAGGGTGCGGGCCTGGTACCGGGACGGGATTTCCACTTGGGTTACAGCCCAGAACGTATCGACCCGGGCAACCGCCAATTCTCGCTGAGCGAGATCCCGAAGGTCGTGTCTGGCA
>DATJUH010000398.1:0-18157 GCA_035502515.1 Acidimicrobiales bacterium
GACGACCCGGAGGTAGCCCTCGGGACGGTGATGCCGCGGGCGCCCCACGAGTTCTGGGTGCGCCACCGTGACGGGGCGAACCGGCTGGCCAGTCTGAGTTACCTGGCCAATGACCCCGACCGGATCGCAGTGGCGTACGGCGTGATGATGCCGCCGCCGGGTGCGCCCGAGCGGGTGGCCCTCGTCTACGCGCTGGCTCGCCTCCTCGACGCCTGGCAGGCCGGGCCGCCGTGGCCCCAGGTCGTGCACGGGGACCTCTCAGCCAAGAACATCTTGTGGTCGCTGCGCCCGGCGCCCGCCGTTTACGTCCTCGATTGCGACGGCGCCACGGTCTCGCCAGCCGGGAGGGACGGCGGGCGGGACGGCCTGGACGAGGGGGTCGCAGGGGCCGAAGGGGCGCCGCCGGAGCAGGAGGTCCGGCCGGACCAGGCGGAACGGCACCGGGCCACCACCCTCAACTGGAGTGACCCGGCCGTACGCCGGGGGGCGCCGCCAACGGTCTCGTCTGACCGTTACCTGCTGGCCGTCGCCTTCTTGAGGGTGGTCGGGGCCGCCCACTTCCCCATCCAGGGCCGGCAGAAAGCGGTCCAGACCCTGAACGTCGACCTCGAATTGCCCCGCACGTGGCGGAAGTTGCCCGATATGCCGGCTCTCTGGGAGCTCTGTGAGCGGTCCCTGTCGCTGGCCAACGCGGCCGACCGCCCCGCTCCGGCAGAGTGGGCCACCCACCTGGAAGACCTCCTCGGCACCCTCTCAGCCACGGATCTGGCGGCTTTGGTTCGCCAAGCCCAGGGCGATCCCAGGCCGGCCAGGGGGGCCCCCAACGGCGCCGGGCCGGCCCCGGACCGGCCCAAAGTGCCGGTTCCCAAGGTGACTGTCCCCGACGTCGTCGTCCGGCCCGTCCTGCGCCAAAGGAGGCCGTCGACGTGGCAGTTGATCAGCGCCGCCGCCCCGCCGCTGGGGGTGGGGGGCGAGGTGCTGTCCGGGTGGCCCGGTGGTGGCGGGGCCAGGTTCGTGGGAATTGGTGCGGCCGGCCGGGCCGTAGGGTCCGGCGCCAACTCTGGTGCTGTAGCGGTGGGAGGCGGTGGGCCGGCGCCGTTGACGCCCCGCCAGATGATGGGCCGGGTAATGGCCGCCTGGGGGGGAGCGCACCGGCTGGCGGCCCGGTGGGCCCGGTCGCCGGGCCAACGCGCCTACGGGTTGCGCCGGCTGGCCGGCGTCGTGGCGCTCGATCTGGCCGTGGCGTGCGTGGGAGTCTTCGTCGTGGCCATGATCATCAGCCCGTGGATCGGCCTTTAGGCAAGTTCCAACCCAGGGGGGGCCCACGGCCAGGCCGAGGCGCAAAGGGCGCGTGGGCCCCGTGCCCACAACTCGCTTGTCCGCCGTGAAACTTTCAGCTATCGTCCGAAACCGTTCGGGTTCGGCGCGCAGCACTGATGGGGCGGCGCCTGGCGCCGGACGAAGATGCTCAGCAGGGGGAAGGCGTGTGGGTTACCGGACCGCCGTGAATACGGGCCAAGGGGGTATTCGGCCGAGGCTGAGGCAATAGCACGGCGCGCCTTTAGCCCGCGCGGTGAACGCGTCGTGGAAATAGGCACACAAAATGGGAGGAAAATCATGAGTAAAACACCAGGGCCCCGGTACCGGCGGGCCACCGCCACCGGCGTCTCAATAGCCACATTGTTTTCGTTTAGCCTTTACGGCTCGGCATCGGCCACGCCCGTCGGTCATGCTCTGGGCCGGACCTCCGCCGGCTCTTTCGCCGGCCAGACACTGACCGTCCTGGACGGCGCCCCGACGGGCGCCGACGCGTCTCAAACCCAGGCTTACTACAACTACGTCGCCGCCCAGTTCAAAAAACAAACAGGGGCCACACTTAAGTGGCAGTACTACGCCGACCCCAGTCAGGAGGTACAGACCATCGAGACCTCGACGGTGTCCGGCAGCGGGCCTGATGTGATCTCCTACGGGACTTCCTTCGTGGGCACTTTGTGGGCCACGGGCGACTTCAGCCCGCTTTCCGGCCCGGACTGGGCCGTTCTCGGTGGCGAAAGTTCGATTATCAAGGCCGATCTGTTCGACTCGGGCATTTCCCCGTCGAAGTACATTGGCATACCCAACGAGACCAACCCGTTCGTAATGGTGTACAACACGGCGTACTTCAAGGATGCCGGCATCAGCGCGCCGCCCAAGTCTTGGGGCGCCCTGGTGCAGGACGCCCAGAAGATCCAGGCCAAAGTCGGACACGGCGTGTACGGCTTGGGGATCGACCCGCAGGATTCGTACGACCCCTGGAAGAGCATTTTCTTCCTTGACGCCCAGATGGGCGGGGGCAAGCCCTGGGAGTGGATCAACCCGCAAGGCACGCAGGTCGAGATCAACAACTCGTACGTCGAGAACGCCATCAAGTTCTATTTCTCGCTCGAGTACAAGTACCACATCGTGCCGCCGCAAGCACTCACCTGGAACGGTGCGGAGATGGCCTCCGCCTTCGAACAGCAGAAGGTGGCCATGGTGATTATCGGAGGCTACGGGTACACGGCCGCCTCTAAAGGCACGCCGGTAGCCAACAACCTGGCGTACGCCCTGCTGCCCACCATCCCGTACGGGGATACCAGCATGCCGGCGGCCGGGATCCCGATCGAGACCGAGACCACTGGTAACTACTGGGCCATCCCCAATTACGCCTCCAGTGAGCGAGATCTGGCGCTGCAGTTCGAAAAAGTGACCCTCTCCCCCCAGGTCCAGCTGTACCAGTTCAAGGAGCTGGGCTGGATACCGGTCAACACCGCGGGTGTGACGGCAGTGGAGGGCTACTCGAAGGTAGCGGTGCCGTTCATCAACGCCGAGGCGGCCGCCATCCCGACTTCCATCGCGCCCGTGTGGTCCTACGTCGAGACGGGCATGCTGACCGCCATCCACAACATCGGCAGCAACCTGGCGGCCAGTAACAGCAAGTGGAACGACGGCTACGCCATCTCCCAGCTGTTCCAGGCCAACGCCGCCGCTCAAGTGCACGCCACCGGCTTCGGCGGCTCGGGCGGGTAATTCTCGCGACATCGGGTATGGGGACCGGCGCCGGGCCTGGCCGGTCCGGTCCTCGTCCCGTTATGACTTCGTCGACACGCCGTCCACTTCGTAGATAGGTAGCGGGATTGAAGGCAGTAGCCGAAGTACCGCCGGCCCCGTTCGCCGGCGGACCTGTGAGGCAGTCACGTTCGCTGCCGGGGCCGGGATGGTTGCCCGCCGCCGTGAGGCGGGGCTGGGCGTGGTTGGTGCGCAACTGGCGCGACCGTCCGCTGTGGATGCTCATACCGGCGGGAGTGGCGGTCTTCGTGATCGTGATAGTGCCGGTGTGCTTGACGATCTGGCTGAGCCTGCTCAACGTCAACGTCAGCACCCTACGGGAGTGGCTCGGAGCGCCTTTTTACGGCATCCGCAACTTCGTCAATGCCTTCACCCAGCCCAGCGTGCTCGGGGTCACCCTGGGCCGGTCGATCCTGATCAGCGTGATGTTCTCGGTGCTGACCACCGTCCTCATCACCCCGTTCGGCATCCTGGCCGCGTTCTCAGTGCACCGCCGGTTCAGGTTTTGCGGGGTGGCCCGCGCCATTTACCTGATCCCTTACGTCATCCCCACGTTCGTCACCGCCCTGATCGCGCGGGTGGTGTTCTTGAACGGGACCGGCCTGGTCGACCAGACCCTCAAGTTCCTCCACCTCACCAACGGCAACACGTACTGGCTCATCGGCGGCAACGCCTACTGGGCCATGCAACTCGTCGAGTTGTGGGCGACGTGGCCGTTCATCTACCTGGTGACCCTGGCCGGCCTGCAGTCGATCCCGAAGGAGCACTACGAGGCGGCGGCGCTGGACGGGGCGTCGAAGCCTCAACGCCTGCGCTACATAGTCTTCCCGGGGATCACCAACGTCTTGTTGCTCGGGATGTTGTTGTCGACGCTGTTCCACTTCGGGAACTTCACGCTCGCCTTCGTGATGTTCTCGTCACCACCGCCCCCCAGCGTGGAGGTGTTGCCGATCGCCGCGTACTACAACGCCTTCGACTTTTTCGACTTCGGTGTGGCCGCCGCCATCGCCGTCGTCACGATGGTGATTTTGATCATCCCCGGGTACATCTACCTGCGTATGACGCGCCTGGCCGGGCGGGTGAACTGAATTATGCGGGCGCTCAGGCCTCCACGGCCCGCCGGTAACCCGGCGGTAACGACCGGCGCCCCGAGCCGCACGCTCGAGGTCGACGACAGGCCCGGGCCCCCGGGGCCCGATGGGCATGCCGCGGCGCCGGGCCGGCGCCGGGGCCGGGGCCGGCAACACTCGGTGCAGGCCGAAGCCGAGCAATTGATGTCGCCCTGGCTGGCCAAACTGGTAGTCGCCGTCATAGTCCTGATCGTGCTCGTGCCGGTGGGTTACATGCTGGCGCTGTCGTTCACGCCCAATCAGGATGTCGCCCTCGGCACCGTCTCCTTCGCCACGTTGACGCTCGAGAACTACGTCCACATGTGGTCCGATGCCCCCCTCGCCTCGGGCCTCGTGAACACCTTGATAATCGCTGGCGGGGCCGCCCTGGCCTCAGTGGCGGTGGGCCTACTGGCCGCCTACCCGTTGACCAGGTTCTCCTTCCGGGGCCGGCGGGGCTACCTGTACACCCTCATCGGGGTTCAGACCGTGCCTGCCACCACCCTCCTGCTGCCCCTGTTCGCCGTGTTCTCGTGGATCCAGACGACCATATCGCTGCACCTCATCGGCACCTACTGGCCGATCATCATCACGTACATGACTTTCGGGGTACCGCTGTCGACCTGGGTGCTCGTCCTCTACCTGCGCTCGGTGCCAAGGGACATGGAGGAAGCGGCGCTGGTCGACGGCTGCAGCCCCCTCAAGGCCCTCTGGCGGGTGGTCGTACCCGTCGCCCTGCCCGCCATCGTGGTGGCTTTCGTCTTCACTTTCCTGGTTGGTTGGAACGACGTGCTCTTCGCCAGTGTGCTGACGAACCAGTCCACCGGGACCTTGGCCATCGCCATCGAGCGCTTTGCCAGCACGGCCAACGGGGACTCGCTGCCGATCTACGGCGAGCTGATGGCGGCCGCCGTGGTGAGCTCGCTTCCCGTTGTCGTGCTGTACCTGTGCTTCCAGCGCTACCTGGTCCATGGCCTGGCCGCCGGGTCGGCTACCGGGTGACGGCTCCCGGAGCTGAAAGTTGAAGGGGGACGGCGGCCGGATGGAGTTCGGCATCTGCAGCGGACCGCCGGGCCGGGACCGGGCCAATATGCTGCGCGCCGCCGGGTGCGATTACTACGAGCCGATGGTGGCCGGCGCCATCATGGCCAAAGGCAGTTCGGATTTCGACACCTCGGTGGACGAGTGGCACGCCGGCGGCCTGGAGCCGAAGTCTGCCAATGTCCTCCTCCCCGGCCGGCTCAAAATCGTCGGGCCCGACGCCGATCCCGAGGAGCTGCGGGCCTACCTTACGGAGGCCATGCGCCGGGCCCAGTTGCTCGGCACCGAAACGGTGGTCTTCGGCAGCGGTACGGCACGGGCTGTGCCGGACGGTTTCCCGCGAGACGACGCTTACGCCCAACTGAAGCAGGCGGTGCGGCTCGCCTGCGGGCTGGCCGGCCCTGGCACGCTCGTCTGCCTCGAGCACCTGCGCCGGGCTGAAACCAACATCGTCAACCGCTTGGCGGAAGCCGGAGCCATAGTGGAAGAGCTGGGCCTGGCCAACCTGGCGCTGGTCGTCGACGGCTACCACCTGGCCGAGGAGAACGAGGACGTGTCCGTGGTGCGACAAGTGGCCGGCAACGTGGCTCACGTGCATGTGTGCGGCCCGGCTCGGAGGCCGCCGGGCGAGAGTGATGTGGACCGCATGGCGGCGCTCTTCGAACAGCTGGTCTGCATCGGGTATGAGGGAAGATGCTCGATCGAGTGCAATTTCTCCGACGTGGAGGCCGAGGCGCCGGCCGCCCTTGCCGCCGTGCGCCGGGCGGCCGGCGTGGCCGGCCTGGCCTAGACCGGCCCGAGGTTGTCTTTGAACGGGCCCTCCGGTAGCGTCGAACGGGCCATGGCGAGCGAGCACCTCGGCACCGAAGAACGCTACGCCGTCTTCCCCTTCTACCTCTGCCTGGACGTTTCCCAGTCGATGAGCGGCGAGCCCATCGCCGAGGTCAACGCCGAGCTGCCCCAGATCCGGGCCAGCGTGGGCCAGGACCCGGCCGTGGCCGAGGTCATCCGGTTCGGCATCGTCACTTTCAGCGACGTGGCCCGGACCGTGCTGCCCCTCGTCGACCTGGCCCTCGTCATGGAGATGCCAACCGTCGAAGTGGAGGGGCGCACCTCGTACGCCGCCGCCTTCGACCACTTGCGCCGGGTGATCGAGGCCGACTACTTCACGGGCCGGGCCACCGGGGAGCGGTGGTACCGCCCGGCCGTATTGTTCGTTTCCGACGGGCGGCCGACCGACCCCGAAGAACGCTGGCTCGAGGCTCACCGCCGCCTCACCGACCCGTCCTGGCGCCGGCACCCCAACATCCTGGCCTTCGGCTTCGGTGAAGCAGTGCCCGACATCCTGGCCACGGTGGCCGAGAACAAACCCAACCGGGCCTACGTGGCCGCCGAGGGGGCCGCTCCTTCGGCTGTGGTCCCTGAGCTCATGGCCGGCCTCGTCCAGTCGATCGTCAGCTCTTCCGCCAGCGCCTACACAGGTACCCCTCAGCTCGTGCCGCCGCAGCTGCCGAGCATGCAACCCATCCCGGTGGACGAGCTGGAATGAGCCGTGGGTGGGCTGGCCCGTCGTGGGGCGAGCCTTCCACGGCCAGCCAGTCGCCTGTCCCTCTCCGAGCCACTGCCTCGGCCGGGACGGCCTGCTACCGGGCTGATGGAGGGTGGTCGTCCGAGTTCGTGGTTATGGCCGCCTCGGTGGCCGGGGTGGCGCACCGCTTGTCCGGACGGCGCTGTGAGGACGCCTTCGGGTGGGCCAGCCCGGCGCCGGGCCGGCTGGCGCTCGTCATCGCCGACGGTGTGAGCACCGCCGGGCGGGGTGGCGAAGGCGCCGACATCGCCGTCAGCGCCGTTTGTTCGTTCCTGAGCGACGGCCGGGGGGTCGAGGGGAACGGGATCGGGGCCGAAGGCTGGGGCCCGAAGAAATGCAAAGCGGCGGTAGAGGCGGCCGCACTGGAACTGGCCCGGGCAGGAGGTCCAGTGGCCGGCCAGCTGTCCACGACCCTCGTGGTGGCTCTGTTACCCGGAGTTGGGCTACCCAGTGGTGACGGGGACGCTGAGGTGGCCCTCGCCCGGGTGGGTGACAGCAGCGCCTTTACCCTCGAGCGGACCGGGGAGACGACGCGGTGGCGGGAGCTGTTCCCGCACCCGGGCGACGAGGACTTCCGGGGCCTGCCGGTCGAGGTCCTGCCCTGGCGCGAGGGCGCCGGCCCCGCTTCCGTCGAGACGGCCTCCGTCGTCATGGCCCCCGGCGACGCCCTCGTGCTGCTGACCGACGGTGTAGCCGACCCCCTGCGGGAAGGACCGGGCACGGTGGCGCCGGCATTGGCCGAGCTTCTGAGCGGTGGGCCGGCCGGCGCCCTTACTCCGCTCGACCTGGCGTATGCCGCCGACTTCAGCCGCCGCGGGTGCCAGGACGACCGCACTGTCGTGGCCGCCTGGGCCCTGCCGGCCGGGCAGTAGTAACACCCGCGCCGGGCCATGGCGTACACTGCCCGGGGTGGCTGCCCCCGCCGCGGCCCCCCCTGCCGCCCCGCCCACCCAGGCGTCCCCGATGTGGAGCCGGCTTTCCGCCGCCGCCCGCACGTACAAACCGGTTTGGTCGAAGCCCGCCGCTTTGCGTGCCGTCCGGCTGACTTTGGTCATGCCTTCACTGTTCGCCTTCACCAGCAAGGTGGTGGGCAACCCGCAGATGGCGACGTTCGCCGCTTTCGGCAGCTTTGCCACATTGATCTTCGCTGCGTTCGGCGGGACCCGGTGGAACAAGCTCGTGGCCCACACCTTGCTCGCCGTTGCCGGGAGCCTGCTGATAATCATCGGCACGGCAGCCAGCTTCAACACGGCGGTAGTGGCCGTCGTCACGGTGCCGGTCACTTTCTGCGTGCTTTTTTCCGGGAGCGTGGGCCCCAATGCGGCGTCGGGCGCCGTTGCCGCCCTTGTGGCTTACGTCCTGCCGGCCACGTCGCGGGCGAACTTCAACGTGGTCCCGGACCGGTTGGCCGGCTGGTGGCTGGCCTCGGTGTTCGGGACGTTGGCCGTCCTCGTGCTTTCCCCCCGGCCACCGGGTGACCGCCTGCGGGCTCTGGCGGCCAAATCCGCCTCGACCATGGCTGACCAGCTGGGTAGCGCTCTGGCCAGAAAGTGCACCCGTGAGGACGGTGAGGCGGCCATGGCGGCCAAGCACGCGCTCATGACGGCGTACGACTCGAGCCCGAGCCGCCCGACCGGCCTGGCCATCCCCGACCAGGCATTGAACAACCTGGTGGAGTCGCTCGAATGGTCGCAAACCGTCGTCAGTGAGGCGCTGAGAGAAGGGACCGACCTCACCACCGTCCCCGAGGTCGAACGCCGCTTGTTCGCCGGATCGGGCCTCGTGTTCCGCCAGACCGCCCGTCTACTCGGTGGAGAGGATGTCCCCGGCCTGGTGGGCGATCTCGGCCAGCTGGAGCGGTCGGTCGACGCGGCGGGGAGAGCCGTCCTCGACGGCCAGGTGCCGGTCCCGGAGGACAAGGAGGAAGCCGCCCACATCTCCTACCACGCCCGGGTGGTGGCCGCTGCGGCTATCAGCTGCGCCAGCGATGCCCTGGTCACCATGGGCCGCGCCGACCCGGACGTGATTGCCTCTGAGCTCCTGCGCTGGAGCGGCGCCCCCGAAGCGAACGGTTCGTCGCCGAGACGTGCTTTGGTCCTCACCAGCGCCCGCCGATTGCTCAGTAGCAGCGCCAGCCTGCGGTCGGTGTGGTTCCTGAACAGCGTCCGGGGGGCGCTGGCAGTAGCAGTAGCGGTGGCCGTGGCCGACGTGACCAACGTGCAGCACGGTTTCTGGGTCGTGCTCGGGACCCTGTCGGTGCTCCGGACCAACGCCGCCTCGACCGGGGCGACGGCACTGCGCGCCCTCGGCGGGACGGTGGTGGGCTTCTTCATCGGCGCCGGCCTGATAATCGCCATCGGGAGCCATACCACTGCCCTCTGGGTCGCCCTCCCGATCGCCGTCCTTATCGCCGCCTACGCGCCGGGTACTTTCCCCTTCGCCATCGGCCAGGCCTTTTTCACCGTAACGATCAGCATCCTGTTCAACATCCTCGTCCCGGTGGGTTGGAAGGTAGGGGTGGTACGGCTGGAGGACGTGGCCATCGGAGCCGGCGTAAGTGCGGTGGTGGGCATCTTTTTCTGGCCCCGGGGAGCGTCCAGGATCGTGGCCGACGACTTGGCCGATGCGTTCCATCGGGGGGGCGTCTACCTGGTTCAGGCCACGGCATGGGCGCTCGGGCTGCGGCCGGGGTGGCCCGATGCCGGCACCGGAGCGGTCGTGGCCGGGTCGCGGCTGGACGATGCCATGCGGGCCTTCATGGCCGAGCAGGGCAGCAAAAAAGTGCCGAAGGACCAGGTGTGGCGGCTTGTCGGCGGGACCCGGCGCTTGCGCCTGACCGCCCTTTCGCTTACCACCACCCCGCGGCCGGATGCGCCTCCGGGGCCGGCCAGCCACTCACTGGTCGAAGAGTCGGTGCGTCTGGCCGGGGTGTGCGATGACCTGGCCGGCCGCCTCTCGAGGACCTCTTCGACGGTGGCCCAGGAGCTGGCCGGCCTGTCCGCCCCGGACCTCCCGAGCGCAGAGGGCCAGGACGGCTACGTCCTGTGGGTACAAGAGCACCTGCGGCACGTCAAAAGAGACCTGGCGACGATGGTGGAGCCGGCCAGCACGATTTCCCGTCAGCGGGCGCAACCGTGGTGGCGCTGAGGGGTAACGCGCTCCGTGGAGGCGGCCCCGCCCGCCGGCCCTCAAAGGTCACCGACCGGCTGCGCTGGCTGCCCCCCACCCGTTTCGGCTTACTCGATAAGGGATCTGTGCGCGCCAGGTGTTCTTACCGTTACCCTGCCGCGCACAAGTCAGGACGTCCCCGGCACGGGGCGGTCCGATTCCGCCGCCTCCGCTTGTTCGGGCCCTTGCTCCGCCGGCGCGGCCTTGGTCGCGCCGTCACCGTCCGCACCAGTGGCACCCTCTGTTCTGGGGGCACCCTCTGTTCTGGGGGCACCCTCTGCTCCAGTGGTGTCGCTGCCCTCCTCCGCTCCCGTCATGGCGCCCCGTTCGGCGCCATGGGTTGCAGCTGCCCTTTCGCCAATCTCGGCTGTTGGGGCTGTCTCACCTGGTGTGGCCGGCTCGGCCCCGCCGCCGGCCTCTCCCCGCCGCGCCGCTTGCTCGGCCCGGGCGTTTTCACTTGCCAGCACGGCGGCGGGCAACGGTTCACCAACGAGGTCGTCGCCCGGCTTGGGCCTGCCTTTAAGGAGCAGGATGGCCGCAGCAACGACGAAGACGCCGACACTGGTCCAGTCGTTCAAGCGCAGCCCCAGGTAGCGATGAGACGGGTCGATACGCAGGTACTCGGTGAAGAACCGGCCGAAAGTGTAGATGGCTGCATAGGCGGCGAACAGGTACCCGCGCCGCAGTTTGACTTTGCGCTCGATGAGCAGGACCAGGCCCACAGTGACGAGGTCCCATATGCACTCGTACAGGAACGTCGGCTGGAACGTCCCCGGCTGGTACAACCCGTTGACCAGCGGTGGGCGGTACCTGGGAGGGTAGATGTTGCCCAGCTCGGCCTGGTTGGTGATCCGCACCGCCCAGGGGAGCTTGGACGGGAGCCCGAAGAGCTCCTGGTTGAAGTAGTTGCCCCAGCGGCCTATGGCCTGGCCGAGCGGGATGGCCGGAGCCACCACGTCGAGCAGAGGCGGGAGGGGGACGTGCAGCCGGCGGGCCGCCAGCCAACCACCGAGGACGCCGCCGCCCACGCCGCCCCAGATACCGAGGCCCCCGTTCCATATCTCGACGATCTCGACCGGGTTGCCGCCGGTGTCCTGCTGCCAGCTCGTGGCCACGGAGTACAGGCGGGCGCCGATGAGGCCGGCCACGACGGCCCAGAAAGCGATCGGCACCATTGTGCCTGCGAAGCCGCCCAGTTTCACCCACCGGCGCTGCGCCAGCCACGCCGCAGCCAGGACGCCGATGGCAATTATGAGGCCGTAGAAATGCAGCTCGAAGGACCCAACGGTGATGCCGTTGGACGGTGGGCTCGGGATGTATCCGATCACGTCTTCGGCCCACGTTAGTGCCCGCGGGCACCAGGGAAAGGACGCCGGGACCGGTGGCGGCGGGTGGTGCCGCCGGCTTCTGCCGGCCGTAACGGGCCCGCGTCCAGGCGCGTCGCTCGCCTCCTTTTTCGCCGACGCTTAGCCGCCTCGTGACCGGGAGATATAGAACAGATGGCCATGGACGACAAGCCTCCCGCTCCCGGGCGGGGGAGCCCCCAGCGAGCACCGCGGCGGGCCACGTACAGGTTGCAGCTCCACGCCGGCTTCGACTTCTACGACGCCACCGCCATCACGGCGTATTTGTCCGAGCTCGGTGTCAGCCACGTCTACCTGTCGCCGGTGCTGCAAGCGGCGAAAGGGAGCACTCATGGCTACGACGTGGTCGACCCGTCCACCGTCAACGAGGAACTGGGGGGCGAGCACGGCCATGCCGAACTTCAGAAGGCGCTCGGCGAAGCCGGGCTGGGCCAGATTCTCGACATCGTGCCCAACCACATGGCCGTGGCGTCGAGGGACAACCGCTGGTGGTGGGACGTCCTGGAGAACGGTCCCTCCAGCGTCTACGCCGGTTACTTCGACGTCGACTGGGGTAATCCGGAGGGCCGCGACGGCCACCCGCACCCGGTCCTCCTCCTCCCGCTGCTGGGAGACCATTACGGGCGGGAGCTCGAGGCGGGCCGGTTCAACCTCGAACGTGCGGCCGGGACGTTCGTACTGCGTTATTTCGACCAGCAGGTACCCATCGCCCCACGCAGCCTCGATCAGCTCGTCTCCCGGGCCGCCCGTCACCTGCACCGAGGTACGGACCCGGCCGTCCGGGCCGAAGTCGAGAGCATCGGCACCGCGCTCGGGCGGCTGCCGCCGTCGTGGGCCACCGACCGGGGCAGCGTCCGGGAACGGCACCGCGACAAGGAAGTCCTGCGCGCCCGCTTAGCTGCGCTGTGCACCGAGCACCCGGAGGTGGCGGCTGCTCTCGACGCCGAGACCGAGGCCGTCAACACCAGCCCCGACGCCATGGACGCCCTGCTCCAACGCCAGAACTACCGTTTGGCTTTCTGGCGGACGGCGTCCGAAGAAGGCCAGTACCGTCGCTTTTTCGACATAAACGAACTGGTCGGGATCCGCGTCGAGGATGATGCCGTGTTCGCGGACAGCCACCGCCTCATATTGCGGTGGATACGAGAAGGGATAATCGACGGCTTACGGGTTGACCACGTCGACGGGCTACGGGACCCACTGGCCTACCTGCGCCGGTTGGAAGAATCCCGCACCGAGGTGTGGGCCCTGGTCGAAAAGATACTGGCCCGAGGCGAGGAACTGCCCCCAGACTGGCCGGTGGCCGGCACGACCGGTTACGACTGGTTGAATATCGCCGGGGGTGTTCTTGTAAAGAAAGAAGGGGCCGAAGCGCTGACCCGGGCGTTCAATACATTTACGCGGTCGGAGCAGTCGTGGGAAGACATTGTCCATGATTGCAAAATCCAGGTGCTGGACACCTCACTGGCGTCGGATCTCACCCGCCTGGTCGAAGATATGGCCAAAGTTTGCGAGGGTCACCGCCGTCATTCCGACCACACCCGGAAAGAACTCCGGGAATGCCTGGCCGAAGTGATCGCCGGTTACGGGGTCTATCGCACCTACGTCTCACCGGGCTCTCAACCGTCGGAACGGGACGTCGCCACCGTAACACTGGCGGTCGCCACGGCCGGCATCCGCCGGCCCGAAATCGACGGGGAATTGCTCACTTTCCTCCGTGACGTGCTCCTGCTGGAAATAAGCGGCCCGGCGGAGACCGAAATGGCCCTCCGGTTCCAGCAGGTCACCGGCCCCGTGATGGCAAAGGCGGTCGAAGACACCGCTTTTTACCGCTATATGCCATTGTTGGCCCTCAACGAGGTGGGAGGAGACCCCGGTGCTCCGGGCACGGACATGGACGAGTTCCATGCCTGGTGTGGCCGCAGCCAGTCGCGGCATCCGTTCGGCTTGCTGGCGACGTCGACCCACGACACAAAACGCTCAGAGGACGTCCGCGCTCGTCTTTCCGTCCTGTCGGAAATGCCCGAGGAATGGGCGGAGACAACCGGGCGGTGGCATGTCCTGAACCGCCGGCTAAGAGTGGCAGATCTACCGGACCCGGCCACCGAGTGGATGTTTTACCAGACATTGGTCGGGGCCTGGCCGGTATCTCCGGCCCGGGTGCTCACTTTTCTCGAAAAGGCGACGAGAGAGGCGAAGCTGAGCACGAGCTGGGACCAGCCCAACCCGATCTATGAGGGAGCAGTCAACCACTTCGCCACCACCGTTATGCGGTCACGCCGGTTCATCGCCGAGCTGGAAGCGTTGGTCGAGATAGTGCGGGGGCCGGGTCGCTCGAATTCCCTGGCCCTCAAACTGCTGACCCTTACCGCCCCCGGCGTCCCCGACCTGTACCAGGGCAGCGAGCTATGGGACCTTTCCCTTGTCGACCCCGACAACCGCCGGCCCGTCGACTACGACACCCGCGAGGCGTTGCTGGCTGAAGTTGGGCCGGCCGACTTACCGGGCCTTTGGGCCGCGGGTGACGAGCGCGGCCTGACCAAACTGGCGTTGGTACGCCGGGCCCTCGGGCTGAGGTCCCGCCAGCCGCGTTCTTTCGGCGCTGCGAGAAGTGGCGCCTACAAGCCGCTGCCGGCCACAGGCGTGGCGTCCGACCACGTGGTGGCCTTCAGCCGGGGCAACAATGTGGTGACGGTGGTGACGCGGTGGCCGTTGCTCCTCGAGCGGGCGGGCGGCTGGGGACGGACGTCGCTGACCTTGCCCGCCGGACAGTGGTCCGACGTGCTCTCGGGAGCGGGGTGGCAAGGGACCGTGGCCGTCGGCGACCTGCTGGCCGGCCTCCCGGTGGCCCTGCTGGAGCGCGCCCGCCCCCGGCGGGACCGGCGCCAGCCGGCGACCACGACGGTCTCCCAAGACTGACGCCCGGCAAGGCTGGGTATGGCTCCGTGATGGCAACGTTCGCAGTCTGGGCTCCCGGCCGTCAGCGCGTGGAAGTCTTGCTCTACCCTTCCGAGCGGATCCCGATGGAACCAGCCGAGCGCGGTTGGTGGCACACCGAAGTGCCGAAAGCCGGGGCCGGTACCCGCTATATGTTTTCTCTCGACGTCGGGCCGGGCCGCCCGGACCCTCGCTCTCCATGGCAACCCGACGGTATGAACGGCCCGTCGGCCCTTGTGGACCACCGCGCCTTTGCCTGGAGCGACGAAGGCTGGGCCGGCTTCGACCTGTCGACGGCGGTCCTTTACGAGATGCACGTCGGCACGTTCAGCAAGGACGGGACGTTCGAGGGTGCCATCGAGCGCCTGGGCCACCTTGTCGACCTTGGCGTTACTGCGGTTGAAGTTATGCCTGTGGCCGAGGGCAGCGGGGCACGGGGGTGGGGGTACGACGGGGCCGACCTGTGGGCGCCGCATGGTGCCTATGGCGGGCCTCCCGGTTTCAAGCGGTTCGTCGACGCCTGTCATTCGAGGGGTCTCGGCGTAGTACTGGACGTTGTCTACAACCACCTGGGCCCGGCCGGGAACTACTTGAACGAGTTCGGGCCGTACTTCACAGACCAATACCGGACCCCCTGGGGATGGGCCGTCAACCTGGACGGCGAGGGCAGCTACGGGGCCCGTGACTTCATCATCGCCAATGCCCTCATGTGGTTCTCGGATTATCACGTCGACGGGCTCCGTCTCGATGCCGTGCACGCCATATTCGACGAGGGCGCTCTTCACATCCTGGAGGAGCTCTCGCTAGTTGTGGAGCGGCTGGCTCACAGGCTGCGCAAGGATTTGTGGCTGATCGCCGAAAGCGACCGCAACGACCCGAGGATTTGCCGGCCCCGCGACGAACACGGTTACGGCGTAAACGCCTGCTGGAACGACGACTTCCACCACGCCCTCCACAGCGTGCTGACAGGCGAGGACCAGGGGTATTACCTGGATTTCGGCCGGGTATCGCAACTGGCCAAGGCCTTCCGGGACGGGTATGTGTTCGATGGCCAGTTCTCCGAGTTCCGTCAGCGGCGCCACGGGCGGCCGGCGGGGGACCTGCCCGGCGAGTCCTTCGTCTGTTGCCTGCAAAACCACGACCAGGTGGGCAACCGGGCTTTTGGTGAGCGGATATCGGCCCTGGTGGGCCCGGGCCTGTCGAAAGTGGGGGCGGCCCTCCTGCTCCTCTCGCCGTTCGTACCCCTGCTGTTCCAAGGGGAGGAGTGGGGCGCATCCACGCCGTTCCTCTACTTCACGGACCACCAGGACCCCGAATTGGGGCGGGCGGTCAGGGAGGGCCGGCGCCGGGAGTTCCCCGTACACGAGGGCTCCGAAGTCCCGGACCCTCAGGACCCGGCCACGTTTTACCGCTCGAAGCTGGACTGGTCCGAGCTGGCCCGAGAGCCCCACCGGGACCTGCTCGACTGGTACCGCCAGCTCGTGGCGCTGCGCGGCAAAGAGCCGGACCTCGGCACTGGCGACCGCCAGCAGGTCGTTACTGCTTTCGACGAGGAAGCTCGCTGGCTGGTAGTGCGGAGAGGCCGGTTCAGCATCGCGGCCAACTTCGCCGGCGAACAGCAGTCCCTGCCTCTCGACGGCCCCGGTTCGCTGGCCCTCGCTTCGGCGGCAGGGACCGCCCTTTTACCCGCCGCAAGTGAGGCCGGCGCCAGGCGCACCGGCGGGGCTCGAGTCGAGGTGCGCCTGCCGGGCCACTCCGTGGCCGTTGTGGAGCATTGACGGGCCGGGTCAATGCCACTACGTGACCCGGTACCACCGGCCGCGCGGCCTCGGCCTAGGCGGCTGGCCGCCAGGGTGGGCCGGCGCTGCTAACCTGGCCCGTTACCCGGGCGTATAGCTCAGCTGGTTAGAGCGCATGCATGACGCGCATGAGGTCGGGGGTTCGACTCCCTCTACGCCCACCGATCCTGAGCAGGGATTTCTTGTCTTAGAAGGCTCTCGAAAGGCTCAAAAAAGTCGCTTGGGTGCCTTTTTGGGTGCCATTTTCGGGGACGGATGTCCTCGGCCGGTCCCGGACGGCGGCAGACAACATCCTGAACCGGGAGGTCGCCTGCGCACGCCGCTTCCCGTCAGTGCGTTCAACCTAGGCCCGGCCATCGGTGCCCTGGCTGTGAGCGGCCATCGGCGAAGTCGCCTGAGCGCAAGTTACTGATGAACTTCGTGATCGCATCGACGGGGACGCCCCGGGTGGACGGCCGAGCGGGAGTACCGGGCGGGGGACAGGGTGCTCCTCCACGCCCGCTGCGGCCCTTCGGGCACCCCGGCCGTCAACGGCACCGCGGCCACGGTCACCGGTGTCAACAGCGACGGCCTGGCTGTCCTCCTCGACGGCAGCGGCGAGACTGCGAGCCTGCCGGCGGCGTTCGTGCAGGGCACCCGCAAGGACGGTTCGCCCAACATCTCGCACGCCTGGGCTCGCACGGTCGACGGGGCCCAGGGCGGCACCTGGGAGGCCTGCCACTTGCTCGGCAGCGCCGCCTTGGACGCCTACCGGGGCTACACCGGCCAGTCCCGTTCCCGCCAGCCCACCCACACCTGGAACACCGCCCGGGTGGCGGTAGTCGACCACGGCGGCGTCCTGGCCGACCAACGGGGTCCCGCGGAACAGGTCGCCACTGCGCTTGCTCGCCAGCCGGACCCGACCCTGGCCGCCCGGAGCGACCCCTGGGTGCTCGACCGGGAGCTCCGCCAGCAGATCGCCGAGCATGAAAGAGTGCTGACCGCCCAGCCGCCGGACCACCGGCAGGCTCTCGTCGCCGCGACCAAGGAGATTCAGGCGGCCGAGAGCTGCCTGGCAGACAGGCAGGCAATCGCCTCCCGCTCGGCCGACCAGCTGGTGGCGGTCGGCTCCCTGGCCAGGTTGACCCGCCAGGGCAGACAGCAGCGCCGCTGGTTGCAGGCCAGGTTGGCCTCCGACGCCGAACGTGCTGCTGCGGCCAAGGACAACTGCGACGGGCTTGCGCACCGTACTTCCCGTCTCCGCCGGGAGCAAGACACGTTCGACCGCTTCGAGGCGGCCAATGGATGGCGCCGAGACGACATCTCACGCCTCCGGGGCCAGCTGGACCGCCACTGGGCCGAGGTGGTCGCCGCCTGCGTGCAAGCAGACGACCCTCTCGCCTACGGGGTCGACAAGCTCCGCCACGCTCGCGCCACCACGGCCGGGGACCTGCTAGGCCTTGACGCCAGGGTCCCGGTCGACCGGTCCGCCGAACGCGATGACGCCCCTCGACAGCTCGCCGATGCCCTCACGGCGCGACAACAAGCCGAACACGCGCTCGGGAATGCACGTGCCGCCTTCGAGGCGAGCGGGCGCCGTCGGTGGGGTCGTAAAGACCACCAGGAGGTGGCCACGGCCAAGGCCGGTGTCGTCTTCGCCGAGAAACACCTGGAGCGGGCAGCCGTCGCCGAAGGAGAGCTGCGGGAGCGCTTCGCCTCTCTCGCTCGACATCAACGGGAGCGCCGGCAGGCGATCGCGGCTGCGGGCCCGGGGCGCAAACAGCTCGAGGCCACCTTGGCCCAGTTCGACGCCGCGCTCGACCACACCCGGGCCGACCGCGTCCGCGCCTTTGTCGATGACCCGCCGCCCCACCTGGTCGAACGGCTCGGGCCAGCACCGGCCTCCCCCGCAGCTCGCGCCGTATGGTGCCACCACGCGCTTGGGATCGAAGCGGTCCTCGACCGCGACGCTCTTGGCGCGCCGTCCACGGGTAAGAGCTCGGTCATGGCACGAGCCCGCCAGGACGTCGCCATCGCCGACCGGCTGCTGCAGGCCGGCACCGACGTGACCGACCGGGCTGGCTG
>DATJUH010000399.1:0-2921 GCA_035502515.1 Acidimicrobiales bacterium
TATGACCAGGCGGCGAGCGATGAAACGGGCGTCCTCGCCCGCCTCCAGCATCCGGGCCAGCCAGTACAAGCCGGCGTCGGCATCGGAGCCCCGGATGCTCTTTATGAAGGCGCTGATGACGTCGTAGTGCTCGTCGTCGCCGTACTGCAGCGCCCGGGTACTGCGGGCCGCTTCAATGTCGGCGGCGGAGACCACCGGGTGGCCGTCCGCTTCGGCCAGGGCGAGAGCGACTTCGAGGCTGTTCAGCGCGGCCCGGGCGTCGCCGTCCACCAGGCCGGCCAGGAAGACCAGGGCGTCCTCCTCGGCCGCCGCCTTTTCGTGCTCCAGGGCGCGGTGCAGGAGCAGCAGGACGTCATCGGCCGACAAAGGGTCGAGGCGGAACAGGGTGCTACGGGAAAGGAGGGGGCCGTTCACACTGAAGAACGGGTTTTCGGTGGTGGCCCCGATCAGCGTCAGTTCGCCCGCTTCCACTGACGGCAACAGCGCGTCCTGCTGGGCCCGGTTGAACCGGTGCACCTCGTCCAGGAACAGGACCGTCCCCCGCCCCTCCTCGGCCAGCCGCCGGCGCGCTTCATCGGCCGTCTCCCGCACGTCTTTGACCCCGGCGGAGACGGCTGAAAGGCCGACAAAAGCCCTCTTGGTGGCGCCGGCGATGAGCCGGGCCAGTGTCGTCTTGCCCGTCCCGGGCGGCCCCCAGAGCAACGCCGAGCTCAGGCGGTCGGCTTCGATGAGCGCCCGTAGCGGCCGGCCCGGCCCGAGGAGATGGCGTTGGCCCACCACCTCGTCCAGGGCCTGAGGCCGCATGCGGGCCGCCAGCGGCCCTTGCTCGGCCAGGCGGCGCTCGAGGGCGGCCTGGAACAGGTCAGCTCGTTCGGCCACGGTCCCTCAGCCGGTACCAACAGGCCGGCCTACTGCAGGCCGGGCTACTGCAGGCCGGCGCCAACGCCTGGCCCCGCCCGCCTGCCTCGTTGATCGGGCTCGACTCGTCGACCGGGCTCAGGCCAGGCCCCGGCCGTTAGCGCCCGCGCCGGGCAACGCCCGGTACGCGTCGTACACGCTGTCGACCCGCTTCAGGGCGCCGAGGACGGACTCCAGGTGGGCGGGGTCCGCCAGCTCGAACTCGAACCGCATCTTGCTGACCCGGTCGGCCCCGGTGTGGCTCTCGCTGCGGACGATGTTGAGGTGGTGGTCGGAGAGCACTTTCCACACGTCCGCCCCCAACCGGCTCCGGTCGAGGGCCTTGATCTCGAGGGCGGCCAGGAAACTGCCCGGCTTGTCCCGGTCCCACTCCACCTCGATCAATCGGCCCACCTCGCCGGCAGCCAGGGCCGCAGCGTTGGCGCAGTCGCTGCGGTGCACGCTCACTCCCCGGCCCCGGGTGACAAAGCCGATTATCTCGTCCCCCGGTACCGGGGTGCAGCACCGGGCCAGGCGGACCATCATGTCGTCGAGGCCCTCGACGTGGACGCCTATGCCCTGGCGGCTGGTGGCCCGCCTCGGTTGGCGGACGGTGGACGGGAGCTGCACCTCCTGGTCCCCGCCCCGGAGCTCACGGGCCAGGCGCTGAGCGACCGCCTGCCCGGAGACGTGGCCCTCGCCGATGGCGGCATACAGGCCGTCGAGGTCGGCGTAGTGCATCGCCTCGCTCACTCGCTTCAGCGGCTCGCTGCCGACCAGCTTCTGCAGCGGCAGGCCCTCTTTGCGCATGGCCTTCACCAGCTCGTCCCGCCCCGTCTCCATGGCGTCTTCGCGGCGTTCCCGGCTGAACCACTGACGGATCTTGTTCCGGGCCCTCGGGGTGACGACGATGTTGAGCCAGTCCCGGCTCGGGCCGGCCGAGGGGACCTTCGACGTGAACACCTCCACGCTGTCCCCCGAGGTGAGCTTGGAGTCGAGCGGCACCAGCCGGCCGTTGACCCTGGCCCCGATGCACCGGTGGCCCACTTCGGTGTGGATCGAGTAGGCGAAATCGACCGGAGTGGCCCCGACGGGGAGGGCGACCACGTCACCCTTCGGGGTGAAGACGAAGACCTCGTCCGTCTCGAGGTCGAGTTTCAGGCTCTCGAGGAACTCGGCCGGGTCGGTGCTCTCGGCCGACCAATCCACGATCCTCTGCAACCAGGCGACGTCGGCCGACGAGGCGTTCTCCTTGTAGCCCCAGTGGGCGGCGATCCCCCGTTCGGCCCGGTTGTGCATTTCCAGCGTGCGGATCTGCACCTCGAGCGGCTTGCCCTGCGGGCCGACGACAGTGGTGTGAAGGGACTGGTAGAGGTTGAACTTCGGGGTGTTTATATAGTCCTTGAACCGCCCCTGTACGGGCGCCCACGTCCCGTGGATGGCGCCGAGCCCCGCCCAGCAGTCCTTCACCGACTTGACGATGACCCGGACGCCGACGAGGTCGTAGATCTCGTCGAACTCCTTGTTCTTCAGGACCATCTTCTCGTAGATGGAGTACAGGTGCTTGGGCCGGCCCGTGACCTGGGCCTCGATCCGGGCCGCCACCAACCTCTCCTCGACCTGCTCGATCACCTGGGCCAGGTAGATGTCCCGCTCGGGCGCCCGGGCCGCCACCATCTGCTCGATCTGGGCGTAACGCCTCGGGTGCAGCGTGGCGAAAGCCAGATCTTCCAGCTGCCACTTCATGTCGGCGATGCCGAACCGGTGGGCCAGGGGGGCGTAGATGTCCAGCGTCTCCTGAGCGGAACGCTTCTGGCTGGCCTCCGGCATGGCCGCCAGCGTCCGCATGTTGTGAAGGCGGTCGCCCAGTTTTATTAGCAGCACCCTCGGGTCTTTGGCCATGGCCACGAGCATCTTGCGCATCGTGGCCGCCTGGGCGGCGGCCCGGGAATCGAACGAGACGCGCTCCAGCTTGGTGACGCCGTCCACGATCTGCGCCACCACGGGGCCGAAATCAACCTCGA
>DATJUH010000400.1:0-5390 GCA_035502515.1 Acidimicrobiales bacterium
CTATGTCGTACTGGCCGTCTCGGCCGCCTTTGACCTGTTGTCATTTCGCCAGTCGGCGGGCCAGATGACCCGCCGGGCGCGCCGCTTCGGCCGAGGGTTCCGGGCGGAGTCCAGGGCCACGTCCGACCCCACGCTGCGTACGGTGTACCTCTCGGACGCAGTGTCGATCGGTGCAGACGTGGTCACCTTGGTGGCGTTGGCCCTCACTCAGCTCACCGGGTCGTCCTACCTCAGGGAGTGGCCTCCGTGCTCATCGGGCTGGCGCTTATCGGAGTCGGCCTTCGGCTCATCAGGCGTAACCACGACTTCCTGGTCGGCGCCTGGGTGACGGCCACCGGGGAGGAGCAAAACCGCGATATTGCCGGTTTCACCCAGCCATTGCGGCCCGCTTGGGGCGAGAGTGCACGAGCCTTCCTCCTGGTGTACCCCGGTGTCACCGGCATTGCCGAAATCCTGACCACGTTCGTCGGCCCGGGCAAGGTGTGGATCGTCGCTCGGGTCAATGTCGACGTTGGGCTGAACGGTGCTGAAGTCGGGTCACTGGTGCGCGGTATCGAGTCCGGCATGAAGGAGTTCGAATACATCTACCGGGTCGATGTGGTGCCCGATGGCGAAGCACAAGCTGTAGGCACTTGAAATCACGTCCTTTATGGGCGGCGTTCGCTTTCGTTGCATGAGATGATTGCGCTTGGGCGGGTTGTGGGTAGCATTAGTGGGTCGAGACTGTGCTTTCGCCAGAACCCGTTTACCCCAAGGGCTTGATTCACCGGCGACTCAGCTGGAAAAGCGGACTAGGTCGACCGCCACCACGAACAGCCAGGCTAGCGATGAGACGTAGAAAAGACGCTCGAAGACGCCGAAAAAAGGGTGCAAACGAGGGCCTCTGATCGCGAGGACAAGGGCGATTACACTTCCGAGCATGACCCATGGGACGATGGTCAGGAAGCTTTCGGCTCCATGCCAGTGGGGGTAATGCTTTAGTGTTCCCCACAAACCTGTGGCTGCCCAAATGAGGCCTCCGAAGGCCAGGACAGCGAGGACCATGTGAATGGTCCCGTGCAGAGTCTGGAAGCGGCTGTCGCCTTGGTCGGTGGCGAAGAACGGTATGAAGAAACGGGCTACGGCCGTAACAATCAGTGCCACCACTACCTGAGTCGGGCTGAAGGGGTGCAACCGGTCCAGGGCGATACCCAGCGCCAGACAGGCAACTCCCCCGGCCACAGCCTGCAACCAGAACCAGGCTCGATAGGGCCCCACACCGTAGTCGCTGACCGCGTCACGAACCGGGTTGTAACCGGTGGGTAGGACGTGCAATGCAATTAGCGCGGCGGTCTGGACCGCAGCAAAAACAGCTGCAATAATGCTCAGTGTTTCTACCATCACTCATTCCTCTCGATTTGATGGCACCCGCTCCCTGACCACGGCCACTACGGCCCACGGGTCCCCGGCCCAAGCGCTTTCGCCGTGTCGGCGGGCTGCTCTCTCCGGCAGTCTTCTTGTCTCAGCCGGCCGGCGCCGGTCCGGCCAGGCTGGCCGGTGGCTCGACGGGAGCGGGGAAGGCCCGGGTCTGGTTTGCTTCGGACTGGTGCGTGAGCGGCGCCGACTGGCCGTCGGCCACCAGGTGACGCCAACTGGTTTGCCAGTCGGGGAGTTCGGCACTGGCTTCTCCCCAGTCGACGAATGTGGCTTCGTCGCAGAGATGGTCCAGGAGCCCTTCTGTGTCTAAATGTGGCTCGGCGTTGACAAAGGCGTCCATCTGGGGCCGGTCGTGCCAGGCGGTGACGCTCCACCAGACGTCGTGGGCTTCCGCTAGGGCGTCGGCGCCCAGGTTGCCTGAGGATGTCTGTGCCTGCTCAAGCACGGCGGCGGCGTGAGTGAAGAACTCATCGAGGAGCGAGGGGTCCCTCAGCCGTAGGCGGGTTACAGCGATGATTGGCATGCGTGTCCTTCTCCTGTTCGGGCCAAGCCTGCAGCCGCATTTATGTCTGCGGCGCAGGAGGTGGTGGTTGGGGTGATGGTGGACGGTGGGCAGGAGGTCTCGTCTATTCGACCGTCAACCTGTCGAGGGACCGGCGCGCGGTCTCTCTTTTTGAAGTCAAACTCGATCGACTCGTGTCAGTGTCGGCGCTGGACGCGGCGGGCGGTGGCGGTGCTCCGGTCAGTTCGCGGGGGTCTCGCCGGAAGCTGGCGCGCCCGGAAAGGCGTCTTCGATAGCTGCGGCAACCTTCTTGGCGATCCCGAACTCGTTGATCATCCGCGAAATAACCAAGCCTCCCCCGTGGACGTGGACGGTGGTGCTATTACCGCCATGGTCCACGTGGACGGTGGCCAGGGCAGCCGCTGACTGCTTGACCTTGAGGCCTTCGTCGGTCCCCTGGCCATGCCGGGTGATCTCGTATCGGTCGCCGAGTTTGCCTTGAAGCGCATTAGCTAGTTCCTCAATGGTCACGGGCTTATCAATTGTGACGGTCGGCATTTTGCCTCCTTCAATGTTGGGCTATGCAACGGGTCGTACAGTCGGTGGGTCTTCGTTCCCCGTGTACGCTCCCGAGTCTCGGGGAGCGGCCGGGGGGACAAGAGGCCGGGCCCCAGCTAACCCGCCACGAGAGCGTCGGTGAGACGGTCAACACCGGCCAGGTTGGCGGCGAGGTCGGCGTCGAGGTTATAGCGCGAGGCCAGCGCCCGCGGAGCTAGGTAAGACACTTTTGTCTGTTCGCCGTCGGCCCAGACGAGGATCTTCAACGGCAAGTCGAGCGCAGAAAGAGGGGCCGCGTTCATTACCTCGGTCCCGGCCACCGGGTTGCCGAAGATCACGAGTGTGGTGGGGCGTAATTGGAGCCCGACCCGACGGGCCTCGGCGGTCTGGTCGATAACCGCGAAGAGCCGCATTCCTCTAGCCTCGATCAGGTCGGTCAGTCTGGCCACGGTGTCGTTTATGGACCGCAAACTCTCCTTGGTGGTGATTCCAGCGGTGGCCGTATCGTTAGTGGGCTTCACGGAGCGAGCCTCCTCGTTTGTGGCTGGTCAAGAGATCGGCGCTGCAGGCAACAGCTTGCGCTCTCTGGCCCCGGTCATCAATGCGAACATGCCGATCGCAACCATCGCCGAGGCCGATCAAACAGACGGCGGCCCACCATTACGCTAGGAACGCGTGGAGCTACGGCAGCTGCAGGCGTTCGAGGCGGTGGCCACCGACCTGCACTTCGGGCGCGCCGCTAAGCGCCTGTTCACCAGTCAGCCCGCTCTCAGTGAGCAGATCCGCCGCCTCGAACGAGAACTCGGGACCCCTCTGTTCCACCGTACCAGCCGCCGTGTTGAGCTGACCCCAGCTGGGACCGAGCTCCTGGCCCGCGCCCGGGTCATCCTGGCCCAGGTGGACGACGCCGCGGCCGCCGTGCGCCGCTTCCGGGACGGTGCCTTCGGTTCGGTCCGCTTCGGCGTCACCCCTCCAGTCACGCCCGTCCTCGCCCCCCACCTTGTCGCCGTGCTGGCTGAGACTTCTCCCGGGATCGCGGTGGACCTGGTCCAGATGTGGCTGCCAGATCTTCACTCAGCGCTGGTGGAGGGGAACATCGACGTGGCAGTGACGCCGGGAGCGGCTCAACCCCCTCGTGGGGTCCAAATCCATCCCCTCGGTCGCGAGCCCCTCCTGGTCGGGCTTCGCCCGTCGCACCGGTTCGCCAACCGCTCCTATGTGGCCTTAGACGACCTCAACGGTGACGTCCTCGGGCAAACGTCTGAGGCGCTGTTCCCCGCATGGGTCCAAGCCCAGCAAGCGGTGCTCAAGGCCGCCGGGATGTGCCCTCCTACCGCAGCCCTTTGGGCTGCTGACCTCAGCGCCACCCGGTGGGCCGACCAGCCCGAGGTCGACTGGGTCCTTGTCACACCCTCACTAGCAGCTCCTCACCAGACCACGACGTTCGTCAGCCTGTCACCACCCGAGTACATCGTTTTCTCGTTGCTTTGGCCCCGGGACCACGAGCACGACCCTTCCCTGGCCCGGTTCTTGAAGAGCACTCTTGCGGCGGAGCTCCCTACCGGATGGGTAAAACCTGTCCATGCCGACAACCCGTCCAGGTACCCAATATGAGGGCGAGCGGATGTAGGCATCGGCGAGCAGCGGGGTTGGGGAACCGTCGTCGCTACCGTCGCACCCGGATTGGCAAGACAGAGCGCTATCTTCCGGGGCCGCGGTCGTCTGATGCTCGCGACCTGATCGGGGGCGCCTGGAGCGCCGACGAACTCAACCAGGTGGAACCCGGGCCGGCGCTCCTCAAGGCACAGGCTGGCGACTTTCGTGTCCTGAAGGCCCGAGAAGCGGCACAGAGCCGGATAGTCGCACGGCGAAGAGGCACCTCGGAGCCGGTCGTATCCTCGTCACGGTGAGGGGGACAGCGCGACCGTGGTTCATGTTGGTTGGGAACGGGCCACCGCCGGCTGGTCGAGGACGCTAACGCCTCCACGTGAGAGCGTGGTGGCCGGAGGTGCTCCGGCAGTTGCGGGCAACCCGATGACATGCCCGTGAGCCAGGCGATTAATCTATCTCAGTGATGGAACCTATCGAGCCGGTCGAAGTGGCCATGGGGCGAATGCCCCCGGCCAAGTACGCCGTCGTCGAGGCTCTCGAGAGCGAACATCGAATCCTGTGTTTGACGGACGACGAAGCAGAGGCGAGTGAGATCGCTCTTGAACTACGCCGCCGTGGCGTCAAGGCAACTGCGCGTCGGACGCTTTCGCCTCGCAATTAACCGCTCTCCCAGTCTCGGCAGCCGGGGGCATTGGAAGGCAGGCCCACCAGATGGGGTCAATGCCACTCTGGCGGCACCGAACCCCAGGCGTCCCACGAAGCTGAAGCCAAAATGGCGCCTCACGCCAGCCAGGTGCCGAGTGAGCCCCAACGAGCTGACTTCGACCTTGACCGCCGCCGGGCGGCACGTTCGGCATCGTCCGACCTCCCCCTTTCCCCAGCGACCGGTCACACCAGGCCGTGAATCAGCAGACCTAGAACCGCGTCCTCACGTTGGAGCGCACTCTGCCTCGACGGAATAAATATTGTGGTCGTGGAGCCCACTGCCGACCTCCGTCAGCTTCGCTACTTCGTCGCAGTGGCCGAGGAGCTGCATTTCGGTCGTGCGGCAGAGCGCCTGCACATGTCGCAGTCTCCGTTGTCACGGGCCGTCAGGGATCTCGAGCGCCAGCTCGGGCTGGTTCTGTTTGTCCGCACGACGCGGAGGGTGGAGCTGACGCCTGCTGGCAGGACCCTGCTCGGCGGGGCGCGCCGGGCGTTGGCGGAACTCGACGCAGCCGTCGCCGACGCTCGCGAAGCCGGTCCTCACGCCAATGAGCTGTCCCTGGGGTACGGGCCGTTCAACAGAGAGGTGGCGGTCTTG
>DATJUH010000401.1:0-16993 GCA_035502515.1 Acidimicrobiales bacterium
CCGGAACAGCTCGTGGACCTGGCCGCTCAGGCGGGCCTGACGGCCTTCGCCCTCACCGACCACGACCGTCAGGACGGCATTGCGCCGGCCCGCAAAAAGGCAGCAGAAGCGGGCATCGAGCTGGTGCCGGGCACGGAGATCTCCTGCGAGCACCCGGCCACGATGCACATGCTGGTCTACTTCCTCGAACCGGGCGAGGGCCCACTGCAGGACGAGCTGGAGAGGTTGCAGGTGGCCCGGGACAACCGCAATGAGCTCCTTTTAGCCCGGCTGGCCGAGCTGGGGCTCCCGGTGACAGCGGAGGAGCTCGATGCCGAAGCCGGCGGCAGTGGCGCCGGCCGGCCCCATGTCGCCGCCATCCTGGTCAGAAAAGGCGTGGCCACTTCGGTGCAGGACGCCTTCGACCGGTGGTTGGCCAAGGGCCGTCCGGCCTACGTGGACAAGGAACGCCTGGCCCCGCTCACCGCCATCACTCTGGCCCTCCAGTCGGGCGCTCTGCCTGTCTTGGCCCACCCGTTGTCCATGGGCTTATCGGAGGGCCCGCTCGAGGGGGCGGTCGGAGAGCTGGCGGAGGCGGGCCTGGTTGGCCTGGAAGCCATATACGGCCGCTACGGCCCGGACGAACGTGCCTCTCTCGCCGTCCTGGCGGCCCGCGCCGGCCTGGCCATCACCGGCGGGTCGGACCACCACGGCACATATAAACCGGACCTCTCGGTCGGCACCGGGCGTGGCGACCTGCACGTGCCCGACAGCGCCCTCGAAGCGCTCAGGGACAGGCTCCAGGTCTAGCCCGGCGCGCCGGCCCTAACCAAGTACCACTCGGGTGCTATCGCGTCTCGGGGCACCGCTGAGAGGCCTGGGGCCAGTGCTCCTGCAGGCGGCCAAGACGGCCCTCGCCGCCGGGTTGGCCTGGTTCATCGCCGCCGACGTCATCGGGAACAACCTCCCCGTCTTCGCGCCGCTGGCGGCTCTACTCACCGTCCAGGTCACGGTGTGGGATTCAGTGTCACGTGGCCTTCAACGGGCGCTGGGGGTGGTCGTGGGAGTGCTGGTGGCCTACGCCCTGGCCAGGCTGATGGGTATTCATATCTGGTCGGTGGTGCTGGTTGTGTTCGTGTCCTGGGTGGCCGGCCAGCTCCTCCGGTTGGGCCAGCAAGGCGCGGTCCAGGTCCCGGTCAGCGCCCTGCTCGTATTGCTGCTCGGGACGACGACAAGCGGTTACGCCATCGACCGGGTGGTCGACACGTTCATCGGCGCGGCCGTCGGCATCGTGGCCAGCTTGATTGTCGTCCCCAGGACCAACCTGGCCGACGCTCGGGCCGGCGTAAGGGCCCTGGCTACCGCCGTGGTGGCGGAGCTGCGAGACCTGGCTGACGGCGTGGCGGCGCCGGGGACAGACTTTCAGGCCCTGCTGGTCAAGGCGCGCCACCTGGACGACGACGCCGAAAGCGTCGCTCTCGTAACCGAGCGGGCCCTGACGGCCACTCGGTGGAGCCCGACAGGATACCGGGACCGGTCGGCGGCCAAGGCGCTCGTGGACGCGATGGGTACCCTCGACTATGTCGTTCGGTCGACTCGAGGCACGGCCAGGGTTCTTACTGATGGGCAGCGCGGCTCACAATTGCCGCCAGACCTGGCCGGGCCCTTGGCTGACCTGCTCCGAACGGCGGCCGGCGAGCTGGAGGCGTGGGCCGAGGACGTCGGCGCCGGGATGCCGTCCCCACACGAACCCGACGCTTCCAGAGCCACCCAGAAATACGAGGCCGTCCTCTCGGCCGCCCATTCGGCCGGCGTAGGTACGGAAGTCACGGCCAGGGCCGACGCCGTTGCCATTTACGGCCTGCGCATAATCGAGGACCTGCAGTCGGTACCCGACCAGGAGGCGCCGACTGCCCGGGCCGGCTGGCGCTCTCTGTTCGGCCCATGAGCGGACCAGACCCTCTGGTGCCGGCGCTCAGGCTTGTTCCCGGGGAGCGGGAACGGACAGGCCGGCTGAGAACACTGCCGGCAAGGCCCCCTTCCAGGCTGCCTCGGCATTGGCGACGGAAAGGTCGACGAGCCCTTCCACGACCAGGCGGTCGCCGCCGCCGGCACCTATCTGCCGCACCGGGACGGCGGCTTGGCCGGCCATCGCGGCCACCAGCTCGACGTTGGCGGGCGGTACGCTCATAAGCACCCTGGACGGGCCCTCGCCGAACAGTTCTCGCCGGTCGGCGACCCGGTCTATCCGGCCCCCGGTACCGCTTTTCACCGCCATTTCAGCCAGCGCCACACCGAGGCCACCGTCGGAGACGTCGTGGATGCCGTCGACGAGGCGAGCGCTCACCAGATCCGCCACTAATGCCAGAAGGCGCTTGTGCAATTCCAGGTCCAGGTGGGCCAGGTCCAGATGGGGCAGCCCGGGGCCGGCGTCGTCGTCGCCCTGGCCCTGCGCCGCCCACCGCGACCCAGCCAGCGATACCGAGCCTGGCCCGGAGGGGCCGAGCAGCAACACCGCACTGCCTTCGGCCAGGCCCGGCGTCGGGGTGCCCGGGCCCAGGTGGTCGACCAGCCCGAGCATGCCCACCACGGGAGTCGGGTCGATGTCGACGCCCCGGCTTTCGTTGTAGAAGCTCACGTTCCCGCCCACCACCGGGATGCCGAGGGCCAGGCAGGCCTCGGTCATCCCGTCGATGGCCTCGGAGAACTGCCACATCACTTCTGGGTGCTCGGGGTTCCCGAAGTTCAAGCAATTAACCAGGGCCACCGGCCGGGCTCCGACGCAGGCGACGTTGAGAGCCGATTCGGCCACGACCAGGCGGGTGCCGGCACGCGGGTCGAGGGCGCACCAGCGCGGGTTGCCGTCGGTCGAAAGGGCGATACCCCGGGGGGGCGATCCGGAGGGGGCCCTTACGCCCGGGGCCGAAAGCCTCAACAGCGCGGCGTCGGCCCCCGGGGCGATGACCGTGTTGCGGAACAACTGATGGTCGTATTGGCGAAATGCCCACGACGGGTCGGCCAAAAGCGAAAGCAGGCCGGAGTTGAGTTGCTCCAGCGTCGGCGGTGAGGTGCTGTCGCCGTCAGCCGAGGGGGCCGCCGGAGGCCGGCTGGGACGCCCGATGGGACGCCGAGTGGGACGCCGGGTGGGACGCCGAATTGGACGGTTGTAGATGGGGGCGCCGGCCGCCGGCTCGTGGAGGCTGGCCGCCGGCACGTCCGCCAGCACCTCGCCGTCCCAGCCCTTCAGGACCCGCAAGCGCCCTGTGCCCGTGACCTTTCCTACCACCGTCGCCCTCACTTCCCAGTGCCGGCAGACCTCGAGGACGGAGCCGAGGACCTCGGGGCTGACGATGGCCAGCATGCGCTCCTGGCTCTCGCTGGTCATGACCTCGAAGGGGGCCAGGCCTGGTTCGCGGAGCGGCACCGCTTCGACATTGACGTCCATACCGACCCCGCCCCTTGACGCCGTCTCGCTGGTGGCGCACGTGAGCCCGGCGCCACCGAGGTCCTGGATCCCGAGCACCAGGTGCTCGTCCAGCAATTGCAGGGTGGCCTCTATGAGGCGCTTTTCCTCGAACGGGTCGCCCACCTGGACGTTGGGCCGCTTGGCTGCTTCGGCGTCGGCATCATCGCCGAAGGCGGCGGAAGCCAGCACACTGACCCCGCCGATGCCGTCCCGGCCGGTAGTGGATCCGAGCAGAACTGCCAGGTTGCCCTCGCCGCCGGCCCGGCCGAGCACCAGGCGGTCTTTCGGCAACAGCCCACAGCACAAAACATTGACCAGCGGGTTGCCGGCGTAACAGCTGGCGAATTCCAGCTCGCCCCCGACGGTGGGGACACCGACGGCATTGCCGTAGCCGGAGATCCCGCTTACGACGCCGGCCGCCACCCACCGGTTGCGAGGGTCGTCCGGGGGGCCAAAGCGGAGCGGGTCCATCAGCGCGATCGGCCTCGCCCCCATGGTGAAAATGTCACGGATGATGCCGCCCACCCCCGTCGCCGCCCCCTGGTACGGCTCGATGGCGGAAGGATGGTTGTGGCTTTCTATGCGAATGGCAACGGCGATGCCGTCGCCGGCGTCTACGACACCCGCGTTCTCGCCCGGTCCGACGAGGACGGCCGGTCCATCGGTCGGGAGGCGGCGCAGGTGTACGCGGGACGACTTGTACGAGCAGTGCTCGCTCCACATGACGGCGTACATGGCCAGCTCGAGGTGGTTGGGGCCCCGGCCGAGGATGCGCTCGATCGACTCCGCCTCGTCGTCGGTCAGCCCGAGCTCGCGATGCAGTGAAACCGTCATAGCACCACGGTAGGCCGGGCCGGGCCGGGGCCGAGAGGTCCCCCCGCAGCCCGGATTTCTACGCGCTGCGCCCCGCCGGTACCAGCGGGGCGCCGGCCCACGCCAGCAGAGCGCTGAGCAACACCAGGCCGTCGCTGGACCCGAGCAGCTCGGCGCTGGCTCGTTCGGGGTGGGGCATCAGGCCAACGACGTTGCCACCTTCGTTGCAAACGCCGGCGATGTCGTGCGCCGACCCGTTGGGGTTGGCTACGTAGCGCAGGACGACCCGGCCTTCGTCCTCCAGCGTCTGGAGCGTCCCGGGGTCGGCGGTGTAATTGCCCTCGAAGTGGTTTATCGGCACCTTGAGGCGCCGGCCTACAGCCACGCCGGCCGTTAGCGCGCAACGGTCGCTTGTGACTTCGACCTCGGTCATCTGGCAAAGGAACGTAAGGCCCCTGTTCTTCTGGAGCGCCCCGGGTAGGAGGTGGGCCTCAGTGAGGACCTGAAAACCATTGCATATGCCCACTACCGGGCCACCTTCGGCGGCGTACTGGCGTACCGCTTCCATAACGGGCGAAAATCGAGCGATGGCGCCGGGTCGCAGGTAGTCGCCGTGGGCGAACCCACCCGGCAGGACCACGGCGTCCAGCCCTTCCACTGACGCCGACCCATGCCAGATCAGCTCCGCTCTGGCCCCGAGCGCTTCAAAGGCCTCCACGACGTCGTGCTCGCAATTGGTACCCGGGAAAACGATGACCCCAACCCGAGTCCGGAGCGGCGCGGCCATGGTCCCACCCTATCAGGGGCCCTCAAGTCCGATGGAGCGACCCACGAGCGGGCTACACGTGTACTACCGGGCTGCGATAATCGACACGGAGGCGGCTTCGATCACCGGGTTGGCCAGCAATCGCTCTGATAGATCTTCGACAATGTGACGCGCCTGCTCGTCATCGAGCGCTTCGACACTCAGACGGAAAGCCTTGCCGGCCCGGACCCCGCTCACGCCGGTGAAACCGAGTGCCGGCAACGCCCTTTCGATCGTGGCCCCTTGCGGGTCTGAGATACCGGGCCGCAACTGGACCTCGACCAAAGCCTCGAACCGGCCCATGGCTCAGGCGCCGGGCCTCACGGCGGGAGAACCGTCGGCCCCCGGCCAGTCCGAAAAGCTGAGCCCGCTCAAGCGTTCGTAGGCCTCGACGTACCGGGCGCTGGTCGCCTCGACGACGTCGGGCGGCAGCGGCGGCGGCGGCGGGACTTTCCCCCAGCCGGTGGCCTCCAGCCAGTCCCGCAGCGGCTGCTTGTCGAAGGAGGGGGGTGTCGCGCCTGGTTGCCACTGGTCCGCGGGCCAAAAGCGGGACGAATCCGGCGTCAGTATCTCGTCGCAAATAGCCAGCTCGCCATCGACGAGGCCAAGCTCGAACTTCGTGTCGGCAATTATTATCCCTCGCTCGGCGGCACGTTCCGCCCCCCACCGGTAGGCCTCGAGGCTGATCTCCCGTGCTCCGGCGGCCATTTTGTCGCCGATCAAGCGGGCCGCCTGTTCGAAGGATATGTTCTCATCGTGGCCCACCGTGGCCTTGGTGGACGGCGTAAACACCGGCTCGGGGAGCTTTTCCGATTGCGACAGGCCGGCGGGCAGCGGCTCGCCGTGCATGGTCCCGGTGCGCCGGTACTCGGCCCAGGCCGAGCCCGAAAGGTAGCCCCGCACGATGCACTCGATCGGGAGCATTTCCGCCCGGCGTACGACCATCGTCCGTCCCTCGGCGAAATCGCGGCTTATGCCGGCCGCGCTCAAATCGGCCCCGGCCGGCACACCCAGGCTGACCAGATGGGTGGGGGCGATGCCGGGCAATTGGCTGGCCCAAAAGGCGGTCAGCGCGGTCAAGACCCGCCCTTTGCCCGGGATGGGCTCGGTCATCACGACATCGAAAGCGGAGATGCGGTCGCTGGTGACGAACAACAGGTGCTCGTCGTCGAGCTCGTATATGTCCCTCACTTTGCCGGAATAGATGTGCTTCAAGAGCTGGCTTCTCCTAGTGCTGGCTCGAGGCAGGTGGCCGGTTGGTGTCGCGCCGGCCGCCGGGGTGGAGACTGCGTCGGGAGACAGACACCTTGGGCCGGGCCTGAGCGAAAGTTGCCTGTTGTCGCAATAACCACACCGTACCGGGTCAGCCGGCCGGCGGGCCACTGGTCCCCGGCCGGCCAGGGGCCTAGGTAAGATCAACGGGGCATGCCGCCCAACTATCGCCAGCAACAGGGCCAGCCGCTCACCAGCAACGAGAGGCGCGGCACGGTGGTGCTGGGTGTCGTAGTCCTGCTGGCTGCCCTCGGTCTCGGCATCTGGGCGCTGGCCGGCCTGGGTGGGGCCAAGAGCCCGAAAGGGCCCTGTGTAAGCGCGGTCATCGCCAGTTCGACCGGTGGTGGTACGACGCGTTTTTGCGGTGCCGACGCCCGCAGCTGGTGCGCGTCGGAGACGCAGGGGACCGGCCCGGTGGCGGTACAGGCGCAAAGGGCGTGCAGGCGAGCCGACCTCCTGCCCGCCGGGACGGGGAGCAGCTAGGGCCGCTGGGGCACCTGCCCGTCAGTCAGCGGCGAGCGAAGCCGGCCCGGTAGGCGTTCAGTCGCTCGGCCACGCCTTCGTCCCGGAGGGCCAGGATTTCGGCCGCCAGTAAGGCGGCGTTGGCCGCCCCGTCGATGGCTACGGTCGCCACCGGGAACCCTCTCGGCATCTGCACAGTGGCGTACAAGGCGTCCACTCCCGACAGGGCGCTCCCTGACAGCGGGACCCCGATAACGGGCAGCGTCGTCCGGGCGGCAACGGCCCCGGCCAGGTGAGCGGCCATGCCGGCCCCGCAGATGATCACGCCGAAGCCCATCGCCCTGGCCTCGGCGGCGAAGCCGGCCACGACGTCCGGCGTGCGGTGAGCGGACATGACTTCTTCAACGCCTTCGATCCCCAGCTGCTCGAGCACCTCCAGGGCGGGGGCCATCTTGGCCTTGTCACTGGCCGAGCCCATGAGCACTGCAACCTTCACGAGACGCTCTTCGCGATATCAGAACGGAGAACCATACCCGGCCAAGAAACCATCTCAGCCCCCCGGTAGGCAACCCGGCGGGCGTCGGCCAGGCTGTTACCGAGGCCCACCATATTGAGCACGCGGCCCCCGCCCGTAACCAGGTACAGGCCGGCATCGGGCCCGGTCTCGGCGCTTACTCCCGCCGCGTATACCCTGGCGTCGGCCAGGGCCCGGGCTTCGTCCAGGCCCTCTATGCGTTCACCCGCCGTCGGTTTTTCGGGATAGCCCGGCGCCGCCAGCACCACGCACACCGCCGCTCCCGTGGAGAAATGGGGCGAATTGTGGTCGGAAAGCGTCCCTGACGCCGCCGCCACCAGCGTCGTGGTGACATCGCCGCTCCATCTGGGGAGCAGCACCTGGGCCTCGGGGTCGCCGAAGCGAACATTGAACTCGAGCACTTTTGGGCCTTCTTCAGTGAGCATGATCCCGGCATAAAGCGCACCGCGATAGTTGATGCCCCGCTTGGACAGGGCGTGCAACGTCGGCAATACCGCCCGTTCCATTACCTGGCCGATCAGGTCCTCGCCGGCGAACGGGACCGGTGAATAGGCGCCCATGCCCCCGGTGTTGGGCCCGTCGTCACCATCCTGCAGCCTTTTGTAGTCCTGGGCGGCGGCGAGGGGGTAAGCCCGCCGGCCGTCGCAGACGGCGATGACGGAGAGTTCCGGACCGGAAAGCGCCTCTTCTATCAATACGGTCCGGCCGGCGTCACCGAAAGCCTGGCCGGAGAGCTTGGCCCGCACGTCTCTTTCCGCCTCCTCGAGCGAACCCGTAACGAAGACGCCCTTTCCCGCCGCCAGGCCATCAGTCTTTATGGCCCACGGGCCGGGCATGGCCCTGAGGTACTGGAGGGCGGGACCGGTTTCGTTGAAAGCCTGGGAGGCGGCGGTTGGAACTCGAGCCGAGACAAGTAATTCTTTGGCCCAAACTTTCGACGCCTCGAGATGAGCCCCGTCAGCCCCGGGGCCGAAGACGAGCCCGCCTCGCGCCCGGATTCGGTCGGCCACCCCGTCCACCAGCGGCGCTTCGGGCCCGATCACCCAGAAGTCGGCCTCGACCCGTTCAGGGGGCGCAGAAATGCACTCGAAACCCTCCATGCCCGGGTTACCGGGGGCGACGACTACCTGATTTGATACCGAGAGGGCTTCGGCCAGGGCGTGCTCGCGACCTCCGCTCCCTACGACGCAGACCTTCACTGGCTGCCGGTCGTTCGGGCCATGTTCACGGTGTGGCCTTCATGCCCGCGGTCACCGGCCACCTGTCACCGGCCACCTGTCACCGGCACCTATCACCGGCACCTATCACCGGCACCGGCCACGGTTCACCTGGTGCCCAGCCTCACGACTTGTTCCCGTCCCGGGCCGACCCCCACGAAGGTGACGGGTACACCGGCTTGAGAGGCGAGGAAATCGACGTAGTCACGTGCCGCCCTGGGCAGGTCATCTTTCCCACCTGAACCTGTCGTCTCGGTCTTCCAGCCCGGCAATTCGACATAGACCGGTTTCACGTCGTGGAGGACCGACTGGTGCCAGGGCATGCTCTCGTAGCGTTTCCCGTGGGCCTCGTAGGCCACGCATACCTTGACGGCTTCGAAGGAGTCGAGCACGTCGAGCTTTGTTATGGCCAGCTCGTCGATCGAATTGAGCCGGACGGCGTGGCGCATCATCACGGCGTCGAACCAACCGGGCCGCCGTCTTCGGCCCGTATTGGTCCCGAACTCGTGGCCCCTTTCCACCAATGTGTCGGCCAGGTCGTCAAATACCTCGGTAGGGAAAGGGCCGGCCCCCACTCTGGTCACGTAGGCCTTGGCCACCCCGAGCACCCGGTCGATGTAGCGGGGCCCGATGCCGGCGCCGATGCACGCGCCCCCGGCCACCGGGTTGGAGGAGGTGACGAACGGGTACGTGCCGTGGTCGAGGTCGAGGAAAGTGGCTTGCGCCCCCTCGAGGAGCACACCGCCTCCCGCCGCCAGCGTCTCGTGGACCAGCCCGACGGCGTCACCGATGTGAGGGGCCAGGCGGGGGGCGTACTCGTCCAGGTAGCGCCCCGCGATCTCGTCCGCCGAGAGGGCCAGGCGGTTGTAGACCTTGGCCAGGATGAGGTTTTTCTCTTTCAGCACAACATCGAGTTTCTGGCGGAAAATCTTCGGGTCCAGCAGGTCCTGCACACGTAGGCCAACACGGGCGGCCTTGTCCGCGTAAGCGGGCCCGATCCCGCGCTTGGTCGTCCCCAGCCGGTTTTTGCCAAGGTAACGCTCGATGAGGGCGTCCATTTCCTGGTGGTACGGCATCACGAGGTGGGCGCTGCCCGATATCACCAGCCGAGAGCAGTCGATGCCCCGTCGCTCGAGCGTGTCCATTTCGTCTATCAGGAACTTCGGCTCGACGACGACGCCGTTGCCTATCACGGGGATGGTGTACGGGTAGAGGACGCCGCTGGGCAACAGCTGCAGCGCGAAGGTCTCGCCGTCCACCACGACGGTATGGCCGGCGTTGTGGCCCCCCTGGTAGCGCACGACCACCTGCATCTCCTTGGCCAACAGGTCGGTCAGTTTTCCTTTGCCTTCGTCACCCCATTGGGTGCCTACCAGGACTGTTGCGGGCACGCGTGCGCTCCTTTTGGAGAAGTGGCGGCACTCACGAGCATACCTCCAAACCCCCACCCACCACCGCTTCTGCGCAGGCTCTTCTTCACGGGCTCTTCAGTCAGTGAACGGTGGAGAGTGGGCGGTCAGGACAGCGGGTTCTCGGTCGGTTTCAGCCGTGCCCCCCACTTCTCTTCGACATTGCCGTACCGCCAGATGGCCAAGGCCACCGCCCAGGTGACGACGAACATGCCCACGATCACAAAACCGGCCGTATTGATGTTGAAGTTGTACATGAAACCCCAAAATCCATGGTGGTGGCTGAGCCCATGGATCTCTGCCGGCAGCAGGCCGAGAAGCTCGACCCCGCCGATGAAGAAGCAAATGGCGACCGAGAGGGCGGTGATGGCCAGGTTGTAGTACACCTTGCGGACCGGGTTGAAGAAGGCCCAGCCGTAAGCCAGGTTCATGAACAGGCCGTCTGTCGTGTCCATCAGGCTCATCCCGGCAGTGAAGAAGATGGGCAGGCAGATGATGGCGTACCAGGGGACATGGCGGGAGGCGTACAGGGCCGTTGTCGCCAGCAGGGCCACCTCGGTAGCAGTGTCGAACCCGAGGCCGAAGACGACACCGACCGGGTACATGTGCCATTCCTTGCTGATGGCCTTCATCCAGCGGCCGAAGAACCGGTAGAAGAAGCCCCGGTTGTCGAGCTGGCGCTCGAGCTCGGCCTCGTCGTAATTGCCGTGGCGCATGGAGCGGAAGACCTTGACGATGCCGCCCAGGACGATGAGGTTGAGCAGGCCGATAAGGAACAGGAACGACGCCGAAACGAGGGTCCCGAAGAGCCCGCCAAACTGCTCGAGCGCCGAACCCGAGGACGTGCAGAGCGATGATCGACCCGTACATGGCCAGCACACGCAAACGCTCCACGTGGTTGAGGGCGGCGAAGGACGAGCGGAGCATCTCCCTTGTGCCCTTGGGCCGTGCCGGCTGCATCGATGGGATGGAGGCCTGGGTCGTCAATTCCTAGTCCTCCCGTCGTCTGGTCAGCGACCAGCAAAACTCACTCCAACGCCCTCATGACGCTAACACAGATGCGAACTGGACGCAATAAGGAACGCAATAAGGAAGCAGTAAGACAGGCGGCCGGCCATGGTGAAGCCACTGGTCTGGCCGCGTCCCGCCCTATCCTGGGTCGAGTGAGCAAGCCGCTCGCCCCCAGCCTTCCCGGCCTGGGCCGGGCGTTGTCCTCGGTGGACGAGGTCCTGGCTTTGGTGCGGGCCAGAGGCGGGCGGGCCACGCCGCCGCGCCGCACACTGCTCGAAGTGCTCTTCGAGGCCGACGCCCACTTGAGCGCCGAGGAGCTGGCTGCGGCTGTCCAGGCCCGGGCGCCCGAGGTCCACATGTCCACCATTTACCGCAACCTGGAGGACTTACAACGTCTCGGCGTGGTAGTGCACTCGCACCTGGGCCACGGGCCGGCCACTTACCAGCTGGCGTCGCTGGCCCACGGCCACTTCATCTGCGAGGTCTGTGGCGTCACCATCGAGGCGCCGGACCAGTTGTTCCAGGGCCTGTCCAGGACGGTGAAGAGCAAGCTCGGCTTCTCGATCGACCCACACCACTTCGCCATCCTGGGGCGCTGTGCCGCCTGCGAAGGACGGGCGCCGAGAGCCGGGCCGGCCGGGCCGGCGCCGGTCCGCCGGGCGCGGACGGCTTGAGGACGGGTCAGACGGGCCGGCGCCGGAGGAGAAAGGGACGCCGGGAAGAGTGCCTGGCCCCGGCCGGCTTGTGCGCGCCAGGGTAACGATAAGCGCACCTGGCGCGCACGAGTCCCCGCCGTGCCTGAGCTGATCGGTCAGGACCGGTCCGGAGCAGGTCCTAAAGGGCGCCCCGACGCCAAAGGCGCCCGTCCTTTCAGACGAGCGCCTTTTGCCAAGCACCGCCGAGCGGCACCGGTCATCTGCATCGGTGCGAGGCGTTAGCGCAGGACCAGCTCTCCGCCCGCTTGTGCCCGGGCGGCCCCGCCGGCCGGGCCGGCCTCCCCCGCCGACCCCGGCCCAGCCGACCCCACCCCGTCCGACCCCGGCCCGGCCGGCCCGGCCACGTCCACCGTGACGGTGTCGCCCTCGGTGTACTTGCCCTCCAGAAGAGCCATGGCCAGGTTGTCCCCGATGGTGCGCTGTATGAGGCGCTTGAGCGGCCGGGCGCCGTAGACCGGGTCGTACCCCCGCCGGGCCAGCCAGGCCTTGGCCCCTTCGGTCACGACGAGGCTGAGGCGCCGGGCCGCCAGGCGCTTGTCGAGGTCGCGCAGCTGGATGTCGACGATCTGGGCGATATCGGCTTCAGTTAGCTCCCTGAAGTAAACGACTTCGTCGATACGGTTGAGGAACTCGGGCTTGAACGCGTCCCTGATGTCGCCGCGGTAGTTGGACGTCATTATGAGCACGGTGTTGGTGAAGTTCACCGTCCGGCCCTGTCCGTCGGTCAAGCGCCCGTCGTCCAGCACCTGGAGCAAAATATTGAACACGTCCGGGTGGGCTTTTTCGATCTCGTCCAGCAGCACCACCGAGTACGGGCGGCGACGGACGGCCTCGGTCAGCTGGCCTCCCTCTTCATAGCCGACGTAGCCGGGAGGGGCGCCGACCAGCCGGGCCACCGAATGCTTCTCCATGTACTCGGACATGTCGATACGGACCATGGCCCGCTCGTCGTCGAACAGGAAGTCCGCCACCGACCGGGCCAGCTCCGTCTTGCCTACGCCGGTGGGGCCGAGGAACAAGAAACTGCCGATGGGCCGGTTCGGGTCGGAAAGGCCGCTTCTCGAACGGCGGATGGCGTTTGCCACCGCTCTCACCGCGTCGTCCTGGCCCACCACTCTCTGATGGAGGACGTCCTCCATGCGGACCAACTTGGCCACCTCGCCCTCGAGCAAGCGGCTGACGGGGACGCCGGTCCATTTGGCCACTACTTCGGCCACGTCTTCCTCGTCGACCTCTTGTTTCAGCATCTTGTTGCCGGCCTGGAGCTCCTCGAGGCGCTTGGTGGCGTCGTCGATCTGGCGGGACAGCTCCGGTACTTTGCCGTAGCGGATCTCGGACGCCCGGGCCAGTTCCCCGCTGCGCTCGTAGCGCTCGGCCTCACCGCGCAGCGTCTCCATCTCCTCTTTCAGGCTGTTGATCGCCGTTATGGCGTCCTTTTCGCCTTGCCAATGAGCTTTCATCCCATTGGCCGTCTCGCGCAGGTTGGCCAGTTCCTCGTCCAGCTTGGCCAGGCGCTCCCTGGAGGCATCGTCGGTCTCTTTGGCCAGTGCGACGCGCTCGATCTCGAGCTGGCGGATCCGGCGCTCGACGACGTCGATCTCCGTCGGCAGTGAATCGATCTCGATACGAAGCCGGCTGGCTGCCTCGTCCACGAGGTCGATCGCCTTGTCCGGCAGGAAACGACCGGATATGTAACGGTCCGAGAGTACGGCCGCGGCCACCAGGGCGGAGTCCATTATCCGGACACCGTGGTGGACCTCGTAACGCTCTTTGAGGCCGCGCAATATGGCGATCGAATCCTCCACCGAGGGTTGGCCCACATAGACAGGCTGGAAACGCCGCTCGAGAGCGGCATCTTTTTCGATGTGCTTGCGGTACTCGTCGAGCGTGGTGGCGCCGATCATGCGCAGCTCACCTCGGGCCAGCATGGGCTTGATCATGTTGCCGGCGTCCATGGCGCCTTCGGCCGCACCGGCGCCCACGATCGTATGGAGCTCGTCGATAAAGGTGATGACCTCTCCACCCGAATCGGCAATTTCCTTCAGCACGGCCTTGAGACGTTCCTCGAACTCTCCCCGGTACTTCGCCCCTGCCACCATCGAGCCGAGGTCGAGGGCCAGGAGCCGCTTGCCCCGCAAGCTTTCGGGCACGTCACCCTCGACAATGCGGCGGGCCAGGCCCTCCACGATGGCGGTCTTCCCGACGCCGGGCTCACCGATGAGGACGGGGTTGTTCTTGGTCCGCCGTGACAGGACCTGGACGACGCGCCGGATCTCCTCATCGCGCCCGATGACCGGGTCGAGCTTGCCCCGCCTGGCCTCCTCGGTCAGGTCGCGGCCGTACTTCTCCAGTGCCTGGTAGCTCTCTTCGGGGTTCTGGGTCGTGACGCGGTGACTACCGCGCACTTCCCGCAGGGCGTTGAGCAGGTCGTCATGGGAGACGCCGACGCGCTTGGCCATGGCCAGCAGGATGTGCTCGACCGACAGGTACTCGTCACCGAGGGAGTCGCGTTCGCGGCCCGCCTGCTCGAGGACGGCCTGTGCCTCGCGCCCGAGGGCCGGCCCTTCGCCCCCGTAGCTGTGGGGCAGTTTCGAGAGGGACTCCTCGAGGCGGTTGCGCAGCGGCAGGACCGCTACGCCGACGCGCGTCAACACGGGCAGTACCGCGGTCCCGTCCTGGCCGAGCAGGGCCAGCATCAGGTGGTCCGGAGTGACCTCCGGGTTGTTCCGCCCGCGAGCCAATGTGACGGCCGCGCTGTACGCTTCTTGGGTTTTCTGTGTCCAGCGATTTGGGTCGATCGCCAATGTCCTGTCTCCTATCTATTGCTGCACAAATTCGCGCCGCGGCAGTTTTCCCTAAGCTCCTGCCGACCTTTTCTCAGCGGTTCGGGAGCCACCTGACCGGGTTGGTGTCGATCGGCACGAGGTCCCGCCGGTAGTGGCGATGTACTTTTGCCACCGCTTCGCGGATCTCGGCTCTGGTCGCCGCCACCTCCTGCTGGAGCCGGGCGACCTCGTCTTCGAGCTCGATAACGCGCTTTACTCCCTCGAGGTTGAGCCCGGCAGATGTCAGTTCCTGAATACGGTGCAAGAGCTCAATGTCTTTGTCGCTGTAGCGCCGGCTGCCGCCCAGCGTCCGGGCCGGGCCGAGCAGGCCCTTGCGCTCGTAGATGCGCAGAGTCTGCGGGTGCACGCCGGCCAGCTCGGCCGCCACGGAGATCACGTACACGGCCATGGTCTGGTTTTTTTCGGCGGCGCGGCGCGACCGGCGCTGGACGGCGGCGGTGGCGTCGAATTCCTTCTCCGCCCTCATCCGGTCTCAGCTCCCAATTTTTCCCGCAATTTATGGCCCAGGTCGCCAGAGGCTTTGGCCAAGGCCTCGACGGCGCGTCGTTCATCGCCAGAAAGCTTGGCCGGGACGTCGACTTCGAACGTCACCAGCAGGTCACCTTTTTTGCCAGTGCCCTGCACACCCTGCCCGGGCACTCTGAAGACCCGTCCTGAACGGGTCCCGGCCGGGACCTTGACCGAAACCGGTTTCCCATCGAGGGTCGGGACCGAGACAGTTGTACCGAGGGTGGCTTCGGCAAACGTCACCGGTATTTTTACGGTCAAGTCCTTGCCCTTCCGGCCGAACACCGGATGGGGTGCGATGTGCACCACCACGTACAGGTCGCCCGGGGGACCGCCGTGGCGGCCGGCGCCGCCCCTTCTCGGGACTCTTATCCGCTGGCCGTCCTCGACGCCGGCCGGGATACGGACCTTCACCTGCCGGGCGCGCCGCTCGGTGCCCCGGCCGTTACAGGTCGGGCACGGCACATCGATCTGCATGCCGGTGCCGCCGCAGGCCACGCAGGGGTGACTGAAAGAGAACATCCCCTGGTTTTCGTTGATCACGCCCTGGCCGCCGCAGACGGGGCAGACGGCCGGTGCCGTGCCCGGCGCGGCGCCCGAACCTCCGCAGGTCGAGCAAGCCACGTCGGAGGTCACGTTGACCGTGGTGGTGACCCCTTTTACCGCGTCGGCAAATGAAAGGTGGAGCTCGGTCTCGAGGGCGCCGCCGCTTTCCGGCCCAGCGGTGGCGGTTGTTTGCCGGGCGCGGCGGTTGCCCCGCCCGAAAATGTTGCCGAGCAAGTCACCAAGGTCGTCCACGCGGAAATTCGTGAAGCCAGTCTGCCCTCCCGGAGCGCCGGCGCCGGCGAAGGGGTTGCCGGCGTAGCCGTTCTCGGCGAGAGTGCGGACCTCGTCGTACTCCTTGCGCTTCGCCTGATCCCCGAGCACGTCGTAGGCGGCGGAGATCTCCTTGAAGCGCTCCTCGGAACCGGGGTTGGCGTCGGGGTGGTACTGCTTCGCAAGTTTCCTGTAGGCGCGCGCGATCTCCTTGTCCGTGGACGTTTTCGCCACCCCAAGGACCTTGTAATAATCCTTTTCCAGCCATTCGCGCTGCACCGCCACGGGATCAGCCTCTTACCTTTACCATTGCGGGCCGCAGCACTTGTCCCTTCCAGAGGTAGCCGGCTCGCAGTACTTCGCTTACCTCGGGCATTTCGGGTGCGCCCTGGCCCTCGACGGGCTCATGGGCAACGGCGTCGTGGAGGACCGGGTCGAAAGGCTGGCCCTCGGGGTCGATGCGTTCCAGGCCTTCTTTGGAAAGTATGTCGAACAGGGCGCCGGCCACTTGCTTTACGTCCTCGCCGCCACCGTGGGCGAGGGCCAGGTCGGCCGTGTCCAGGACGGGCAGCAATTTCTTGACGAGGGTAGCGGCGGCGTTCTCTACCGTCTCTCGCTGCTGGCGTTGCATACGCTTGCGGTAGTTGTCGAATTCGGCCTGCAGGCGCCGCAAGGCATCGAGGTACTCGTCACGCTGGCGCGCCGCTTGCTCGCCGGCCCCCGCGTCGCCATTGCCGGGCGGCCCCCCTTGTATGTTTTCGTCTACTGCCTCTTCGGTCCTAATCGTGTGCTCCGTTTCGGTTGTCTCCTCAGGTCCCGGCGCCGGCCCCGTCCCCCTTGTGGCCTCGGGCTCGGCCGGGTCGGACCAGGGCCTCGGCCCGGACGGGCCCGATCCTGCCGGATCCGAGCCGGACGGGCCGGCCGGCTCCGAGGCACCGGGCCAGCCCGGCCGGTCCGTCCCGCTGGCGGCCGGGGCCCTGGGCACCGGCAGCTCTTCGCTACCCGGCCCGCCCAAACCGGACGGGCCGGGCCAGCTCGCCTCTCCAGGCTCTGGCCCAGCCGGCCCGGCGGGCCCGGCCGGCCCGGTGGAGGGGCCCGGGCGCACGCCCTTCGCCTCCTGGCTCATTAGGCCTGACCGC
>DATJUH010000402.1:0-9212 GCA_035502515.1 Acidimicrobiales bacterium
CCACCGGCCAGGCCTTCAGGCCTGGCCGTGGCGCGTGCGGCCGGGCAAAACCGACGGCTCGTCAGGCCGTTCTTCGATTGTTCACCCGGGCTCTGAGTAGTGCCTGCGCCCGCTCAAGTCGACCTTTCGACGCTCGCTGAACGGCCTCGGACATTCCGTGGGCAACAGCTCCACGAGCAGCTCTTGGTTGTTCGCCAAATCGTAATACGGCTCCCAGCGTCGGCGAGCTCCGAAAACTCCTGAGGGGTCCACGTGACGCAGTGATGGGGACCGGCGGGCCAAGAGCGCCCGCCCGCAGCCGACTTACCGAGCCCGAACCTCGGGTCCCTGTTTACGGCTTGGGCACGGCCGGCAACGCTTTGACCCATTACGAGTTGGGCCCTTACGAACCAGGCTGGGTTGGGCCGCCCCCGCTGCCCACTGGGCCGCCGCCTCCGGCCCCTCCCGTCATGGGGCCGCCAGGGCCCGAGCAGTGCTTGCTGACGGCTTGGCCGGCGCCGTCCCCGGTTACCGATGGAGCGGTGGTCGTTGCACTGGCGGAGCTGGTGGGGGGGACCGAGGTGCACGAGCTGGGCGGGACTGGCAAGGGCGCAGTGTTGATGGCCTGGGTCGTAGTGCCGTTTGGCGTGGTGAGCTGCGCCGAGGTGGCGTCGAGCGATCCCATCGCGTCCTACCGCACCGGGTGCCGGTCCGCCGATGGGGTGACGGCCATCTCGGGGCCAGGCGGCTCGCTGCCAAGCATGAGCACGTCGCCACCAGCACACAGTGCCCGATCTTGGGCGGCTCTGACGTATGCAGCGCGAAAACGGGAGCCATGCAGATCGACGTTCTAGCGCCGTCGTTAGCCGTAAATTTGCCTTGTGAAGGCATACAGAACGCGTACGCATGTGAGGGGAAGCGCTCGAGACATCGCGCCTCGACGACAAATCATTGGCCTGGAAGTGGAAACGAATGATCGCCGATTTAGGCGTGCCTCCTCCACTCTGTCCAGTCCGTCATGCTGTATGCCCGCGAAACAACGGTTGGGGGCGGTCAGCCGTTGGGATAGCGGGACGCGGGTTCTGGGGCGCCCTAGCCAGGGGCGGCTTGCCCGCTCTGCTGGGTGCGGGGAGACTTAGGGTTGTGCCGAAGGTGTCGTCGGGTTCCAATTGGAACGGGTGCAGAAGCCTTGATCGCCCGCCATTCACGTATATCGTTCAGGGAATCACGTCAGGTGATGACCACAGAGGGTGGCGGTCCGAGGCTCTCAACGTCCGACCAGAGCACGATACGCGCTGGGACGCCGACCTCGGACGGCAGTGCACGAGCGTGTCTGGAGTGGCGGTCAACCGCACGGGCTATATCCGGCCTCCCCTGAGCCACTCGGGCGGCAACTCCGCCATTAAGGCGGTGGCGTCACGGCCTCTAGTCATGCCAGAAGCGCAGCGGATTCCCATCGATCACCGGGCTCTGACAGCTGATAAGTGTGAGGCCTACGTTGGTAGCGGGGTTCAGATGGCCGCAGACCCGGAATGGACCAGTTGACCGCGGCGCGCCGCTTGGTTACCAAATCGTCCAGCCGCCGTCCACAACCACGTTTTGGCCTGTCACAAATGAAGACTCAGGCGAGACGAGGTAGATGAGGGCGGAGCGAAGGTCTCGAACATCTCCTACCCGCTTGATCGGAGTGAAAGCGCTGACCCGCGCCACCCCCTCTGGTGTGACGCTGTCGATGTTCGCCTCGGTGTACGGGAACATGCCCGGGCTTAGCGCATTGACGGTCACGCCCGTCCCGCCTGTCCGAACGGCCAGGTATTTGGACAAGCCGATGAGAGCGTGCTTGCTGGTGACGTAGGAGGCGGCGTCCCATTCGAAGTCGTAGAAATAAGGGTTGCCGATGACCATCCCGTAGACGGAGGAAATGTTGACTACCCGGCCCCAGTGGCGCGAGATCATGGCGGGGACGAGCATCTGCGCCAAGCGGAGCGGCGCCTCGAGGTTTACGGCCATGACCTCGCGCCAAGATTCGAGGGAGACCTCCGACCAGCGACCTTGGACCCCATAGCCGGCGTTGTTGACGAGGATGTCGATGGCGCCAGCCGCTTCCACCAACGCGCCCAGGTCGTCTTCGTTGGTGACGTCGCATCGGACCGGTGTCACGGAACGGCCCAATTGGTTGAGTTCGCCAGCCACAGTCTCGAGCGGTCCGTTCCGTCTCCCGCAGATAACTACTTCCGCTCCGTGTTCGCTTAGCGCCTCGACGAACGCACGGCCGATCCCGGTACCGCCGCCGGTCACGAGCGCCCTTTTCCCCACCAGAAGCGAACTGCTGGGTGAAATCTCGCTATCGGTCATGCTCCTCCTCCTTCGGGCAAAATAGACTAGAAAAAAGTGTCGATAATCTCGACGACCGTATAGTCGTCGTCCGCCATCAGCACCCGGCGCCGTTTGTCGAACGCTGTGCAGGGATGGCGGATCCCACACACCAGACGATCACCTACCCGGACTTCCGGCGCCCTTTCAGTGTCGATGTAGGCGTGCTGGTCGTTGAGTGCCGTCACGCCACCGGCCATCGCCACTGGTGGCCCCGGCCCGCCCGCGGCGACCCGAGCCAGGACGACCGGCAAGCCGGCGTCGAACGGCGCATCCCGCCGGCCAAACCCTGCGATAGCGCGGCCGGGCTCGGGCACGCTGATGACTTCGCTCCATACCTCGAGGGCAGGGATAAAACCCGGCTCGTCGACCTCACCGGTCAATGGCGCCGGACCGGCGTAGTCGCCATGGTCGTGGGTTACGTAGCAACCACTGCGCAACACCACCCTGGCCGACCGAGCTCGTCGGTGTGCCCGTCAACAAGCTCCAGCTCAACCGTCGTCGGCTTCCAGACAAATTCGGACGGGTAGAAACCCAGTGATTTCGCCCAGCGCAGCCCGATCACTTCCTCGTCGGCGGTGCGCACGGCGTCCGCCGCGCTGTCGGCGATGGCGATCTTCAGGTCCGGGCCGATAACGGCGCGGAGTTCCGAGAGCGCCCCTACATGGTCCGCGTGGTAATGCGTCACGAACAGCATCCGCACCCAGTGCGGGTCGAGCCCGCACCGTCTCATGTTCTCAGTAATCTTGTCGGTCCCGTCGAAGCCGGCATCGATCATCCACAGCCCGTCTCCCGTGTCGAGCACGTGGCTATTGCAGTCGAGCCGGTTGGAGAAATTGAACCCGTAGTCCCCGCTACCGACTAGGTAGAGGTGATCATCGATCCTCATATAACCCTCCTCCGTCGGACGCACCCCTGGTGGTCGTCCAATCGCGGCAATCGTTCACTCGAGGTCGTCTCGGTCTAGTACGTGAGCAACCCTCCGTCGACCATTATCGTCTGCCCAGTGAGGTAGGAAGCGTCGTCGGAGCAGAGAAAACTGACGGCCCCGGCTATGTCCGCCGGCACACCGCGTCGACCAATGGGAATTGTGCGCGTCCACCAGCCGTCGTCGGTATCGGGCTCACCCCGCGCCGTCCAGGCCCGCGGGCCAACATCAATGTCCCCGGGGGCGACGCCGACCACTCGCACACCCCGGGGCGCCAGCTCGGAGCCGAGCGACCGCGTGAGCCCGACGACGCCGCGCTATCCCTCCTCGCTCTCGACCTGGTGCCATTGCCCGGTCGCGTCTCGAACCAGCCGGGTGTTCGGGATGGTGGACTCGGTGCCTCCAGCGTGATCGACGTAGTCAATGTGGACAGGATGAAACCAAGCGTCGGCGATTGAGTCGTCGTCGAAGTGCACGTTGAACGCTATATCGCCTTTCGAGCCGCCGATCACCTCCACCCCGGTAACCGAAGGAGTAGTGACGCCGTAGCACTGTCCCAGCAGGCCAGCCCAACCGCCGCGTCTCGTCTCATCACCCTCAATGACGCGAACATGGTCTCCGAAGGAGATCTCTCCAGGCATTGCTCCTTTTCCTTCTTGAGCCCTGGGACGCGACATAGGGATCCGTCGTGCGCTGCCAAACGCCGTGGAAGATCGGCAGCCGGTGGCACGGGAATCGGCATCGTTCCGGGCTACTCCGCCCCTTCCTTCGCTTTGTGGAAGTAGACGGTCAGACTGGGCCGATCGCCTTCCGCAGTGATCTCGTTGTGCATGATGAGGTCCATGACCTCAACCTCGCCCAGCTCGTCGATCGTGGCCGCGACGCGACGGAGGAGGGCAGGAACATCAGCCTGCCCCGGCCCTTCGGGGTTCGCCTGGCTGAAGTGGTTGACCGTCCAAGCCGTTGGGCCGCCGCTGCCCATGGGACAAGTGTGCCCTCTTCGGCGGCCGGCGCAGACGGTCCTCGTTCGGGGGCCACCACCCCGAGCGTCGGAACTGGGCGGCCAAAGCGTTCCACTGGTTCATTACCTCAGAGCGCTCGTTACCTTCGTCGCCCCATGCGCCCGGAGGCGGTTCCGGAAGGCTTCCGGCCAGGAATCCCGCCACCCAGGACCGAGTGGCGTCGCGAAACTCGGCAGGAAGTTCATATTTGCTGACCCGGTAGTCCTGGTCTCGGTGTGGACAGTAAGCGGCCATCCGGCCCGGAAAGGTGTGCCAACTGGCGTCATAGAGAAAGTCGTTACCCCCACGATCGCTAGAGGGAAAGGAAACGGCGGGGATCTACGTCGTCGGGTGGCTTGTCGGCCATGGTCGAAGCATAAGGGTCGCTCGGTAACAGAACGATCCATACGGCGCCCGTCTATCAGGGCTGACCTCGAAATGAGCCGACGCGAGAATCGGCGTCGTTCTGGCTTTGTCAGTGGCCATGCGCAGTCGCCACACAACCGCGCACATAAGCTCAATCTGGGCGCCTTTTGGGGGTCAACGCGGAATGCGATCCCTCGTCGACCCCAGCCTTCAACGTCAGGCTCTATGGGCAATGGTCCTGCCCAGAATTGGGCCGCCAAGGACCCGACCTGGCCCGCCCAGTTCGCGAAGTTGTCAGGGTTCAACGCGCGAACGCCAGTAGCCGGGTCGGCGGCGGTCGTGGGCGACGGCGAGAACATGGATTACATCGTCGGCGACCAGGTAAACGAGATGGTAAGGAAAGCGGTCTACGCGCAAACGCCGGAGCTGAAGCTCCTCGCGAACTCCACGGACCGGGGCGCCTGATTGCGGCCAGTGGACGGCCGATCGGACGGCCACGTCGACCGCCACCAGGAACCGGACGCCGAGGCCTGCGCGGCGCTGCTCGTACCAGCGGGCCGCCTGGCTGAGCTCAGTGGACGCGTCTGGTCCGAACAGGACCAGGCGGCTCACCTGGTCAGTTCATCGGCGATGCGCTGGCGAACGGTCTGCCAGTCTTCTTCGGCCACCTGTCCTGACAAGACGCGCCTAGTGCGCTTCTCGAGTTCTTCTCCCCACAGCGTCTGGACTGTCTCAGGGTCGTCCACGGCCTCGTCGAGGCTCGCCAACAGTTCGGCCGCGATGTCGGCGCGGTCGTCGTCCGGCAAAGAGAGCGCCTCTTGCAGGACAGTGCGAGCATCTGCAGTCATGTACCAAAACTACAACGTCACGGGACGCCGCCGAGCCCGGGGTGGTGTGCTGCCGCGCTGCCAGCCTGCAGGGCAAGCGGCGCGCATAGCGCGGGGACAAGGGCGTGCGAAGACGGTCGACCGCCCGTCGTCTGTTGGAGGTAGACCGGTCCACGACAGGGCAGAAGCGAGGTCACTGGACGGACGACAGGACGGACAAAACCCAACGTCAGCGCATGGGAGCACACTGCCCAGAGGCAAATTGTGACCTTGCCAAGGTGAGGGTCGCGGGTTCGAACCCCGTCGTCCGCTCGCGCGCGAAAGTGCTTGTAGAGGGCTATATTAGCGGCGTTAGCCTCACTCGCATTGCCCCGATGTGCGAGGCCGTTGGGCAGAAGGAAGTTGCCAGCGCTTGAAGCCAGCGGTTGCGGTGGCCGAAACCCACGCCTCAGGGGCAACCGCGGTTGCTGCAGAGGCGCGTATTCGGGTTCAGTCACAGGCCTCTGCCACCAGGCACCTCGTTGATAATCGGTCAGCAAGGCATTGCCCGCCGCTACCGACTTACAAGAGTGACGAACCATCCGTTCTAGCCTGACCCGGCCTTCGGCCGGGAGAGCGCCCAGGCAGATCTGGCCACCATTGAAACGCGGCCCGTCCGGGTGCACCATTGGGCATGCCCAAAGCTCCCGTCCCCGCCCCCATACCGGGCCGGTCGGACGAGTTGCTCGAACGAGCCGGCCAGTTGGCCGTGCTCAAAGAGGCGCTGGCCTACGTGGGACGCAGTGGGCGGGGCACCGTGGTGATGGTCAGCGGTGAAGCGGGAGTGGGCAAGACTGCGCTCCTGCGTTCGTTTTGTGACGAAATAGCCCGGCCGCCAGCGGTGCTGTGGGGTACCTGCGACCCTCTCTTCACACCCCGTCCTTTCGGGCCGCTGTTCGCCATCGCCGAGGGTACCGGGGGCGAGCTTGGGGCCGCCCTGGCCCAGGCGGCTAACCCGCAGCAAGTGGCCCTGGCTTTGGCTCGAGAGCTACGTTCAGCACCGCCGAGATTGTTGGTGTTGGAGGACCTCCACTGGGCCGATGAAGCGACCCTCGACGTTTTCACCCTGGTCGTCCGCCGGGCCGGAACCCTCCCGGTCCTGGTGATCGGGACCTACCGCGACGACGCCCTCGAGAACGCCCACCCGCTGCGGAGAGTCCTAGGTGAGCTGGCTACGACAACAGCCGTCCGAAGGCTGAAATTGGCCCCTCTTTCTGCCAACGCAGTAGGCCAACTGGCGGCGCCGTATGGCATCGACGGCCGAGAGCTGTACGAGAAGACCGGGGGCAACCCGTTCTTCGTGGTAGAAGTCCTGGCTGGCGAGAGCGAAGAGATCCCGCCGACAGTGAAGGACGCCGTGCTGGCCCGAGCCATGCGGCTCAGACTTAGTGCTCGCGAGCTCCTCGAAGCGGCGGCGGTGGTGTCCCAACGAGCCGAGCTGTGGCTGCTGGAAGCCCTGGCGGGCACCGCCGCCGAGGCCGTGGACGCGTGCGTCAGCGCCGGCATGCTCGTGGCCGAGGGTGACGGGGTGGTCTTCCGTCACGAGCTCGCCCGTCTCAGCGTGGAGAGCTCGGTCGGCCCGGCGAAGAAAGCTGGCTTGCACCGTCTGGCTCTGGCCGCCATCTCCGCTCGGCCTGGCCACGCCTCGGACTTTGCTCGCCTGGCCCACCATGCCGAGGCGGCTGGGGATACCGACGCTGTCGTCCGCTTCGCCCTCCCCGCCGCGGAGCGAGCCAGCTCGATGGGTGCCCACCGCGAGGCCGCGGCCCAGTACGGGCGCGTCCTCAGGTCCGGGGCCGGGCTGGCGCTCGAGCAGCGCGCCGACTTACTGGAGCGGCGTTCGTACGAGTGCTACCTGACCGACCAGAGCGACGAGGCGATAGCCGCCCTCGAGGAGGCGCTCGAGTGCCGTCGTGCCCTCGGCGACACTCTTGGGGAAGGACGCTCGTTGACCCGGCTTGCGGACATCCTCTGGTGCCCCGGAAGGACGGCGGAGTCGGGACGGGCCGCCCGTGAGGCTGTCGCCGTGCTCGAACCGCTGCCGGCCAGTCGCGAGCTGGCAAAGGCGTACGCGATGTTGGCGTGGAACATCGGCGAAAACGACGGCTGGGCGGCAGCTACCGAACCGGGGGAACGCGCCCTCCAGCTCGCAGAGGACCTCGGGGACACCGGGACGGCTCTCGACGCTCGGACGAGGCTCGCGTGCGCGCTCCCCGACGGCAGGTTGGAGGCCATGGAGCAGGTCCTCCAGGACGCGCAGCGGGCTGGCCTGGTTGAACACGCAGGAGGCATGTACACATGGCTCTTGCGTTTTGCTCTCGACATGCGGCGCTACGACGTGGTCGCAGACCGATTGGCCACAGGCCTCGAGTACTGCAGCGATCACGGCCTCGAACTGTTCCGGCTCTACCTGCTGTCGTACCGGGCGCGCCTTTACCTGGCGCAGGGTCGCTGGGCACAGGCGGCAGAGACGGCTGAAGCGGTCTTACGCATCCCCCGTACGTCGATAATGCCGCGCATCACCGCCCTGACGGTCCTAGGGCTCGTCCGGGCCAAGCGCGGGGACCCCGGTCACCGGCCTCTGCTCGACGAGGCGTGGGACTTGGCCCGACCAACCGGTGAAATCGGTCGGCTTGGCTTCGTGGCGGCGGCCCGCGCCGAAGCCGCCTGGCTCGGGTGCGACCCTGAGGGCGTTGCTTCGGCCACGGAACTGGCGCTGGCGCTCGCCTTGAGGTGCGGGTCGGACCTAGCCGACGAGCTGGGCGTCTGGCGGAGCCGTGCCGGCCTGGGCGCGGGAAAGCCGGTTGCAACGAGCTCGCCCTATGGTTTGCAGCTCGCCGGGTCCTGGGATGCGGCCCGGGCATCGTGGGTTGAGGCCGGGTGCCCCTACGAGGCCGCCCTCTGCCTTGCCGACGCCGACGACGAGGCGGGGCTGCGGCTGTCGTGGGAGGAGCTGCTTGGGCTCGAGGCCCGCCCGGCGGCCGCGATCGTGGCCCGGCGGCTGCGGGAACGAGGCGTGATTTCGTTGCCGCGCGGGCCCCGTCCTACCACCCGCCGGAACCAGTACGGGCTCACTGCCCGTGAGCTGGAGGTGCTGGCGTTGGTGAACGAGGGCTTGCAGAACGGCCAGATCGCCGACCGCCTGGTGGTCTCGGTGCGGACCGTCGACCACCACGTCGAGGCCATCCTCCGCAAGCTGGGGGCGAAGACCCGCGCCGACGCCCGGGTCACCGCTACCTCGCTCGGGATAGCCGTGGCCGCCCCGTAAGCCAGCAGCGGACCGGGCAGGGTGCCCGCATCGTCAGTGCCCCGGTCCGGGGTAGACGGCGCCCGGGTGATCGCGAGGTACCCGGCCCCGGACAATATGACGATGGGGACCAGTGCCGTTGGGGTCAGTGCCGGACGCCGCCTAGCAACCCGAGATCCTCGACCAGGGCCCAGTCCGCCTGGCAAAGCACCGTCCCGGCCATCGGGCCAAGCCAGAGCGGCCCTCCTCGCAGTTAGGAATAGGAAACTCCTGCCGATCAGGGCCAGGGCCGCTACGGCCAAAAGGCACCGCCGGGCCGGCGGTTCGTGTGGCCCCCAACCAGGCACTTTCTCGGGACCGGGGCGCCGCGCCCAGCGGGGCCGGCACTGGCGAAACCGGAAAAGGTGCCATGAGACGGCCACGAGCGCGGCGATGGCCACGACGCCGTCAAC
>DATJUH010000403.1:0-3596 GCA_035502515.1 Acidimicrobiales bacterium
CCTCTGATGGCCCGCCGCCTTACTCTCAAGTGATCGAGGCGGTGGCCGCTTTCCGCCGGGCCGGATGGTTCCAGCGCGAAAAGGACCGTTCAGATGCCGATTTGGCGATGGCCCTGAACGCCTCTTGCTTGGCCTTTTGGGGCTGGGGGCTGGACGAAAGGCTCGCTAGAGCGGACGACTTAGACCAGCGCCTCATTTGCCTCGACGGCGAGCGGACTATCTTTTTGGACAGCGACGCCGGCGTGCGGCCCGGTTACATGGCCTACCGGGCCGTGTTGAACGTCCTTGCCAAGCTGAGCGGGGGCGCCTACGTGGTCTCTCGGGTGAAAGAGGACTGGGACAGCGACCCTGACCGGGTAAATGTCTCTTTCTTGCTGAACGGGACACAGTGCTCGTTCTCCCTGTTGGACATGGGCAGGTTCTTGGACCCAGCCCTTGTGCCCGAGTTGAACCGCTTACTGCCAGTGTCTGGCCCCCATTATTGGTTCGTCGACAACGGCGGTTCGACATGTCCCATCACCAGAGCGACGGACCAAGAGCGCCGAACCCTGGAGGGTGTCCGCCCGGTGGTGCTTTCGCCGGAGCCGCCTACCTGGTGGCGCGACGCGGCCTTGTGAAGAAACCTCGGCAAAGCCAGCGGCCTTCGATCATCGCCTAACGTGGGCCTACCGGGTCGGCCAGCGACCATAGCGGTGGCCACACCGACCGGCGAGCACGGGTGAGTCATCGGGCCCATTCCGTGACCAGGACTTGACCAGCCCTGCAGAGAAAAGGCCGAGACAAAACGGACAGATTCCGAGGAATGTGACTCTAGAAGCTGTTCGTCCCGGTCGGCCCCGTCTAAGTGCCCGCCGTCGTGGCGTTAAGCTGTCTTCAACCGCCTGGATGCGTGGGTTCTCTGCACCGTCGGCGGGAGGCGGCGCAGATCGGACGTCACTTTGATCGGGGCCGGTCTTGCACGGTCGACCGGACAGCCATCCCCACCCTGAGGGCAGTGGTGGCAACCGATGCCAAGATCATGGCGACGAACAGGCCGACCACCCCGAGAACGAGGTGCTTGCCCTCGGAACCTTGTGCAACCAGGTAGCCAACTACGAACCCGATGAGAAGCCTCGCCGTGTAACCCACCCAGAGCCGTCGCATAAACCGCCGCCGACGGCGACCTTCCGGCGAGTCATGCCACGTGGGGATTGGTCCCTCGTAGTCCTGCTGGGCCCCGGCTACCGGGTGGAACTCGAGGTGGACGACGCCTGAGGCATCCAAGCTGTAGACGGCCCGCCCATTCGCAAAGAGCCGCCCTGCCACTTCCTTCCTGGCCGGGTTCCACGTGCCACGGCGGTCCGACACTTTGATTTCGACCTGCTGGCCAGTCTGCTGTAACCGGCGCACGATGGCTCTCGAGTAGGTGCGGCGCGCCCTTCGGAACGCCCACCAAAAGACGCATCCATAGATGACGCCGCCAAGGACGGCCGTAACCGCAGCAGCCGTGACAGCCCCACTCACGCATCAACGATGCCCGCGAGAACGAGCTCGCCGCCAGGTCAATTCTCAGGATGGCAGCATTCCAGGCTTACCCCTGTCGCATTGGCCGTGTCTCGGACAGGAGCGCTGCGGACGGTGGCAAATCGGCGCCACGGTCGGTCCGCTCTCCGGCTCGAACTAACGGCTGGAGGCGGAGCCCCATCCTAGCGCCGCCCAAATGTGCCCATCAATCGTTATAGGTCGGGGCCTAATTCTCGTCCGATCGGCGGCTGATAGTGCCCGAGCGCCACAGAGGACGCTGGCCGAAGAGGGCGCCGGCCCGGCCTGGGCGTGTGGCCCTCCTCTCCCTCGAGCCCCTCCCGGTAGACTGCCAAGCCATAGGTGAACTGGTCAGCGGCGTGCCGTGCCCTGTGGCCTTGCGCAGCTAAGTGCCTCCACCGGGCCGCCTCACGCTCCTGGCTGGCAACAAGCCCTTCGACTTCTTGGCGCGAGGTGTAAATTGCCGCTTCCAGGCGGGCCACCTCCGGAGCGACGAAGGTCTCCCAGCGCCCTTCGGCATCGGCCAACTGCACCGCTACGGCGGCGGACTCTTTGGCCGCTGCCCGTCGCTCTCGCCAGCGACGGCCCTGCTCGGCTGTCCACTTGGACATGGTCAACAGAGCCCGGGCACGACCCAGGTCGGAGACGGCCCGGCCCGCCTCGGTGCCGCAATACGCCCCGTCCCCAGTGTGCAGGTCCGAGAGATCATGCTCGGCCCGAACAAGGGCGGCCCGCGCCTGGCCCAGCTCTCCAGCCCGGCCGGTCCGCTCGAGGCCCCTCAGGGCGTCGCGGCTGGCTTTGGTCTGGGCGAGGGCGATCGCGACCAGACGGGCCCTGTCGCTCATGGGGAGAGCGGGCCCTAGTTCTCGTGTCGCCTCGGCATCGCCGGGCAGGCCAGTGTCCAAGGCCCAGTTTGGTGTGCGCTCGGCCGACCAGTCGGTCCGGAGGTCGTCTGCGGCTTGGCAGATGTTGTCGGCAACCAGCCAGGCATGCGTGCACTGCCTGGCCCGGCTCATGGCCACGTAGGCCAGCTCTCGGCCTCCCCGTTCCCTTGCAGGAACACCCACCGATCTCCGACAGGAGCCGCTCCGCACCAAAGGTCGTCGCCGACGGCGAGGATCCGGTAGTCGACAACCACCCCGTCGATTTCGACGGACGCCGTCCGTTCTTCGATCGTCAGGGGGTAGTTGTGCTTATCGTGCACGAAGACGACCAGGTGGGCGAGCAGAGAGAACTCATTGACCGGCTCTGTCGTGGTTTCGACGCCCAAGCGCTGTGGCCGACCCTTTGTCCCGAAGTAAAGCCTCAGCGCGGTGGTTTCGTTGTTCGTCCTGCTCGACCCGTGGTCGTCGAGAGGCTTTTGACCCGCTAACCCGTAGATCGGTGGGCCGAGGGCTACGCCTCGCTCGCGGCGCTCTTCTAACCTCTTGGCCACAGCGCCATTCTGACATTCGGCGAGCTGAGTACGCTCTGGCTCCAGAGCCCACTTCCAACTCAATCTCGGCGGCTGGACGCTTAGTCACGTCGCGGACCAGACCATGAGCCGCCAGTCGCAGATGGTTCGCGTCGGCCCTCCGATGTGAACCCCGACCAGGAGCCGGCCCGGCTCACCGAGCAGCTTGCGGACGGGGGCGGTGTAAGAGTTGGTGGGGCCGTGCAGTTCGCAGGCGTCCAAGGCATACCAGCGCCGCTGGCCGTCGTGGCGCCAACCTGAACACATAGGCGGCTCAGCGCAGTCGATCGGTCGGCCGTCGTCAGTGCTCGTGCACACGAAGCGGTAGCAACGGCCCCGATTGGCTGACCCAAGCGTCGCCGTAGTCCTGCATGGCGGTGCTGCTACTGACAAAGGCGCGACTACGACGCAGTTGTCCGCCGATCGGGACCGCCGCTGCTTAAACCCGCGGCGTCAATGCTCCCGTACGGGCCGCTCCGGCCAGCGTTGACTGCCCGGACCCGGTAGCGGCCATCAAGGGCATATTCCAGGACGGCGACGACGATTGAGCCCCAGAATGAATGGGTGGCCTCTATTCGTCACTGGATGGTCGTTTTCCTGGAGGTCGCCTGCCGGGCCACGC
>DATJUH010000404.1:0-4242 GCA_035502515.1 Acidimicrobiales bacterium
CTCGGCGTGCGGGCTCTCGAAGAGGCACATCTTCGACCGCGCCGCTCTGGACGGCAACTACGACGTGCTGGCCACGGGGCACAACCTCGACGACGAGGCCGCCGTCTTGCTCGGCAACGTGCTCCGGTGGGACCTGGCCTATATGGCGCGCCAGCGGCCGGTCCTTCCGAGCGGGGACGGTTTCCCTCGCAAGGTGAAGCCCCTCGTCCGCCTGGGTGAGCGGGAGACAGCCGCCTATTGCGTGCTCCGGGGGATCGAGTACCAGGTCGAGGAGTGCCCCATGGCAGCGGGCAACCGTCACCTGGGCTACAAGGATGCGCTGAACGCCATCGAAGAACGCTCACCGGGGACCAAGGCCGCTTTCTACACCGGCTTCCTGGACCGGGCGGCGGCACTCGTGGCCGAGGCCGGCGAGCAGAGCCGTGAGGGTCTCCACCCGTGCGAGAAGTGCGGCGCCCCGACGACGGCCGCTCAACTGTGCGCCTTCTGCCGGTTGGCCGACCGGGCGGCGGGCCAACGCCGCCGGCGCCTGCCGGTGCGCACCGCCTGAGGGCGCCGGTGAACCCGCCGGTGAACAGCGGAGTTAAGTCGTAGTGAGCAGTGACCGGCCGAGCGCCGAACCCGCAGCCACGGGCCTCCGGCCCTTCGAGGCCGGCGAGAGGGCGCTGCTGTTCGACTCCAAGGGCCGCCGCTACCTCGTGCTATTGGAAAAAGGTGGCGACTTCCACACGCACGCCGGCTCCGTGCCCCATGACAGCGTCTTGGGCCAGCCCGAGGGGTCCATCGTCCGGTCTACGCTCGGGGCCCGCTACATCGCGGTGCGGCCGACCCTGGCTGAGATCGTGTTGAAGATGCCGCGCGGCGCGCAGGTCATCTACCCGAAAGACCTGGGCCAGATCCTGGTGATGGCCGACATCTCGCCGGGAGCGCGCGTGCTCGAAGCCGGGCTGGGCTCGGGAGCCCTGTCGATGGCGCTGTTACGGGCCGGCGCCGACGTGGTCGGCTACGAGCTACGGGAGGACTTCGCTAAGCGGGCCACCGCCAATGTGGCTGCCTTCCTGGGCGAAGCCGCCCTGCAGCGGTACCGCGTCGAGCTGCGCGACGTTTACGAAGGGATCGGTGAGAAGGGCCTCGACCGGGTGCTCCTGGACCTGCCTGAACCGTGGCGGGCGGTCAAGCATGCCGCAGTATCAATGCGACCAGGCGGCATAATTGTGTCCTATCTACCAACGGTGGGCCAGGTGATGACATTGCGTGAGGCGCTGGCCGACGCCGGCTTCGGCATGGCCGAGACCGTCGAGGTCCTTCTGCGCCCATGGCACGTCGAGGGCCAGTCGGTCCGGCCCGAGCATCGTATGGTCGGCCACACCGGTTTCCTGACGGCCGCCAGGCTGATGGCGCTGGCGCCCTGATCTCGTGAACGCACTCGACATAGGCATCCTGGTGGTGGCCGGTTTCGCCATGCTCGGCGGTTGGCGCCTCGGGTTCTTCGGGCGGGTGTTCTCGTGGCTCGGCCTGGGCGCAGGACTGTACCTGGCCGTGCGGTTCATGCCCAACATCGTGAGTTTCGTCGGGCTGTCGGGGTCGGTCGCCCGCATGGTCCTGGCGGTGGGGGTGCTGGTCGGTGGGGCGCTCATAGGCCAGGCTGTGGGCCTCATGGTGGGGTCGCGCCTCCATGCCGTCCTCCCGCCGTTTGCCGGAGTGAGGACCCTCGACCGCCTCGTGGGCGCCGTCGTTGGCGCCCTCGGCGTCTTTGCCGCGCTGTGGCTGCTGGCGCCCTCGCTGTCCGCCGTGCCCGGGACCGTGTCCCAGCTAACGACGGGTTCGGTGATCACGAGGTGGCTCTCCAACGAGACCCGCTCTTACGGGCTCAGCCCGCCCAACACGTTGCAGGCCCTCAGGCGCCTGGTGAGCGAAGACGGCTTCCCGCAAGTGTTCGACCAGATCGTCCCCGGCCAGGACGTGGGGCCCCCGCCGGGGTCGGTCCCGCTGGCGCCCAGCCTAGTCACCTCCGTGTCGGCCTCGACGGTGAAGGTAGAGGGGCAAGCCTGCGGCCGCATCCAGGAGGGGAGCGGCTGGACCGTGGGCCCCGACCTGGTGGTGACCAATGCGCACGTCGTGGCGGGCGAACCGGCCGGCAGCACGAGCGTGCTGATGCCTGACGGGACCGTCAAACCGGCCACCGTGGTCCTGTACAACCCGGACGTCGACCTCTCCCTTTTGTCTGTGCCCGGGCTGGGGGAACAACCCTTGCAACTCGGCCAGGGGAGCGTAGGTGACAAGGGGGCCGTCTTCGGCCACCCGAACGGCCAGGACCCGCTGGCCGTCCAGCCGGCCACGATCGCCCAGGAGGTAACCGCGGTCGGCGAGGACCTCTACGACAACCGCAGTACGGAGCGCAAGGTGTACGTGCTGGCGGCCAAGCTCACCTACGGCGACTCCGGCGCACCTGTCGTCGGGGCCGATGGGCAAGTGCTCGGGATCGCCTTCGCCATCGCCCCTGACCGGCCGACGACGGCCTACGCCCTCAGCACGTCGGAGTTGCGACCGCTGCTTTCTGCCCCTCATTCGACCGCCGTCTCCACCGAGGGGTGCGTCACCGGCTGACAGCCGGTGGTGGCTCCGAAACGCACCGGACCGGCCAATCCCGACGGCAAGTTGGGCGGGCCAAATTAACCGTGAAGCGCAATTAGGAGTATTTCACAGGCAATACGGGGCATTGCCGGGTCTGCCGCTTATTCACGGCATACGGCGAGGGCGAGAACGGCAGTCACCGTAACCGCTTCGATTTGAATATGTGGGTGGTATTCGAACCGCCCGCGGCCGAGTTTTGTCCATCTACCGGGTGCGCGATATCCGGACGTGGCGGCCAGAGCCGTGCCACTGACAGAAGGTCCTGCCCGGGAACAGAAGACGGTGGCAGGAGAAACTGCTACGAAGCTCCCGGCGCCGGCGCCGGGAGGGGCTCGACGCTGACCCAGGCGTGACCGGACGCGGCTGTGCTGACGGCATCCAGCACGGCCTGCGTGGCCAGCCCGTCCTCGAACGAGGGCTCCGGTTGACGGTGGTCGGCGATGGCAGCCATCAGGTCCTGGAACTCGTGCACAAACGTGTGCTCCCAGCCGATGATGTGACCAGGCGGCCACCACTGGTTGAGGTAAGGGTCGGTGGCGTTGGTCACCAGCCTGGTGACGAAACCGTCGGTGTCCGCCTCGGTCTCGTACATCTGCAGCTCGTTGAGCCGCTCCAGTTCGAAACGCAGGCTCCCCCGGGATCCGTTCACTTCGATAGCCAGGGCGTTTTTGCGGCCGGGAGCCATGCGGGTGGCCTCCAGCGTCACCAGCGCGCCGCCCCGCAGCCGCGCCAGCACAACGGCGGCGTCATCAACCGTTACCGGGCCTTTGGCGGCGCCGGTTGACGCCTGCCCGGAAAGCCCTGTGGCGGAGGCGGCGATTGGGCGCTCAGTCACAAAGGTCTCCAGCTGGGCCGCCACCTCTTGGAACTCGTCGCCCGTCAGGTGACGGACCATGTCGACCAAGTGGGCCCCGAGGTCGCCCAGCGCACCCGATCCGGCCTGGCCGGCGTCGAGGCGCCAAGCGAGCGGGAAGTCGGGGTCGACGAGCCAATCCTGGAGGTATTGAGCGCGCACGTGGTACAGCCGCCCGACCCGGCCCTCGCCGATGAAGGCGCGGGCGGAGGCAATGGCCGGCACCCGCCGGTAGTTAAAGGCGACCATGGCGTAGATCCCTCGCCGGCGCGCCGGCGCGGCGGCGGCGGCGAGCTGGCGCGCTTCGTCAAGGGTATTGGCGAGGGGCTTTTCGCAGAGTACATGCTTGCCCGCGCTGAGCGCGCCAAGCGCGATTTCGGCGTGGGTCGAACCCGGAGTGCATATATCGACCAGGTCGACGTCGTCGGCGCCGACAACGTCCTGCCATCGGTCGCTGGTGCGTGTGAAGTGGTAAAGCGCCGCATTGCGCTCGAGCGCAGCCTGGTCACGGCCGCACAGGACGGTCAGTTCCGGGTGCAGACGGCTGTCCGCCAGTTCGCCGGCGCGCCTCCAACCGAGGCTGTGGGCCTTGCCCATGAAACCCTGACCTATGACAGCCACTCGTAGTGAAGGAGGCATGCCGACGCATGATAGACGCTTACGCGTCCTTCAGGTTGGCCCACTCGGCACCGGAACGGTTGACAGTAGACTGCGGCTTGCAATGGGGACGGGAACCTGTTACGCATAGTAGGGGG
>DATJUH010000405.1:0-8061 GCA_035502515.1 Acidimicrobiales bacterium
CCGCCTTGAGAGACGAAGATTTCGGCATCCCCCTTCAGTTCGAGAACTTCCGAGATTAGTCCCCGCTCCTATAGTCCTGTCAGCACGGCCCGGAACGGTCCAAGAGTCCTGAGCGACGCCTAGAGCCAGGCGCCTGTGCCGGCCCGACCGCCTAGAAACGGTGCGCCCACTCCTTGGAGCGCAGCCGCTCTATGCGCTTGTTTGTGGGCGGGTGGTCACTGAACCAGTTGCCGAAGCTCACCCGGCGGCCAGCCAGGGGGTTGACGATGAACAGGCAGGCCACCTCCTTCGGCACCGGCATTGGGATCTGCCTCGAGGCTGCGTCGAGCTTCTGTAGTGCTGACGCCAGAGGTTCTCCGTCACCTATGAGTTTGGCGCCGGCGCGGTCGGCCTCGTATTCGCGGCTGCGGGACAGGGCCAATTGCAACATCGCAGCGGCCAGAGGCGCCAGGATCATCATGGCCAAGAGCCCGAAGATGTTCTCGTCATCCCTCGAGCGGCCTCCTCCAGCGCCCCCGAAGAACAAACTGCCCCACATGGCCATGCGGGCGAGGAAAGTGATACCGAGCGCGATAGAAGCGGCTACGGAAGAGATCAGGATGTCGTGGTTACGGACATGGCTGATCTCGTGCGCCAGTACCCCGCGCAGCTCGGACCAGGTGCAAATCTGGAGGATCCCCTGGGTGACCGCAACGGCCGCGTGCTTCGGGTTACGGCCGGTGGCGAAGGCGTTCGGTTGCGGGGAGGGTGAGACGTACAGCCGCGGCATCGGCAGCCCGGCGCGGGTGGTCAAGTCCCTCACGATCTCGTAGTACTGCGGCATCTGGGCTTCTGAGACCGGAACCGCTCGGGCCGCCCTGATGGCGACCTTGTCAGAGAACCAGTAGGAGCCGCCGACGAAAACGAGGCCGATGACGAGCCCGATGATCAAGCCCTCCTGCCCCCAAAATGCGCCTATGCCAAGGCAAAGCCCTCCGAGCAGGGCCAGCAGGACCGCGGTCTTCAAGTTGTTACGGTTCATGTTCACACCTCTTGTGACCCAGGGTACATAACAGACCTGAGATATAGCTGAGCAGGGATAGTCCGTGAGCGAGCTGCGACGATAGCCCCCACCAGGCCCGCAAAGGAAGAATGCTCTCGGTTCGTGTGGGTGTTGGTTTGACGCCGGCTCACGCCGGGCTCCCCTGAGGCGTTGCCGGACCATCCCAATGGCCCGTTCTCGGTGCAGTCGGGGCTTCTCGTTGCGTTCCGATGTCATTTATGCACAAACGCGCAACAAGAACGCTCGGCTGCACCGAGAAGGACAAGATCGCCTTCAGAGGGGCCGGCTCGGCCCCCCGGAAGGGCAACTTCGCCACGAAGAAGGGCGGGCTCGCTACCCAAAGGGCAAGCTCGCCCCTGCCAAGAGCAACTTCGCCACGAAGAAGGGCATGCTCGCCGCCGCCCAGGGCAAGCTCGCCGCCGCCCAGGGCAGGCTCGCCGCCGCCCAGGGCAGGCTCGCCGCCGCCAACGGCAAGCTGGCTTCAGTCGTAGTAACCCGAATGGATGTACAACGCCGGCAGCCCCTCCCCCCGGAACATTTCGACGTTGCGCAGGTCGTCCTCGACGCACAGCTTCAGGTCGATGCCCCGCGCCCCCATGTCGCGGACGGCTTCCTGCTTGAAGACCCTGGCCGGTCGGTAGTCCCCGTCGCGGCGCATCACCAGCAGGTCCCAGCGCAGCTCGTAGCGTATGAGCCAACCGACGGTCAGCTCTGCGATGCGAGCCGGGCGAGCGGTGAGGAGGGCTATCACCAGGTCCGGCGACAGCAAGCCGAGCAACGTCGCCATCTCGTCGATGAGAGGGTCCTCGGCGGACGCCTGGAAGAACGCTTCCCAGTCCGGCCGGGGGCCCTTTATGTAGTGCTGGCGGGCGGCGGCGTTGGAAAGCACCCCGTCAAGGTCGAAGACCACCGCCGCCCCCGCCACCCGGTCGCGGCGCCAGGTCCAGCAACTGGTGCCGACCTGTTCCGCCGCCCGAGGCGATGAGTGGTCGCCAGCCGCCGCCGGGCCCATGCCGTCAGGAACGATAACGGGTTTGTGACGCTTTTTGCATGGGACCTTTCAAAAGGGCGCCGTACTTACCAGGGGAGCGTGATCGAGTGCGCCATCGTCAAAAGCGGCGTAGAAACGCCGGCGAAGATGGTGAAGAGGGCGCAGATGGCGATGGCGGCGGTCGTGGCCGGGGGCTGGCGCAGCCTCGTGGTCGGTGCCGCCCGGAGGGCCAGGGCCGAGTCCCGGCCCACCAGTCCCGCCCCCATGACCCCTTGCAGGTCCGAGTGCTGGAAGGCGGCGTCGGCTTCCTCTTCGCTCGGTGTTTCGTCCGCTTGCCGGCGGGTCTCCGGTTGCACGTACATCATCAGCGCTACCCGAAGGTAGGGGAAAGCGGCAATGGCGGCGCCGAGCATACCGATGATCCCAAGGGCGTACTGGCCCTTGGACACGACGGCCTCGATTACCACCCATTTAGCCAGGAAGCCACTGGTAAGCGGGATGCCGGCCTGGCCGAGGAGCAATACGAGCATGGCCGAAGCCAACCACGGGCTGCGGGCCGACAAACCCCTCACCGCACTCAGGTCGTTGCGGGCCTCCCCTCGGCCCTGCAGGATGGCGACGATCGCAAACGTTCCGATGACCATAAAAGCGTACGTGAAAACATAGAAGGCGACGGCTTGAACTCCCGCCGAAGTGCCGTCCTGGAGACCGATCAAGACGTAGCCGGCCTGGCTTATCGACGAATAGGCCAGCATCCGCTTCAGGTCTGACTGCACGATGGCCAGGACGCCACCGAGGAGGACGGAGGCGGTGGCCAGCACCCATATGATCGGCCGCCAGTTGGACACCTGCGTAGGGAAGGCGAGCATCAGCACCCGTACCAGCGCGGCGAACCCGGCGGCCTTGGCCACCGCAGCCATGTAACCGACGAACGGGGTGGGCGCGCCCTGGTAAACGTCGGGCGCCCAGAAATGGAACGGTACCGCCGCCACCTTGAAGCCGAGCCCGACGATCAAAAGCCCCATCCCGGCCAGCAGGACCCCGTTGTGGATGAGCACGCTGCTGGTGAGGAAGGTGTAGATCTCGACGTACTGGGTCGAGCCGGTGGCGCCGTAGACGAGGGCCGCCCCATATATGAACACGGCCGACGAGAACGACCCGAGGACGAAGTACTTCAGGGCCGCCTCGCCCGAGGCGGGCCGCCGGTGGTGGTAGCCGGACAGCACGTAAAGCGAAATCGAGAGCACTTCCAGCCCGAGGAACAGGCTTATCAGCCCGGCCGCCTGGGCCATGAGGACGGCCCCGGCCGAGCAGATCATCAGGAACACGTACGGTTCGGGACCGTCCAGGCCCTCGCGGTTGAGGTAGCCGTCGGAGGTCAAACCTCCGAGGACGGTCGCCGCCCCGAAGAGGATCACGAAAAAGGCGCTGAAATGGTCGTAGAAAATCTGCCCGGCCATGGTGATGGTGACGTTGGCGGACTTGTCGAGGTTGGCCCATTGCACCAGCCCGTCGATCATGGTGGCCAGACCGATGGCTACGGTAACCCCGGCCCACAAGCCCGGGTAGCGCCGCCGCGGGAGGACGGCCACCAGCAGGAGGATTATGAGTGCGCCGCCGAAGAGCAATATCAGGGGGAGGACTGACCGGTAGCTGACCGGGATGAATATTGAGCCTTTGGCTATGCAAAGCCCGGTGACCTTGCCCAGGGTGCTGATGGTGCAGCCGGCCGGGGCGGCCGCAGCCGCCACGAGGTGGCTTGCCAGGGGACGGCCCGGACCGCTCATGTTCATCACTTGCCTCCGGCGCTGGCTGTGCGGGTGGTGCTCAGCCCCGCCGCAGGGACGTCGACTATCTGGTTGGGGGGCACGGCGTAGATGCCGTGGCCCCGCGTGGACGGCGGCAGCTTGAAGCTGGGGTCGGCATACTCGATGTGCTGGACCAGGTGGTTGACCGCCGGCTGTATCCGGGTGAGCAGCGGCTGCGGGTAGACGCCGATGAAGATCATGCCCGCCAGCAGGGGGGCGGCGGCCGCCCTCTCCGCCCACGTCATGTCGCGGATGCCGGAGTTTATGGCCCGGGCCGGCCCGTGGAAGACACGCTGGTAGGCCCACAGGAGGTAGACGGCAGCGAAGATTACGCCTGTACTTGCCACCACCGCCCACCAGCGGTGAGTGACGAAGGTGCCAACGAGCACGAGGAACTCCCCGACGAAGCCGTTGAGCCCGGGCAGGCCGATGTCGCTCAAAATGGCGACCATGAACACCCAGCCCAGAATGGGAGCCACCGTCTGAAGCCCGCCCAGGTCCGGGATGTTGAACGTCCGCCGCCGTTCCCAGACCATACCGATAAGGAGGAACAGGGCACCGGTCGAAAGCCCGTGGTTCACCATTTCGACGATCCCGCCCGTAATGCCCTGAACGGTGAAACCGAACAGCCCGATGACGATGAAGCCGACGCCGGCAATGGTGCCGTAAGCAATCAACCGCTTCACGTCCTTCTGTACGGCGGCCACCACCGAGCCCCAGATAACGCCGATGGCGGCCAGCGTCAACGCCACCGGGGCCAGCCGTACCGCGGCCGCGGGGAACAGGAAAATGCCCCACCGCAAGATGCCATATGCGCCGAGTTTGAAAAGGATCCCGGCCAGCACCATCGAGCCGCCCGTCGGGGCCTGGGTGTACGCGCCCGGCATCCAGGTATGGAACGGCACCAGGGGCATTTTTACGGCGAAAGCTATGCCGAACGCGATCAGGAGCCACTCCTGGTCCGCGATCGGCAGGTGCATGGCGCCCCGGGCCAGGGGCACGATGTTGAAGGTGTCGATCGTGCCTTTCGGCTCGTGCGACGCCACCAGCAGGTAAGTGGCCAGGATGCCGACGAAAAGGAAGGCCGAACCGGCGAAGGTGTACAGGAAGAACTTGGTGGCCGCGTAGCCCCGGTGGGGCCCGTTACCGTTCACGATGACGAAATAGCCCGGTACGAGGGTGAGCTCGAACGCTACGAAGAAGAGGAAAGCGTCGAGCGACAGGAACGAGGCCATGCAGGCCGACTCCAGCAACAGCATCCAGCCGAGATAGGCCCGGGGCGAACGGTCCACCGGCGGGCTGGCCATGGCGATCGGGAACAGGAGGGCGGTCATGGCTACGAGGAAGAGCGAAATCCCATCGACCCCCAGGTACCAGGAAATGTTCAGCGCCCTGAACCACTCCTCGAGGCTGGTGAACTGAAAACCGGCGTGGGCGTTCCCGGTTTTGAAGGCGATCACCATCCAGATGGCGAAGGCGAACTCGACGACGGCGGCGCCAAGGGCCAGCCATCTGGCCGCACTGAACGCAGAACGGGGCAAAAGCGCCACCGCGATAGCTGCTCCGAGGGGGAGGAAGATGATGACTTCCAGGATGGGAAAGCTCATGGTCAGACCGCGATCCGGAAGCTCAAATAGGCCAGGATGATGATAATGCCGATCCCGAAGCCGAGCAGGTAACTGCGCAGGTACCCGTCCTGCAGCTTGCGCAACACCCGGCCGCTGGCCCCGAAGCCGGCCCCGAGCGCATTTACGAACCCGTCGATCACCTCGTTGTCCATTACGACGGCGAGCACTGTGGCCGCCTTCATGAGCGGGCCCGACACCGTAGCCGAGACAATGTCGTCGAAGTACCAGGCCCGGCGCAGGAACCTGGGCTCCAGGGCGGGGTGTTCGGCCGTCTCCCAGATGCGAAGGCCCAAACCGAGACCGGTCAGCGACACCGCCACGGTGGCGATGGCGAGGACCCATTTCGTAGTTGTACTGATGGTTATCACTTCCGCCGTGGGGAACAGCGGAGCCAGGAAGCGGGTCAAGAAGTCGAGGTTCCAGGCCGGGAAATCGATGCCGCCCCCGAGCACCGTGGCGATGGCCAGGACCACGAGAGGGGCGGACATGAGCCACGAAGAGTCGCGGGGCCGGAGCCCGCGGTGTGGAGGGGCCGGGAGGCCGGGGCCGGCCGGCTCTTGTTCCGCCCCGTCATGCCCGGCGCCGTGCTCGCCGGTGACCGGGGCTGCGCCGGCTCCTACAGGAGCGGGGCGAGCCTCCTCCCATCGGGCCTGGCCCCTGAACACCAGGGCGAACTGCCGGCTCATGTAGTAGGCAGTGAGGCCGGCGGTCAGGAACCCGATGGCCCAGAGCACTTTGTTGAATTGGAAAGCGCCTTGCAGGACGGCGTCTTTGGACCAGAAGCCGGCTAAAGGTGGGACGTCGGAGATCGACAGCCAGGCGATGGCGAAAGTGATGGCAGTGAGCGGGAGGTACCGGGCCAGGCCGCCCATTTTCTTCATGTCCTGGTTGTCCGCCACGGCGTGGATCACGGCGCCGGCGGCGAGGAACAGGAGGGCCTTGAAGAAAGCGTGCGTGAGCATATGGAATATCCCGGCCACGTAATCGCCGGCCCCGACGGCCAGGAACATGTACCCGAGCTGGGAGATCGTGGAGTAGGCGAGCGTCTTTTTGATGTCGTCCTGGGCGCAGGCGATGGTGGCGGCGAGGAACGCCGTCCCGGCCCCGAAGCAGGCTATTACCAGCGAGGTACTCGGGGCGTAGTGGAGCATGGGGGCGACGCGGGCCATCAGGTACACGCCCGCGGTGACCATGGTGGCGGCGTGAATAAGAGCGGAGATGGGGGTCGGGCCTTCCATGGCGTCGGGCAACCAGATGTAGAGCGGGATTTGCGCCGATTTCCCGACTGCGCCCAGGAACAGCAGCAAGGTTATGGCTGTGGCCGTCGTCGAAGGTATGGCTCCGGGCCTGGCCGCCAGCAGACCGGTGGCGTGCCCGTTGACGAGGGTGCCGAGGACGTTCGCATAGTTGAGCGAGCTGAAGTGGAAAAAGATGAAGAACATGGCGATCAGGAAACCCACATCGCCGACCCGGTTCGTCACGAACGCCTTCTTGGCCGCTACGGCGGCGATGTCCCGCTGGAACCAGAAGCCGACCAGCCCGTAGGAACAAAAACCGACTCCCTCCCAGCCGAGGAAGTTGAAGAGGAAATTGTCCGATAGCACGAGCACGAGCATCGAAAACAGGAACAGGTTGAGGTAGATGAAAAACCGGTCGAAGCCGGGGTCCCTGTGCATGTAGCCGATGGAGTAGAGGTGTATGGCGGTCGAGACGCCGGTGACGAACAGCGCCATGGTGATCGAAAGAGGGTCGATCAATAGCGCGGCATTGACCTGCAGACCGGCCACCGGGAACCAGCTGAATATGTTCAGGTCGGCGACGCGGTAGTTGGACGGTAGCCCGAGCAGGTGGATCCACACGATGATGGCGGCAATGAACGAACCCCCGGCGGCGAGGGTACCGACCCAACCGGCGACGGGCTCCCCCAGACGGCGGCCGAAGATCAGGTTGATGACAAAACCCAGGAGGGGCAGGGCAATTACGGCGTAGGCGGCATTGACCATGTCGGCGTCAGCCCTTCAGGGAACTGATGTCGTCGGCGGTGGCGCCGCTACGGCGGCGGTAAATGGCCACGATTATGCCCAGGCCGACCACGACCTCGGCTGCGGCCACCACCAGGACGAAGAAGACGGCGTCCTGGCCACCTATGTCGTTGAGCATCCGGGAAAACGTCACGAACGTCAAATTGACGGCGTTCAGCATCAGCTCGATGCACATGTACATGATCAGGATGTTGCGTCTGACCAGGAGGCCGGCGGCGCCGATGCCGAAAAGGCAGGCGGCCAGCACGAGGTACCAGGGGCCCGGGACCGTCATCGCCCGCGGACTCCCGACGGAGGGCTCTCCCGGGGGACAGATGGCCGCGCCGCTACGGGGCGTTCGGGAGCAGCCTGGCCGCCGTCGGGCCGCCGGACCGGGCCCGCAGGGGGCGTCTGGGCCCGGCGCTGGGCACCTTGAGGGCGCTGGCCGCTCTGAGCCCGCCGGACCAGGACTACCGCAGCCACGACGGCGATCACCAGCAGCGCCGAAGTCATTTCGAACGGGAGCAGGTACCCGGTGAAAATGCTCTGACCGAGCTTTTGCACATTGGTC
>DATJUH010000406.1:0-7651 GCA_035502515.1 Acidimicrobiales bacterium
GTTCCTGCTTTCGACGCCTGTGATCTTCGCTGCGGGGGCGCTGAAATTGACAGATCTGACCGGCCCGCTCGGCGATGGCATTCGTGGTCAAGTGGTGGTGGGGAGCATCGCCGCCGTCGTGGGCTCTCTGGCCGCCATCACCTTCCTGAGCCGCTACTTCAAGACCAGGACGTTGATGCCTTTCGCCATCTACTCGCTACTTTTCGGGTTCGCCTCGCTGCTGCGCTTCGGCGCGTTCTGAGCGTCGCCCCTTCTCCTGCCTCGAGGCCGAGACTGCCTCGAGGCCGCGACGGTCCGGCGACGTTTCCCCGGCCTCCCCGTTCGAGGGGCGCCACCGGCGTCAATGCCTGGTCCGGTGGGGGGCCACCAGCTCACTTTCGTAATAGTTCGACGCTGATTGCTCCGGGGACCCCCAACGCACTTCGAGGCGCAGCTCGAGGGGCCAGAGCGCGGCGTGAGATGAAGGACCGCCGGTATCCGCCTCGAGAGCCGCCAGCCGGGGCAGTACGGCGTTGATCGTGCCCACGAACGAACATGAATGGGCCGGAACCTGGCCGCCAAAAAACCACTTCCTACTGCCGCCCGGCCACGCCAGCCGGGCTTCGACGACGGCCCCGTCGAGCTCCTCGAGCAGGTCGTTCACCACATGCACTTCCAGGGAGAGGTTGTCTCCTGGCCGATAGCTCGGGGCGGGCCAATCGGCCGCCACGAGGACGGGGGCGCAGGCCTGCCGCAGGGCCCCGTATGCCGCCTTCGGGACCCTTTCGTGGTCCAGCAGAGACCAGCTCACAGCCGGCTGGGCGTCGTTGAGCAGGAACACGGCAAAACCACCCGTCGGCCGGAACTGGAGCCGGCGCAAGCTCTCCACCTGGAAACGGACGAGACGGGCCTGGTAGGCCTGAGTAGCGTCGCGCCACTCCTCGAAACTGGCGTAGCTCGACGGCGGGACGAGGTCGTCGAAAATGCTCTTCTGCAGGCAAAAATGCCTCGCCAGCCGGTCCCAGTCGAGGTGCGGCCACCGATCGGGCTCCATGAAGTCGGCTGTGTAAGGGACCGCCTGCGCCCCCAGCTCGCCCACGAACCGGCCGGCCGCCGGCCAGGCCGCCATCGCCCTCGGCAAGTCGTCCCAGCGACCGTGGTACCAGCCAAAATAGAGATGGCTGTCGGTGCCCCAGGCCGGGTGCGGGAGCATGCCCGAATGCGCCAGCACAGGCCGGGTCGGGTCGGCTCGTTCCAACGCCCGCTTGATGCTGGTGTCGAGGACCGACTTGTTCCAACCCGGCAGGGCCTGGGCCACGGCCGAGCGGAACACTCTGGTCGGACCAGGGGCCCGGCCGGCGGGTAACTCGTGCGAGAAGGGCTCGTCATGGCCGCACCAGACCACTATCGAAGGGTGGTGGCCGAGCAGGTCGACGGCGGCGGCCACCTGGCGCACAGCTTGCCTCCGTACCCCCGTGTAGCCGCGGTGCAGCGGCATGTCCTGCCAGAGCAGCACCCCCAGTTCGTCGGCGGCGTCGTACAGTTCGGGCCGGGCGACGTGGGCGTGCACCCTGAGCAGGTTGAGCCCGGCCTCGGCCGCGAGGCGTACGTCCCCGGCCACCTCGGCCGGCGAGGCGCAGGCCAGGTCCCGCCTCGTCGGTCCCAAATTGGCCCCCTTCAAGAAGACCCGCTCCCCGTTGATGGACCAAACGAGGCTTTGCGCGCTCACCTGGCGGAGGCCGGTGCGCAACACCTTGGCGCCCGCCGGCTCCCCCGCCAGTTCGACGTTCACGCTGACGTCGTAGAGCGCCTGGCTGCCCAACCCGACCGGCCACCACAGATCCGGCTCGTCGACCACGAGCCGCCAGCGCACGCGGTTGGCGCCGACGGCGAGCGGCTGGCGGGTTTCCACGCGGGCCGCCGGCACGGAGGTCTCGCCGTTGAAGAACCCGGGCCGGCGGGCCTCGGTGCGCAACGTGACCGTGACGGCTTCGACGCTGTCGAGCACGGCGGACAATTCGAGGACCGCGCTCTTGGCGTCCGCTTCGACGCACGTAACCCGTAGCGAAGACAAGTACACCGGCCCGCCCACTTCGACCCGGACCGGCGCCCAAACGCCTCCAGGGTTGTAAGAGGGGTCGATGCAGTCCCAGTACCCGAACACACCGAGGAGCGCCTTTTTGGCCGCCCGCCGGGCCGGCCGGTCGCACACCACCTCGAGGGCGATGACGTGCTCGGACCGCTTCTCCAGGGCCGACGTTATGTCAAAACGATGGGGGAAAAAGTACCCCTCCGTATCGCCCAGGTAAGAACCGTCCAACCAGACGTCTGATTGGTAGAAAATGCCGTCCATGGTCAGCCACGCCCGCCGGCCCGCGGCCAGCGGCTCCATCTCCAGGCGTTTTCGGTAGAAAAGCGGACCGTCCGAGGAAGAGAAGGCGGGCTCAGAGCGCCAGTGGCCCGGTACGACGAGAGGTTGCCAGCTATCGTCGTCCAGGTCGAGGCGAGGGAAGCTGCGGCGCAGATCTTCGTCGGCTTCAGCCGCCATCCACCGGCCACCGAGGTCGGTCTCGGCCAGCACCTGGTCAGGCACAGCCAACGCCCCGGCGAACGGGCCACAACCTCGCGACCCGGCCCGGGCTCATCATTGGCCCAACCTCGTCATTGGCCCAACCTCATCATTGGCCCAACCTCATCATTGGCAAGGTAGCGCCACCGGCAAAGGTACGTTTTGTGAATGGCAGCAACCTTTACAGACCGTCCTTCGACCCTGGGTGAACTCCGGGCTTCGGGCTGGACATCCCGCCCGGTCAAGGAAGAAGTCCGGGACAACGCGGCGCGGTGCATCGCCGCTGGTCACCGGGTAGTAGACGGCATGGTCGGCTACGACGACACCGTCCTGCCCGCCCTGGAGAACGCCCTCCTGGCCGGCCACGACATCATTTTCCTCGGTGAACGGGGACAGGCCAAAACGAGGCTCATGCGCAGCCTGGTGACGCTGCTCGACGAGTGGCTCCCCATCGTTGCCGGTTCAGAAATCCTCGACGACCCTTATCACCCGGTCTCCCGCTACGCCCGCCAACTGGTCGAGAGCAAGGGCGACGACTGCCCGGTGGAATGGGTCGGCCGCGACCAACGCTTCGGCGAGAAGCTCGCCACCCCCGACACCTCGATCGCGGACCTCATCGGCGAGGTCGACCCCGTCAAGGTGGCCGAGGGACGCTATCTCTCAGACGAGCTGACCCTTCATTACGGCCTGGTCCCCCGCACCAACCGCGGCATCTTCGCCATCAACGAGCTCCCCGACCTGGCGGAGCGGATCCAGGTCGGCCTCCTCAACGTGCTCGAAGAACGCGACGTCCAGATCCGCGGCTACAAGATCCGCCTTCCTCTCGATGTGATGCTGGTCGCCTCGGCCAACCCCGAGGACTACACCAGCCGCGGCCGGATAATCACCCCCCTCAAAGACCGGTTCGGAGCACAGATCCGTACCCATTACCCCCTCGACGCGGGAACCGAGGAGGAGGTCATCCAGCAAGAGGCCAGGACGGCGAAACTGGACGGGGTAAAGGTGGACGTCCCGCCGTACATGGCCGCCGTCGTGGCCGGCATTTCTCAGCTGGCCCGCCAGAGCCCCCAGATCAACCAGCGTTCGGGGGTATCGGTACGCCTCGGCGTAGCCAACTACGAGACCCTGGTGGCGGCGGCGGCGCGACGGGGGCTGCGGTTGGGCGAGGCGGAAGCGGTCCCCAGAGTGAGCGACCTGAGCGCACTCGTGTCCTCCACAGCCGGCAAAGTCGAGCTGGACTCCCTCGACGACGGCGAAGACGACATCGTCGGGCGGCTGACGCGCCAGGCCGTACTCGGCGTCTTCCGGGAGACAGTCGACCCTTCCGAGCTGGCCAAAGCGGTCGGCGAACTGGACGACGGGTCAGCCATCGAAGTCGGCGACGACCTGCCTGCCGCCGCCTACGTCGAGGCGTTGAGCCGGCACCCGGGGCTGCGGACACCTGTGGGGAGGCTGGCCGGTTCGGAGAGCGCCGCCGCCCTTGCCGCCGCCACCGAGCTGGTCCTGGAGGGGCTCCACCTGTCGAAGCGGCTGAATAAGCACCCGAGCGGGCGGGGCGCCAGTTACAGAGCGCGCCGCTCGGACCGCTAGGGCCCGGCGCGGGTAATGGCACGGGCTAACTATTCCCGCTGGGACGGCACCCAGGAAGTAGGCGATCTCTCCGGCGACGACGTATTACGCCGTCTCATGGACGACCTGATGGAACACGGCGACCCGGACCAGGCCCTCCGCCGCTTGATGCAGCGCGGGTACCGCGACGCCTCGGGCCGGGATGTCGCCGGCCTCCGGGACCTGCTCGAGCGGGTCCGGCAGCGCCGGCGGCAACTCGCCAAAGACGCCTTTTCCGAGTTGCAGGAGGCGATCTCGAACACCCCGCCCGAACTGCTCGAACGCGTGCGGGAAATGCTGTCCGCGCTCAACCGTCTCGTCGAGCGGCGGGACGCGGGCGAAGACGTCCAGGCCGATTTCGACCAGTTCATGGCCGAGTTCGGAGATCTGGTGCCGGGTAACCCGGCCAATCTCGATGAGCTGCTGGAGAGCTTGGCCCGTCAGCTGGCTGCCGCCAGGCAGCTGCTGGACTCGCTCACGCCGGAACAACGGGCGAAATTGGCCGAGCTTTCCGAAGCAATGTTGCAAGACGAGCTCGATCTACGTATGGAGCTGGAGCGGCTGGCGGCCAGCCTGGCCGGCGCCTCGCCCGGCGACCAGCTGTTCAGCCTGCCGTTTGGCCTCGGGCCGGCCGGTTCCGTCGCCAGCCAGCTCTCCGACCTGGGTGGGCTGGAACAACTCCTCGGCGGAGCCCCGAGCCCGGGCGCGCTGGCCGAAGTCGACATCGAGCGGGCCCGTGAACTGCTCGGCCAGGAAGACGCCCATTCACTCGAGGCGCTGAGCCGGTTGGCTCGCGAACTGCGTGGCTCGGGCCTGGTCGAGCAGAAAGAAGGGCGGCTGAAGCTGACGCCCCGAGGGCTCCGCCGAATCGGCGAGCAGGCGCTGTCGGACCTCTACACGAGGCTGGCCCAGTACCGCGCCGGCCAGCACCCGGTGGGCTTTCCGGGGGCCGGGCACGAGCGGGCAGGCGAGACAAAAGCTTATGAGTGGGGCGATCCTTTCAACCTCTCGATTGAACGGACCGTGCGCAACGCCTTGGCCCGGCGGGGCCCGGGCACTCCTGTCGAGCTGGCGCCGGCGGACTTCGAGGTCGAGCGGACGGAGGCCTTGTCGCGATCGGCCACCGTGATAATGCTCGACCTATCCCTGTCCATGCCCATGCGGGGCAATTTCCTGGCCGCCAAGAAAATGGCCATCGCTTTGCACGCGCTGATATCGAGCCGTTACCCGTCGGATTACCTTGGCATCGTGGGCTTCTCGCGATATGCCCGCGAGGTAACTTTCCAAGAACTGCCGGAGGTTTCCTGGGACTACGACTGGGGCACGAACATCCAGCACGGGTTGCTCTTGTCGAGAAAGCTTCTCTCGCGTCAGCGAGGGACGAGGCAAGTGATAATGGTGACCGACGGGGAGCCGACAGCGTATTGGCCTCCAGGCGCCTCCGAGCCGGTGTTCGCCTACCCGCCCACGCGCGACACGGTCGACGCCACCCTCATGGAAGTGGCGCGTTGTGCACGGGAAGGGGTGCGCATCAATACGTTCGCCCTCGATGCCACCGGTTACCTCCGGCATTTCATCGAGCAAATTACCCGGCTCAACCGGGGCAGGGCCTTTTATACCTCCCCGGACACGCTCGGCGATTACGTGTTGGCCGACTTCCTCGAAGCCAAGAGGACCACCCGCCGGCGGTCCTCGCGAGCACGTTGAGGCGGCCGTCCCTGCCCTAGGTTACGCGGGCCGGTAACACGGCCGAAACACTGACGTGATAGCCAGGTAGCCGATGGGCGACCTGTTCGTCTCTTATGCGAGACAGCGTTCTTATGGGGCCTGCTCTTACGGACGGGGACCTGACGGAGCGGGCCCCGATGGGCTGGGCCGCCTTCGGTTGGGCCCGCCCTGGGACGAGATGTTCGAAAGTCCCGATGAGGTTGGGCCTCTTTCTCCCCGCCCGCATTACGTGCCTTTGCACGACGTCCTGGGTACGCTGTCGACCGAGGAGTACCTGGCTCGTTGCGTGGCCCGTGACAGGAGCTTCCGGGACCAGGGGATCACGTTCTCGCTTTCGGGTGAGCAGCGTCCCTTCCCGCTCGACCTCGTGCCGAGGGTCGTCCCGGCCGAGGAATGGCAACTCATCGAACGCGGCGTCGCCCAGAGGGTGCGCGCCCTGGAAGCTTTTCTGGCCGACATTTACGGCCCGCAGGAGGTATTGGCGGACGGGGTACTGTCTCGCCGGCTCGTCCTTTCGTCGACCCATTTCCACCGTGAGGCGGCCAACCTTTCCCCGCCGAATGGGGCCCGCATCCAGGTGGCCGGCATCGACCTCGTCCGCGACGGGCAAGGTCGTTACCGGGTGCTCGAGGACAACCTGCGCACGCCGTCGGGGATCTCCTATGTCGTAGAAAACCGGCGGGCGATGACGTACGTGTTCCCGGAGCTATTCGCCAGTTATCGCGTGCGCGCCGTCGCCGACTACCCCGCCTACCTGCTGGCCGCGCTGCGGGCGGCGGCGCCGGCTCACCTCAGGGGGAACCCGACCGTCGTGGTACTTACCCCCGGGGTACACAATTCGGCGTACTTCGAGCACTCTTTTTTGGCCCGGCAGATGGGCGTAGCCCTCGTCGAGGGGCGCGACCTCGTATGCCGCGACGGTGTCGTCTACATGCGAACGACCTCGGGGGAAGAACGCGTCGACGTGATCTACCGGCGCGTCGACGACGAGTTCCTGGACCCGCTGCAGTTCAGTCCCGGTTCGCTGCTCGGTTGCCCGGGTGTGCTCAACGCGGCCCGGGCCGGCAATGTGACCCTCGCCAACGCGGTAGGCAACGGGGTGGCCGACGACAAGGCCCTTTACCCCCGGGTGCCCGACCTCGTGCGCTACTACCTGGGTGAGGAGCCGGTCCTCTCGAACGTCGACACGTACCTGCTCGAGGACCCGGACCAGCGCGCCTATGTGCTCGAGCACCTCGACCAGCTGGTCCTGAAACCGGTAGACGGGTCGGGAGGTTATGGGCTGGTCATCGGCCCACAGGCCTCCGATGGCCAGCTGGCCCACCTCGCCGAGCAAATAACCGCCAGCCCGAGAGGGTGGATCGCCCAGGACGTGGTGACACTGTCCACGTCGCCGACGTACACGGGAGAGGGGTTCGAACCGAGGCACATCGACCTCCGCCCGTTCGCCGTAAACGATGGCGAAAGAATATGGGTGGTCCCGGGTGGCCTCACCCGCGTGGCCCTGCCGAGGGGCAGCCTGGTGGTCAACTCGAGCCAGGGTGGCGGGTCGAAGGACACATGGGTGCTGACCCCGACCGGTGAGGCTCGCGAGCGCCTGGTCGCATCGGCCCGGCAGGACTTCGACCGCTTATCGCTGGGCCCGTCATTGGGCCAGTCGTCGAGCCAGGGACCGGGCCAGAGCCTGAACGGTCGGACACAGAACGGTCAACCCCTGTACGGCCAGGCGCAACGTCAGCCGATGTGGGCACCCGACCCCGGCCCGGC